>JANLTI010000008.1:0-52602 GCA_031362845.1 Gemmatimonadaceae bacterium | reverse complement strand
GCCTCGGCGTCGTATCCGATCTCGTCGCGAAAGAACGGTGCGGCCTGTCGCACGATGTCGTCCGTGGGGCGCGCGCGCACCTTCAGCAACTCGAGCAACGCGAAATACCACGACTGCCGCTCGGCCAGCGCTCCTGCCGACGTGAGTCCGGCGCGCTCCAGCGCCGGCCCCACGATCAGAGCCAGTTCGTGCACCGGCGCCAGGCTGAGGTGCTGTCCGTTCATCCACTCCAGCTTCTTCGGATCGAAGATCGCCGCCTTGCGCAGCAGGCCGTCGGTATCGAACAGCTCCTGCATGCGCGCGAGCGACATGACCTCGATGTCGTGACCCGGCGACCAGCCCAGCAGCGCGAGAAAGTTGAGCATCGCGCCGGGCAGGATGCCGAGATGCTCGTAATCGCTCACCGCGGTGGCACCGTGCCGCTTGCTCAGCTTCTTGCCGTCCAGACCGTGGATCATCGGCAGATGCGCGAACTGCGGCAGTGGGGATCCGAGCGCACGGTAGAGCAGGATCTGCTTCGGCGTGTTGGAGATGTGGTCGTCACCACGCATCACGAGGGTGATGCGCATGAAGATGTCGTCACTCACCACCGCCATGTTGTAGATCGGCGTGCCGTCACCACGCAGGATGATGAAGTCCTCGATGTCCTTGTTGGGAAAGGCGATCTCGCCATGCACCAGGTCGTCCCATGACGTGGTGCCCTCCGGCACGCGGAACCGGAGCGTGAACGGCTCGCCCGCGGACAGGCGCCGCTCGATCTCGTGCGCCTCCAGTCGATCGCAACGACGATCGTACTTGAAGCTTTCCTTGCTCGCCTCGGCAGCGGCGCGGCGCTCCGCGAGCTCGGCCTGCGTGCAGAAGCAGCGGTACGCGGTACCGTTCGCGAGCATCGCATACGCGTCCTCGCGATTGCGGTCGACGTTCGCTCCCTGGTAGACGACGTCCTCATCCCACAGGAGGCCTAGCCACTCGAGGCCGTCGAAAATGGCGCGGGTGCTGTCGTCGGTGGATCGCGCCTTGTCGGTGTCCTCGATGCGCAGCAGGAACTGCCCGCCGAATTTCCTGGCGTACAGCCAGTTGAAGAGCGCGGTCCGGGCACCGCCCACATGCAGATATCCGGTGGGCGAGGGAGCGAAGCGGAGGCGGGGAACGGAGGCAACCATGATGGGTCCGAGCGAGTGACAAGCACGAAGGCCCGCCGCGGCTGCGACGGGCCTTCGGAGCGGAGAGAGAGGGATTCGAACCCTCGATAGAGGTTGACCCCCTATGTCGGTTTAGCAAACCGGTGCCTTCAGCCTCTCGGCCATCTCTCCAGAGGCGGCGCGCGCGATGCGGCCAGGGCGGAATGTAACCGCTCGCGCGGGACCGGAGCAACCCGCACCATCCCTCACGGCACCGGCGCGTGACGACCGGAGGAGGGCGGGCGTCGAAGCGGAGCATGCTCTTCTTCCTCTGCGTCATCTTCGTGGTGTCGGGCGCCGCGGGACTCGTCTACGAGTCCATCTGGACCCGCTACCTCGGCTTGTTCGTGGGACATGGCGCGTACGCGCAGGTCCTCGTGCTCGTCATTTTTCTCGGCGGCATGTCGATCGGTGCGCTGGCCGTGAGCCGTCGGGCCGAGCGCGTGCGCAATCCGCTGCTCTGGTACGCGGTCGTCGAGCTCGCCGTGGGCCTCATCGGGTTGGTGTTCCATGACGCCTTCCTGTGGGCGACGCACGGCGCGTACGACACCCTCTTTCCCGCCCTCGGGCCGGGAACGCTGCATCTCCTGACGAAATGGGGCATCGCCGCACTACTCATCCTGCCGCAGTCGCTGCTGCTCGGCGCCACGTTCCCACTCATGGTGGCTGGAGCGCTCCGCCCGGCGCCTGAACGGGCCGGTCGCACCATTGCGTTGCTCTATTTTTCCAACTCGCTCGGCGCAGCGTCAGGCGTGCTCGTCGCCGGATTCGTGCTGATCGCCCGGTTCGGTCTGCCGGGCACGTTGCTCTCCGCGGCGATGGCCAACGTCCTTGTAGCGGGTGCGGCGTTTCTCGCCTCGCGACACGTGGGCGAAGCGATGCCCGAGCCGCGCGCGGATGGCGACCTCGGTCCGGCGATCGCGCGGGACCCGCGCGCGCTCGCGATTCCGGTGCGGCTCGCCCGACTCATGTTGCTGGTGAGCTTCGGCACCGCCGTCTCGTCGTTCATCTACGAGATCGGGTGGATTCGCATGCTGTCGCTCGTGCTCGGATCGGCGACGCACTCGTTCGAACTGATGCTCTCCGCGTTCATCCTCGGGCTCTCGATCGGCGCCTTCGTGATTCGCCGGCGCAACGGGCTGCATCGACGCACGCTCCAGCAGCTGGCACAGGTGCAACTCGCGATGGGAATGCTCGCCGTGGCGACGCTGCCGCTGTACGCGCGATCGTTCGAGTGGATGGGCGCGTTCATGGCGGCGTTCACGCGAGAGGAGGCGGGATATGTGGGATTCAGCATCGCCCGCTACGTGATCTGCCTTGTGGTCATGCTGCCGGCCACGATCTGTGCCGGCATGACGCTGCCGTTGATCACGCGCTTTCTGCTGCGAGGTGCCGACGGCGAGCGCGCCCTGGGCCGAGTCTATGGCGTGAACACGCTGGGCTCCATCGTGGGCGTGACGCTCGCGGCGCTGGTGCTGTTGCCGTTGCTCGGCCTCAAATGGATGATCGTGGCGGGTGCGGCGATCGACGTGGCGCTCGGCGTGTGGCTGCTGGTGGAGGAGCGTCGCGGCGCGCACGATCCGTATCGCATTCGCCGATGGGTGCCGGTCGCCGCCGCGGTGCTCGTCGTGGTGATCGTGGGCGTCCGGACGCGATTCGACCGTGTGGTGCTCACCAGTGGCGTGTTCCGGTACGGCGCCGTGCGACGCCCCTCCGCACCCGACGTGGTGTTCTACGCCGATGGGCGCACGGCGACGGTGAGCGTGCGCCGCATCGGCTCCGGGGCAGGACTCTCACTCGCCACCAACGGGAAGCCCGATGCGTCGCTCGGCGCGGAGTGGTTCGCGCCACCAGCGACTCCAGCGCCATTCACCCTCGATGCATCCACGCAGGTGCTGCTCCCGCTCATCACGCTGGCGCACGCACCGCAAGCGCGCATCGCGGCGGTGGTGGGACAAGGGTCAGGAATGTCGTCGCATACGCTGCTCGGGAATCCACGACTCACGAAGGTGGTGACGATCGAGATCGAGCCCGAGATGCTGCGCGCGTCGCGCGCCTTCCTTCCCGCGAACCGGCGCGTGTTCAGTGATCCCCGCTCCGTCTTCGCGGTCGAGGATGCGCGCTCGTACTTCGCGTCCCAGGAACAGCGATTCGATCTCATCCTGTCGGAGCCGTCCAATCCATGGGTGGCGGGGGTGTCCGGCCTGTTCACCACCGAGTTCTACGCCCACGTGCGTCGGTATCTCACGCCTGGCGGTGTGTTCGGCCAGTGGTTGCACCTGTCCGAGATCAACGACGGCCTGGTGCTGAGCGTGGTACGCGCGCTCGCCGACAACTTTCCCGCCTACGCGCTCTATTCCGTGGGAAACAAGGACATCCTCATCGTCGCCACGAACGAGCCGCGCCTTCCGGCGCCGGACTGGTCGGTTTTCGCCTTGCCCGGCATCGCGGATGATCTGCGGCGCGTCGTGCCGGTGACGCCTGCCATGCTCGACGCGCTTCGCATCGCGAGCAGCGAGACACTCGCGCCGCTCGTGCGAGGGGGAGGTGGAAACTCCGACTTCTTCCCGGTGCTCGACCTGGGCGCCGAGCGCACGCGGTACCTGAAGGAAGGCGCGATGGGATTCGTTGGACTGTCCGGCGATCGCTTCGCGCTGGCGCCGCTGATGGAGGGCCGACGCGTGGCGCGTTCCGCCACGATCGCGAACCCGATTCCCGGTGTGCCACGGCTGGAGGCGATGTCGCTCGGCGCGCGTGTTGGCGCGAGTGACTTCGCTGACGCGACAGGTCCGCAGCTCGGAGCGGCGGAGCGCGCGCGCGCGGTGGAGCGCATGCTCGCCGCCGGGGTGGCGCCGGTGGATTGGCACGTGTGGGTGGACGCGGTGCGCGAAGCCGAAGAAACGCGAGCCGGCGGAAGCAACGGTGTCGCCGACACCCTATTCTTCGCTGACGCCGTTCGGGCGCTGGACAGGCAGTCCGCGCCTGCCGAGGCGCGCGCGGCCGTGGAGTTCCTGCACGGACTCGCTGCGCACGATTTCCCGCGCGTGAACCGGGCGTCGCTGCCCCTGATCGACGCGGCCCGCCGCGGCGTCGACTGGTTGCCGCCTGACCTGTTGCGTGACGGAACGGTGGTGGCGGCGCTGAAGACTGGTGACGTTCGCCACGCGCGAGGCGCGATGGTGGTGCTCACGCCACGCTCGGCGCGGTCGAGAAACGACGTGCGGGGTCAGCTCCTGACGGCGTGGATCCTCGCGGCCGAACGACCTACACCGGCACCGCGATCCACGACACGGTGAGGTTCGTCAGTGCGCGAAGTACTGCATGAGGAACTGCCGGACGGCGCGGGAGTGCCGGTCGTCGGCCGCCGTGCCGAGCGACGCCGTCGGCAGGACGCGTGGCGAGCGGCAACTCGAGAGCCGCAGCGCGCTGAGCATCCGTTCAGGCACCAGTCCCTGACGCCTCGTCTCGCCCGCAGCCGCCTGTGAGGAGAGCAGCAGCGCCGGCCCACCGATGCCGTGTCGCACGTAGCTGTCGAGCAATCGACAGAAGACGCCAAAGACGGGCGAATCGGCCAATTGCGTCGATTCGAGCAGCGCATCGGCGGCCCGGTAGGACGAGGTCATTGGTCAGCCATCCTTGAATGCTACCCGCGGGACCCGCGAGAAGTGGGGATGGGTCATGATGACCGGACGCAACGTGGCGTCGTCGCGCGAGCGTTTCAGTGACGCGAGCGCACGGGTGATGCGAGCGGAGGGCCAGGGACTCGAACCCTGAAGTCCTTGCGGACGCCGGTTTTCAAGACCGGTGCAATAGCCATTCTGCCAACCCTCCGTGGGCGTTGGAACATCGCCAGCGGCAAATCGGCGCGCAATGCGATGCGCGCCGGCGTGCACGCCCGCGGTCAGCTCACGAACACCACATCGCCCTCGGCGTCCAGCCCGAGCTCCTGGTGACGGCCACACACGCCGCAGAGCATGGTGGCGATCCAGATGGCCGAGAGCTCATCGCGAATGGAGTCGGGCGCGGGCTTCACGACGAGTTTTTTGTACGTGTACTCTCCGCACGTCTCGCAGGCATGTCCGCGAGCGATGCGCTCGGCTCGCTCGCGGGAGATGCTGGTGGTCAAGGTCAGCGATCCGGTCGCAGGGGATCGGTGCCGGGCGGCAGTTGCGGCAGGGCCGGGGGAGCGGACGGCGACGGGGTGACACCCGGTGACGGCAGTGTGGACCGCTTCGAACTTCCCGCCAGCAAC
Organism: Gemmatimonadaceae bacterium; assembly: GCA_031362845.1. Taxonomy (GTDB): domain Bacteria; phylum Gemmatimonadota; class Gemmatimonadetes; order Gemmatimonadales; family Gemmatimonadaceae; genus AG11. The sequence goes on along the minus strand of JANLTI010000008.1, from coordinate 47,169 downwards.
TCGCGCAAACCGCCGACGGCGCCCATCACACCCGTCGCCTCGGCAGGCAGGAAAATCGTGGTGCCGGCTCCTTCCGTCATCTTCGGCAGCGCCTCGAGATATTTCAGGGCGAGCAGGTACATCGCCGCCTGACCGTCCGGGAGCGACTGCGCGATGCGATCGAGCGCCTCTCCTTCGGCCTCGGCCATTGCCAGCCGCGCGGTCGCGAGACCCTGCGCGCGCAGAATCGCGGCGTCCTTCTCGCCCTCCGCACGGCGCACCTGCGACTCGCGCACTCCTTCCGCCTCGAGGATCGCGGCGCGCTTTCCCGCTTCGGCGTTGGTGACCGCGGCCCGTCGCTCGCGCTCGGCGCGCATCTGCAACTCCATCGACTGCTGAATGTCGCGAGGCGGCTCGATCGCCTGGAGCTCGACCCGGGTAAGATCCACGCCCCAGCCGATGGCCGCTTCCTCGATCACCTCACGCATGCGCGTGTTGATGGCGTCGCGGCTGGCGAGCGTGGAATCCAGCTCCATCTCGCCGACGATGTTGCGCAGCGTCGTCTTGGTGAGCGTCTCGAGCGCGTAGGGGAGATTCTGCACCGCGTACGTCGCCTTCTGCGGGTCCGCGACGCGGTAGTAGAGCACGGCGTCGATGTCGATGGTGACGTTGTCCTTGGTGATCACCGGCTGGCTCGGGAAATTGAGCACCTGCTCGCGCAGGTCGATCCGGTTCGTCGAGCCGGCGGTGATCTTCTTCACCCCGCCGACGGCGATCTCGAAGTAACGCACATCGATCGACTTCGGGCGTTCGACGTAGGGGATCAGCACGTTCAACCCCGAGCGCGCCACGCGGTGGAAGCGGCCCAGGCGCTCGATCACCATCACCTCGGCCTGTCCGATGACCTTGAACGATGCGCGGGCAAGTACGGCGAGCGCGGCGACGACGATCAGCAGGACGGCGAGACCCATGAGCACTCCGAAGGTGACCGTATGATCATATCGCCGCGTCGGGGGCCCGGCAACGATGCACGCTACGCGTGGGCTCTGGTCAGCCAGCCTAGCGCGCGAGCAGGAAGAACACGGCGGCGGCCACCACGACCGCGCCCACGACCCATCCAGCGTAGCGCTCCACGTACGACCGCGCCGCTGGTCCGAGAAAATACGCGAGCGCCGCGAGTGGTGCGTACTTGAGCGCACGTCCCGCGAGCGAGCCCAGGATGAAAGTGGGCAGCGGCACGTCGAAGGCGCCGGCCGTCATGGTGTACAGCAGGTACGGGATCGGCGTGTAGCCCGAACTGAGCAGCGCGAGGAATGCATTGTCGCGGTACAGCGTCCCGAGTGTGTTCAGCTGCCCGAGCAATCCGCGCGATGCGAGCACCGGTCGCGCGACCTCCTCGAACAGCGTGAGCCCAAGCTCATAGCCGATGATGCCGCCGGCCGCCGATGCGACAGCGGCCACGGCGCCCAGCCACCAGGCGCGCCGCGGGCGGGCGATCGCGAGCGCGAGCAGCATGGCTTCGGTGGGCGCAGGAAATAACGTTGCCTCGAGCAGCGCGAGCACCACGAGCACGATCAATCCGCTCGGGCGGTCGGCACGATCGAGCAGCCATGCCACCATGCGCTGCGCAGGACCCGGGCGGCTCATCGACGTCATGACAGGTGATCCGCTCGCGGTAGGGATGTCCCGCAAGCTACATCAACCGCCGCGAGCGCAGAACCGATGGGACTACGTCATGCCGAGCTGACCGGGAGGTTCGGAAGCGGCGCGCGACGAGCCGCGTTCGCCGACTCCCGCGCGCGTGCCGTCGCCGCCTGCGCGGCGGGCGAGCCGTCCACCGTACGCCAGATGACGTAGGCAAAGAGGTACGCGCCTAGCGCCGACAGGCTTCCGCCGGCGACCAGCACCCAGGTGCCTGGCGACGGATTCACCGTTCGCAGCATGAAGCCGACGACCATGAGCGCCAGTCCCACGGTCGAGCTCCACCAGTGCCAGCCCGCCGCGCGCGCGCTGTGCAGCGCATGCCCGGTGAAGCGCGGAATGACGTGGTAGCCGATGCCGTAGATCATCATCGTCACGAAGCCGAGCAGCACGAGGTGCATGTGCGCGACGCGATGGATGGTCCACGGCGGGTGCGCCGCCATCGCGAGGCCGAGGCTGACGCCCAGGGCGAGCGACGCGAGACTCCCCTTCACGAATGCCTTCACGAACCACTCCATCAGCGGTACCCCGTATGCCCGGTGCCGGCGAACGACTCGTGCGCCGATGCTTCGAGCATCGAGAGCAGAATGCTGAGATCCGTCTGCGCGAACGCGGCGGCGTCGAGAAGGGTGGAATGCGCGCGGCAGCAGGTGTCGAGTCCGAGCTCGTGAAAGATGGGCGCCGTGGCGGGGTACCGCTCCAGCACCTCGTTGACGGTGCACGCCGCGGTCACGGGGGCGAAGCGAGGTGATTCGGTGTCGTGTTTCATGATCGAAGGGGTGTGAGCAGAGGGAAGCCGAATGTCGCCCGCGCCATCAGACCGGTTGATCGGCGGCGCAGCGAAAGCCGAGCCCGTCCAGGGTGGCTCGGGCGGTGAGTGCGGACCGGAACGCCGAGCGCATGAAGGCGGGATAGTTGGTAGGGTCAGCGGCGCCGATCGCGCCGCTGGCGCAGTAGAGGCGATGGCTGGAGTTGAAATCGCGCGTCCACTCCCACGCGGCGCCGTGGAGGTCACGAATGCCGTACGCATTCGCGGCGCCGGACCCTGCGATGGGAAGCCGCGCCGATGCTCTCGCCGCGTACAGCCGGAGCAGGGCCCGGCGAAATGCCGGATCAGCGGTCGCATCACGACGCGTGCCGCTCGCGGCGGCAGCGTATTCCCATTCGTCAAGCGTCGGCAGCCGCTTGCCACGCGCGGCGCAGTATGAGGTTGCCGCGAACCACGACACCCCAGTGGCCGGGCGTTGCAGGTCGCTGCCGGTTCCTGCATCCAGCACGCCAGGCCACTGCGACAAATACGACGGCTCGGCGTGGAGCGGGCGCACGGAGCCGCGCCGCCAATCGGGGTGCACTCGCACGAACGCGAGGAACTCGGCGCGCGTGACAGGACGCCGATCGAGCGCGAAGGCGCCTACTCGCACCGCGCTCTCGCCCGGCGCGGTGTAGAGTGGCCGGTACGTGCCGGCGGGAAGCTGTGCCATGTCACTCGTGCCGCTCGCAGGCGTGACCTCGCGTCGCACGCCCGCTGACGCCGTCGCGGTGCTCGGCACCACGACAGCAATCAGGGCAATGAAGGCGGCGCGACGCGATGTCATGGAAGCTCCCGTGTTGGCGCGTGAACCGTGACGGCGCGATCAGCGCGCGGCGGGACTGCTGCTCTTCACCGCGGCGAACACCTTGGCCTCGGGGGGCCCGCTCACCGTCAGCACGCCCAGTGCGCCCTTGTTGAATGCGCGGAAGATGGAGTGATCCACCAGGATGAGATCGCCCGCCTGCTCGACCCCGAACTCCACGATGGCCGATCCGCCGGCGGGAATGAGTGTCGTCTGCACGTTGTGCGTCGCGACCGTGCCGCCTTCGGCGTAGACGTTGTCGAACACCTCACCGATGACGTGGAAGGAGCTGGTGAGGTTCGGCCCCGCGTCGCCGACGAACAGCCGGACACGCTCGCCGACCTTCGCCTGCAATGCCTTCGGCCCGGTGAGGGCGCCGACGCTTCCGTTGAAGACCACGTACGTGGGGTTTTCATCGATGCCCTTGTCCATGTCGAGCGTCTGCAGCCCGGGATCACCGAACTTCCCCTTCGTGTAGAACTCGCTCTGCATGACGAAGTATTCGCGGTCTACCTTCGACAGGCCGGCTTTGGGCTCGACAAGAATCATTCCGTACATCCCGTTCGCCATGTGCATCGGCACGGGCGACGTGGCGCAGTGGTAGACGTAGAGGCCCGAGTTCATGGCCGTAAACGTGAACACGGTCTCGTGCCCCGGCAGCGTGAGTGATGCGTGTGCGCCGCCACCGGGTCCGGTGACCGCGTGCAGATCGATGTTGTGCGGCATCGTGCTGTTCGCCGCGTTCCGCAGGTGCAGTTCGACGAGATCGCCCTCACGCACGCGAATGAACGTGCCCGGCACCGTTCCGCCGAACGTCCACATCGTGTAGTCGACCCCATCCGCCAGGCGCATCGCCTTTTCGGTCACGTCGATGTTGACGATGACCCTTGTGGCGTGCGTGCGGGTGATTTGCGCGGGCACGTTGGGCGCCGCGGTGAGGATGGCGATCTCCTGTCCGACGATCTCGTCCGAGACCGTGCGCACCGGCACCGTGGTCGCGCCGCCGAGTTCCTTGGCATCAGCCGGCATGGTGCAGCCGATCATTCCCGACGCCGCGATGAGCGCGGCGGCCGCGCCGATGATGAGGAGTGTGTTCCTGAGCGTGCGAGACCCTGTCGACACGACGAGGGACGGCGGAATGAGCGGATCCGGTCGTCGACCCGGGGCGAGTCTCTGCAGGGAGGGTAGTATTCTGGCGGCCGTGGTCGCCGTGATGGGGATCAAGCCGTCTTCGTTGGTGAGGAAGCGGCGATCGCGCGGCGCATTATCGGGCAGGGGAATCAGCACGGGCGAACCTCGTGTTAAAGTCGGCTTCTGGTCTCGAGAGGAACATCGGCCCTTTTCGGTCTGGCAGATGTCAGGAGGAGGCCGGTAATCGTGTCGGGGATTCTGCAGCCGCGCATGCGGGAAGTCTCCCGTCGCATGCGATCCCCCGGAATTCTCCTGACACGGCCGGGTGAAACTGCCTACAGCCCGGGGGCGTGGGCGCGCGTTCATTTCCATCCAACGAACCCGAGTGCCGACATGCGCGATCGATTGCGGATCGTGCTGCTCCCGAGTGCCCTGGAGGCCCCATGTCCGCCGTGCTGACCGTTGCTCCCGCGCCAAGCAGTACACCCACGCCGAACCCGCTCCAGTCGCTGTTTGGTCGCGTGGTGTTGCTCGCCACGGACGGTTCACCTGCGTCCACTGCCGCGGCGCGAACCGCGTCGGCGCTCGCGGCGCAGAGCGGCGCGGTGATTCACGTCGTCAACGTGATCGACTCGCGATCGGCGCCCATGCCGGCGGGCCTGCATGTGGCCATCGGCATCGCCGATGCGGCGGCGGGTCCCTCGGTTCACGCGCAGCAGGTGGAGTCGGTGCGCGCCGAGCTCGCGCAGGCAGTCGGCGAGCCCATCGCGTGGAAGATCCGTGTTGCGCTTGGATCGCCGGCTCGTGTCATCGTGCACGAGGCTCGTCGACTGCGCGCCGCGCTCGTGATCGTGGGACTGCGGCGACATGGATATCTCGAGCGCGCAATGCAGGACGAGACCACGTTGGAGGTCATGCGCCATGCCGCATGTCCGGTCCTCGGCGTCGTGGCCGACGCACCTTCTCTCCCGCAGCGGGTGCTCGCGGCCGTGGACTTCAGCCAGTCGAGCCTCGCGGCCGCACGTGTGGCGCGCTCCATCGTCGCCGATGGGGGCAGCATCGTGCTCGCCTATTCGCCCCCGGTCTCCTTCGACCTTCCGGACGACGGTGAGGCGGTCGTCCACAGGCTCGGCGTCGCGGCGGGCTTCGCGCGCTACCGGAGGCAGCTCGAGTCCCAACGGGTCACGATCGACCAAGTCGTGCTCCACCGCGAGCTGCAGGCGCCGGTCGCGCGGATCCTGCTCGAGTATTCCGAGAGCGTACGCTGCGACCTCATCGCGGCGGGCAGCGCGCGTCGCGGACGACTCGACCGGTGGATGCTGGGCAGTGTGAGCACGGAGCTCGTGCGGGATGGGCGCTACTCCATGCTCATCGTGCCACCGCGGCGCGTCACGGTGACCAAGGCGCTGGCCCAGTAGATCGGCGCCGGCGATTGCCGTCGCGCGCATGGTGAGCGAGCCGCTGCCGTTGAGCGATCCGCTCAGGAGTCGAACGCCGGCGGACGCCGCGATCGGCACGGGCTCACCGGTGAGCGACGAGGTGTCGACATCGGAGCACGGCGGAGGCCCGGCCTTCGGCGTATCGCTCCAGCGCCTCGCCGCCGGTCTGCATCAGTGATCGTCGGGCGGCTCATGTACGGACGGTCAGGCAGCGACGGAGAAGTGCCGACCGTGGCGCTCACGCGGCCTCACTCCCGATCGGTCGACGATGTCCGTCCGGTGATCTCCCCGACATGGATGCCGAACAGGATCGTCCGATGCGGTACAGGATCGTCCGCAGAGAATGTGCCGGGGACGAGCGTCGAGAGAAGCGTGAACGCGCGACGATACGTGTCGGGCGAGCCAAGCTCCGGGTCGAGCAGGTGGAAGCTCCCCTTTACCACGACACTGGTCCAGTCGAACATCGCGTGGACTTCGTCCACCTCGAACGCGCACCAGGGGTTGTGCGAAAGCGTCGACAGCTTGCTGCCGATGCTCGTGCGGCAGAAGAGCCAGTCGCCGTCGTAGGCGAACGTGACCGGCTCGATGTCGACACGATCACGATGCGAGTAGGCGATGCGTCCCACGCGATGCCGCGCGAGCAGCGCGCGGCATTCCGCATCGGCGAGCACCCGGAGGACTGGCAGAACCGTCGTCACGATGTCACCTCAGGTCGCCTGAAGCAGTCCCAGGCGGAGGCAGAGCTGCACGTAGTCGGCGCGATGCGAGAGACCCATCTTCTCGGAGATCCGCTGCTTGTACGTCTCCACCGTCTTGGGGCTGATGAACAGCTTCTCGCCGATCTCCGACGCGGAATAGCCGCCGGCGACGAGAACCAGCACGTCGCGCTCACGCTCGCTGAGTTGCTGATAGCGGTCGCGCTCCTCGACGTGCTCGTTCCGGCGCGACACGGCGCGCGCCAACGTGCGCGACGCGGACGCCTGTACGTAGATGTCGCCCGACGCGATGGCGCGGACCGCGTCGGCGAGCTCGCGGTCGGCGGCATTCTTCATGAGGTAGCCTGCCGCACCCGCCTCGAGCAGCGTGACGAGGTACTCCTCCTCCGTATGCATGGTGAGGATCAGCACGCGAGTGCTGGACGCGCGACCGACGAGCTCCTTCGTCGCCGCGAGTCCATCCATCTGCGGCATGTCGAGATCGAGCACCGCCACATTGGGCTCCAGGCGCTCGACGAGCGCCAGCGCGTCGCGCCCGTTCGTCGCCTCACCCACCACCTGGATGTCCTTCGTGGCGCCGAGCAGTGCCTTGAGCCCAGCGCGCACGACGAGGTGATCGTCGGCGAGGATGACGCGAATGACGTCGGACGTCGGGGAAGTGGACATGCGAGGTGGCGTCTCGGTGCGCGGGCGCGAAGGAAATCGGGTCTGGACCATACTACGCCGTGACCACCAGCGCCGTCACCATCCCGAACATGCCATGCTCGCTCTCGGCGTGCGGCAGGATGTGGCAGTGGAACGCCCACGTGCCGGGGTTGTTGCAGTTCACGATCACGTCCCAGCGCTCGCCCGGTGCGATGTTGAGGGTATCGCACTTCCACGGCTGCGGCTGGGGCCACCCGTCCTTGTCGATCACCGTCATGTGCATGCCGTGCAGGTGCATGGGATGGATCATCATCCCTTCGTTCATGAATCGGACGCGAACCTTCTGGCCCAGCTTCGCGGAGATGGGCTCGGTGGCCGGAAATCCCTTGCCGTTGAGCGTGTATCCGTGCGGGCCGTCGTTGAGGATCATCACATAGTCGACGTCCACCTTTTCGATCGCCCGCGGTTTCCGCGGTTCCACGATGATCGCCCCAAGGAGTCCCATTCCCACCTGCTTGGCGGCGTTGTGATGGGAGTGATACATGTGCGAGCCGGCGTTCGGCACGGTGAACTCGTATGTGTACGACTGCCCAGGCTTCACGGGAGGCTGCGTGATGAACGGAACGCCGTCCTGACCGTTGGGCAGCTCCAGGCCGTGGAAGTGGATGGCGGTGGATTCGGGCAGTTCGTTCTTGAGGACGAGCCGCATGCGGTCACCCTGGCGCACGCGAATCTGCGGTGCCGGCACCACGCCGTTGTACGCCCACGCCTCCACCGTGCGGCCGGGTTCCACCTCCCACTGCACGACCTTGGCGGTGAGCTCGTAGACCTTGACGCCGTTGTCCATGCGCGGCTCGAGCAGCTGGTTGCCCTTGCCCAGGGTCTTCGCGGGAAAGGCCTTGATTCCCTTCTCGTGCATCGCGTCCATCGCGTCGGCCCGCGCCGCCGCGGAAAGCGCGACCGCGGGGGCCGCCGTCTCATGCGCTCCCATGGTCCCGCCGCTCGCACCGGCCGGAACGGCGGTCTGCGCGAGTGCGTCAGGCGATGCCTTGCCGCACGCGATCAGCGTACCGGCGCCGACCGCCGTCAACGACGCCGTTCGGAGGAAGTTGCGGCGTGAGGTCGCGATGGGCGCGACGTCAGTCGGATCGTCAGGGTGCGGCGTATCGTTCAGCATTGGATTCGGCTCACGTGTGTGGGTACGACGGAATGTCGCCGGCAGTCGCGCGACGCTCTGTCGGGCGGATTTCGGAAGATTCCAGTCGCGTCCCCTACAGTCGCGTACGGGAAACTCCCGACAGGCGCCCGAAGGAGGTGGAAGGGTCTCGTCGCGGCGACTACCTTCCGCGACCGATGCCCAAGAACTCCGCCCAGGCCGCCGATCGTGCGGCCATGCACCGTGTTCTCCCGCCCGAGCTGTTCTCGGGGCTGCTCGCCATCGCCGCCGACGCGGTGATCGCGGTGGACGACGAGCTCCGCATCATCTTCTTCAATGAAGGGGCGGAGCGGATCTTCGGGTGGGCCGCCGCCGAGGTTGGGGGCGAATACCTGGAAGTGCTGCTCCCGGCACGATATCGCGCGGCGCATCGCGGACATGTGCATGGCTTCGGCGAGGCCCACGGGCGCGCGCGGGTGATGGGCGAGCGCCAGCAGATCAGCGGGCTTCGCAAGTCGGGCGAGGAATTCCCCGCGGAGGCCGCGATCCAGCGTATCGAGATCGACGGCCACAACATCTACGCGGCCGTCCTGCGCGACATCAGTGCGCGGCAGCGCGCCGAAGACCTGCTGCACAAGGCGATCAAGGCGCGAGACGACATGATGGGAATCGTCTCGCACGATCTGCGCAATCCGGCGAACGCGGTGAAGATGCTGGCGCTGAGCATCGTCGAGGGCGAAGCGAGCGATACGCTTCCCGACTACGTGCTGGAGCGCGTCACCGTGATCGGGCAGGCGGCAGAACAGATCGACGCGCTCATTCAGGATCTGCTCGACATGACGCGCATGGAGGCGGGACGTCTGGTTGTCTCGCCGAAGGAGGTCGATATCGTCCTGCTCATCGAGCGGAGCATCGAGGCACTGCGACCCATCGCCGACGCCGGCGGAGTGTCACTCGAGGCCGAGCTCCAGGCGGCTCCGCCATTGCTGCTCGTGGATCCTGACCGCGTGCGCCAACTCTTCTCCAACGTCATCGGCAATGCGATCAAGTTCACGCCCACTGGCGGAGCGGTGTCCGTGACCGCGCGAATGGGCGTGGGCATGCTGGAGCTCGCCGTATCGGACACGGGTGAAGGCATTCCCGCCGCCCAGCTGCCGTTCGTGTTCGAGCGCTTCTTCCAGGCCACCCGTGGCGCTCGCGCCTCCCGGCACGGCGCGGGGCTCGGGCTGCCGATCGCGTGCGGAATCGTCGAGGCGCATGGCGGTCGCATCTGGATCGAAAGCAGTGTGGGCGTCGGCACGACGGTGAGATTCACGCTTCCGCTCGCCACGCGACCATCCGTCCACCCCGAATGATCGGGATCGCGGGGCTTTCCCGCGACGGGTAGGGCATCTCCCGACAACGCCGGTCTCGGGTCGGGACGATTCTCCATCCATGCGCCTGCGACCTGCTCATCTCGTCATTGCCGCCACGCTGGGACTCGGCTCGGACATCGATGCCGCGCGTACCGCGTTGCCGGACCAGCTGCCCTTCGCGCCAGGCGAACGCCTGACGTACGAAGGGAGAGTCCGTTCAGGCGTGAAGGGAACGGGCACGATGTGGATCGAGGGTCCGGTGCAGCTTCGTGGAACGAGCACCTGGCTCCTGCATTCGGACATGGAAGGCCGCGTGGGACCGCTGCGCGCCACCGACCGCACCGCCTCCTGGCTGGATCCCGTCCGGATGACGACGCTGCGCTACACGGCGCGCGAGCGACACATCGTGTCGAAGTACGACGACGCGGTGGACATCTTTGCCGGTGAGCGGCGCTGGAGCGCGGCGAACGGACTGGAGGGGGAGACAGCGGGCAGCGCGCCGCTCGATGAGTTGTCGTTCCTCTACTATCTGCGAACGCTTCCGCTGCTGGACGATGCGTCCGCCACCGTCACCCGCCACTTCGACGTCACGCGCAATCCAACCGTCTGGCGCGTCCTCCGACGAGAGGACATCGAGGTTGGCGCAGGCCGGTTCCATGCCATCGTCGTCGAGATGCGCGTGCGAGACACGCGACGCTACAAGGGCGAGGGGACAATCACCATTCATTTGTCCGACGACCGGTGCCGGCTCATTCTGCAGCTCGACAGCCGCGTCCCCGAGGCGGGGACGGCGACGCTCAAGCTGAAGTCGTATGAGGGGGTACGCGCCGATTGCACGGCGTTGATTCCGCGCTGATCGACACGGGGCAAATCGAGTCGTGCGCCTTCGATCGTCCGAACCCGTTGCATCACGAACGTCATGCGCACGAACCCGGACATCCTGGAGGACTGCCATGACTACGCTGTTCAGGTCTCAGGCCCCATCACCCGACGCGCTCGAGTCGAGGGGGTCGGCGGCAACCGATCGCGGCGCGTTCAGGCCAGCGGCCCTCCGTCCGCGCGCCACGATCATCGTGACGTCCGACGGAACCAGCAGTTCGGATGGCGCGATTCGCATGGCCCTGGGCATGGTCGGCCGCGCCGACAGCGAGCTCGAGGTGCTCACCGTGATTGCAGGTGATCAGGGCAACGCGCCGGCCGACCTGCGCCCGGAGCAGCGCGACGACACCGCGCGCCGCCGCGAACAGCGCGATGCGGTGGAGGCTCAGGTGACGCGCGTCTCGGGCAGTCCACACGTCCACGCGGTCACGGTGATCAATGGCTCCGCCGCGCACACGATCGCCGATATCGCCGCCGAGCGGCATGCCGACCTCGTGATCGTCGGCCTGGGGCGACACGATCTCGCCGATCGCCTGTTCGGCGGCGAAACGGCGATACAACTGGCGCGCATCTCGCGTGTGCCGGTGCTCGCCGTGCGAGAAGATGCGGTCGCGCTGACATCGCGCGCGCTCGTTGCGGTCGACTTCAGTGAGCACTCCGAACGCGCAGCGCAGGCGGCGATCGACCTGCTGGGAGCGACCGGACTCGTGGAGCTGGTTCATGTGACGCCGTACGTTGCCGAGTACCCATCGTCGGTGCAGGGGCAGGAACCGTACAAGAGCTGGGCGCGTGGTCAGCTGGATGCGATGATCGGCCGGATGATCGCGGCACCTGGCATCACGCTCAAGCGGGCGGTGCTGCGCGGACGCACAGCGCATGTGCTGCTCGCACGCGCTCGTGACGTCGGAGCCGACCTCATCGCGGTGGGGACGCACGGACGCGGCTACATGTCGCGCGCCCTGCTCGGAAGCGTCACGACGGACCTGCTCCGCGGCGCGCACTGCGCCGTGCTGATCGCACCGCGAGAGCCGCTTCCTGGGCGCACCGCGAGCGCGCGCGCGCCAGCCGATGCGACGGCGCATCACGCGCCAACGCACTGAGTGGCGCCGGTCGACGTACCAACGGTCGTGCCGCCCCATCTCCAGACGGCGGACGACGTCGTCGCCGTGCATCGCACACATGCGGAGCACGGCCTTCACGACGCCGAAGCGGCGAGCCGGCTTGCACGCGATGGACCGAACGAGCTGACCTCGGACGAGCCGATCCCGTCGTGGAGGAGGTTCGTCGCGCAGTTCGAGGACGTGCTCGTCCTGCTGCTGCTCGTGGCGACCGCGCTCTCCGTCGTGCTGTGGCTCGTCGAGCGCGAGTCCGCGCTGCCGTACGAGGCGATGGCGATCTTCGCCGTCGTGCTGCTGAACGCGGTCATGGGCTACCTCCAGGAATCGCGCGCCGAAGCAGCCGTGGCGGCCCTGCGCGACATGGCGGCGGCACGCGCGCACGTCGTGCGAGGCGGTGAGCGGCGACACGTGCCCGCGGCGGAGCTGGTGGCCGGCGACCTCATCCTGATCGAGGACGGGTACATCATTCCGGCCGACGCCCGCGTCATCGCCTCCACCGCGCTTCAGGTAGCCGAGGCCGCGCTCACCGGCGAGAGTGAGCCGGTGGCGAAGAGCGTCGCGGCCCTCTCCGATGATGCGGTGCTCGGGGATCGCGTCAACATGGTGTACAGCGGCACCGCCGCCACGTACGGGCGAGGGCGAGCCGTCGTGACGGCAATCGGCATGCGCACGGAAGTCGGCAGCATTGCCGGGTTGTTGAAGGCAGCGCCCGACGAGACCACGCCGTTGCAGCAGGAACTCGATCGTGTTGGGCGACTCCTCGCGATTATCGTGGTGGTGATCGCCATCGTGGTCATCGCGACCATCGTGATCGTCCAGCAGGTGCGCGGCCTGTCCGCGCTGTTCGACGTCCTGCTGCTCGGGGTGGCGCTGGCGGTGGCGGCCGTGCCCGAAGGACTGCCGGCAATCGTGACGACGGTGCTGGCGCTCGGCGTTCGGCGCATGGCGGCGCGTCACGCGATCGTGCGTCATCTCGCCGCCGTCGAAACGCTCGGCTCGGTGGACGTCATCGCATCCGACAAGACTGGAACCCTTACGAAGAACGAGATGACCGTGCGCACCATCGTGACCGCGAGCGGCCGTGTCACGATGAGCGGGACGGGATACGCGCCCGAGGGCGGTGTGCAAAACGTGAGCGGTGGGGCGCCGGACGGTGCCGTGCAGATGGAAGTGCATGAGGCGCTGATGGCGGCGGAGCGCGCCAACAACGCGACCCTCCAGCAACGCGGAGCCGGCTGGACAGTGCGGGGCGACCCCACGGAAGGCGCGCTGATCGTCGCGGCACGCAAGGCTGGTCTCGACTCCAGCGCGCTCGACGCGCGCTTCAGACGGGTCGGCGAGATTCCGTTCTCCTCCGAGCGCAAGGTGATGACGACGTTGCACTCCGACACCGAGCACGCCGAGCAGTTGCGCGTGTTCAGCAAGGGCGCGCCCGATGTCCTGCTCGCTCGATGCAGCCACGAGCTCGTGGGCAGGGAAGTGCGGCCCCTGACCGAGGTCAGGCGGACGGAGATCGTGCGGGCCATGGATGCCCTCGCGGGCGAGGCACTGCGCGCATTGGGCCTCGCGACGCGTGAGCTGCCGCGCGACGCGCTCGACCACGGGATCGTCGATGAGCGTATCGAGCGAGACCTCGAGTTTCTCGGCATCGTCGGCATGAGTGATCCACCGCGACCCGAGGCGCGGGACGCAGTGGCGCGGGCGCGGAGTGCCGGGATCCGCTCGGTGATGATCACGGGCGATCATCCTCGCACAGCCGCGGTCATCGCGCGCGAACTGGGCATCGCATCCGACGCGCGAGTCGTCACCGGCGTGGAGCTGGCAGCGATGCCCGATGCCGCACTCGCGCGTGTCGTGCGGGAGGTGTCGGTGTACGCGCGTGTCAATCCGGAACACAAGCTTCGCATCGTGCAGGCGCTTCAGCATGGCGGCGCGACGGTGGCGATGACCGGCGACGGCGTGAACGACGCGCCCGCGCTCAAGACGGCCGATATCGGCGTGGCGATGGGCATCACGGGGACCGATGTGTCCAAGGAAGCGGCCGACGTGGTGCTGACCGACGACAACTTCGCCACGATCGTCGACGCCGTGCGGGAAGGTCGCGCCATCTTCGCCAATATCCGGAAGTTCCTGCGCTTTCTGCTGTCGTCCAACATCGGCGAAGTCATGACCATGTTCTTCGGCGTGTTGCTCGCACGGACGATCGGGCTCGAGGCCGAAGGCGCCGCCGTGGTGCTTCCGTTGCTGGCGACGCAGATCCTGTGGATCAACCTCGTCACCGATGGCGCTCCAGCCCTGGCCCTCGGGGTCGATCCGCCCGACGAGGGGCTGATGCAGCGCGCGCCGCGCCCGCGCACCGAGGGGGTCATCACTCGCCCCATGTGGTTCGGCATCGTGTTCATTGGCGCCATCATGGCGACGGGCACACTGCTGGTGCTCGATGCGTCGATGCCAGCTGGACTCATCGAGGGGACGGGCAGCCTGCGATATGGGCAGACGATGGCCTTCACCACCCTGATGCTGTTCCAGATCGTCAACGTGTTCAACGCCCGGTCCGACGAGCGGAGCGCGTTCACCGGGCTTTTCCACAATCGCTGGCTGTGGGGCGCTGTCGGACTCTCGCTGGCGCTTCAGGTGTCCGTCGTCTACCTGCCGTTCCTTCAGGAGGCGTTCTCCACCGTGCGCCTTGGAGTCGCCGACTGGTTGCGCTGCGCGGCAGTGGCGAGCTCGGTGCTCTGGCTGAACGAGTTCCGCAAGCTCGCGACGCGGCGCCGTGTGCCGGTAGCCGCATCAGGCGATCGCCCAGCGTAGTCCCGGCGAGGGCAGGGGAGTCGAGTCGGGAAAATCCCTCACGCACGCCGCGAAAACTCCCTGAACCATCAGTCGATCTCCCGGCGGTCGCAACCTCCAGGGACCTCTATCCTCCAGACGAGGACAGAGCGGCAGCAGCGCTGCTGGCCGAATGAGATGTACATCCGCAAGCGATCATCCTGACCGCTCCTGCGCGACCGGCAATCGTTCAGCCGGTATTGGCTACGGAGGCCGCACATGGATAGCACGCTGTTCAGCAATCGCAGCATTCTGACGATGATTCATGGCATCGTGCTGGGGGGCGGCGCGTTGATGGCGCTCTCCGCCGCGCTGTTCTCCCTCCGCGCCATGCGCGTCGCGAATCCGTCGCAGGCTTCGACGCCGTCCGGATCGCCACTGCTGGCGTGGCTGGTTGCATTCGCCGCCGCGTCGTTGTGGGCGACGGTGCTCGTCGGCACCTATGTGAGTTTTCCGGATTATCGTGCCATGCCTCCCGAGGGCCTCACCGACCTCGCGAAGTTTCCACGCTCACTGCTGCAGTCGAATCCCGAAACCGCCTGGCTTCACGGGTTCGCGATGGAGATCAAGGAGCACTTCCCGTGGATTGCCGCGATGCTGGCGACCGCCGTCGCCTTCGTGGCCGCGCGCTACCGATCGACGCTGCTGACCGACAAGCGGTTGAACGGCATGGCGACGACGCTGCTGGCCATCTGCTTTGCGCTCGCGTCCATCGTAGGCGTACTGGGCATTTTCGTCAACAAGGTCGCTCCACTCGAATAGCGGAGAGTTCGCGGATGACACATACAAGTGGGAAGATCGACGGCGTGACGAATGGTGCGGCCCTCGCTTCGTTTCTGGCGGCCGGCATCGGCGCGTTCGCTGTGGGAGTCTTCGTGATCCTCAACGAGACCGGCCTCTTCGCCGCTCCGGCGCTCTACGGGCCGGCGGGAGGGATGTCGGGTCGGACGACGTTCGCCGTCATCGTCTGGCTGGGCGCATGGGCGGCGCTGCACCGGCGTTGGCAAGCTCGCGAACTTGCGCCGCAGCGGATCTACGTGGCCGCGCTGACGCTACTCGTGCTGGGCACTGTGCTGTGCTTTCCTCCCGTCTGGCAATTCGTCACCTGACGCGATGCGTCGGCGTGGAGCACGAGAGACGGCCACCGTGCAGATGTTCCGCGGGATCGCGCCGATGAGTGCCGCGTGCGGGAGAAGGTCCTTCCTCAGCTGATGAGCATGCCCCCGGACGGCCTGGCGCGGCGTACGCAGGACGCGCTGATCGCCGGTGAGTGCGAGGGAAACTCCCCACCGGCCACGGCGAAATGCCCCCGCTACGATCAGTCGAACTCCCGGCGGCTGACCCTCCCGGAAAATCCTATTCTCCGTGCATGACGGCGATGACCGCCGTCTCGCTTCCATGAGGACAGGATATGCGCTTCCAGATCACGCACGCCTTCGCCGCCGCCGTCGTGGTTCTGGCGCCCACCAGCATCGCCCAGGACGACCTCGTCGCGCAGCCCCAAAGCAGGATCTGGGTCGAGGGCACGTCGACAATCAAGGCGTTCGAGTGCAAGGTGCCCGAGTTCACGATCACCGTCAAAGGCACGGGCGCCGGCGCGGTGAGCGAGGTGCTCGCTGGCGAGAAGGGTGTTCGCACGGTGGAGCTCTCCGTACCGGCCGCGAAGATCGAGTGCGGCAACGGCACGATGAACGAGCACATGCGGACGGCGCTCAAGGTCAAGGAGAACCCGACGATCTCGTTCGCGCTCGCGTCGTACGATGTCGCGAAAGGACCGAGCGCCGTGAAGGGTTCCATGCGTGGGTCGCTCGCCCTGGGCGGCGCCAAGCACCCCATCGACGTCTCTGCGGTCGCCACGGATGCCGGCAACGGCGCCATGCGAATCGTCGGCGGTTACGAGGTCGCGCTCAGCGCGTACGACCTCAAGCGACCCAGCCTGATGTTCGGCCGCATCAAGGTCGGCGACAAGGTGCAGGTGAAGTTCGATTTCGTCTTCAAGAGCTGACCGTTCCACACACGCACATCCACTTCATCCTTCTGACAAGGATACTTCCATGAAGACCGATCGCATCCTCCGACTGAGCGCTGCCGCCGTCCTGCTCGCGGCACTGCCCACCGGCGTCAACGCACAGACTTTCGGGGGCACCAAGGACACGGCGTTCGTCGTCACGCCCGCCGGTACCGCGAAGGATTCGAGCTCGGCAGCCGATAGCCTGGCCGCCGCGAAGCGGGCCCGCGCACGCTACATCGCCCCATCGATCG
This sequence comes from Gemmatimonadaceae bacterium, assembly GCA_031362845.1. Classification (GTDB taxonomy): domain Bacteria; phylum Gemmatimonadota; class Gemmatimonadetes; order Gemmatimonadales; family Gemmatimonadaceae; genus AG11. The sequence continues at coordinate 30,346 of JANLTI010000008.1, read as the reverse complement.
AGATCCAGCACATGCGCGCGAACGACCGCCGCGGACTCAACGTCTTCGAATCGCCCAAGGAAGCAGGCGCCTCGTACGACGGGTTCAAGCTGGCCTGGGGCGGCGCCTTCTCGCAGCTCTTCCAGAACATCACCCATGAGAACACCGCTGCGCCGCGTCTCGTGAACACGGTCAACCAGAACGCGCTGATCCGGATCGGCTCGGGCTTCAACACCGCGAACGCGAACCTGTACCTGAACGCGCAGCTCGCGCGCGGTATCCGCGTCGCCGTCGAGACCTACGCCTCGTCCAGGCATCACAACGAATTCTGGGTGAAGGACGGCTACTTCCTCATCGACGGCTCGCCGATCGAGAGCGACCTCCTCGACATGGTGATGAACTTCGCCACGTTGAAGGTCGGTCACTTCGAGGTGAACTACGGCGACCAGCACTTCCGTCGCAGCGACAATGGCCAGACCATCTTCAACCCGTTCGTCGGCAACTTCGTGATGGACGCGTTCACCACCGAGATTGGCGCCGAAGCGTATCTGCGCGCCGGCGGCTACATGGCGATGGTGGGCATGACGGGTGGCGAGGTCAAGGGACAAGTGACGTCGCCGGAAAAGCGCGGCCCCACGTACCTGGCCAAGCTCGGCGTCGACAAGCAGCTGAGCCCGGACCTGCGCATGCGCCTCACCGGCTCGCTGTACAAGAAGGACCAGGCGGCGAACGGTACCCTGACGAGTGGTGACCGCGCCGGCTCCAAGTACTACAGCGTGCTCGAGAACACGACGTCCGTCGAAAGCGCGCAGGCCTGGTCGGGTGCCGTGCAGTCCGGCATGCGCAACATGGTCACCGCGTTCGTGGTGAACCCCTTCGTCAAGTACCGCGGCGCGGAGTTCTTCGGCAACATCGAGACGATGACCGGTGCGGCGGCCAACGAGCCACAGCGCCGGACGCTCCGCCAGCACGTCGGCGAGGGACTCTACCGGTTCGCCGATGACAAGCTCTATCTCGGCGGTCGCTACAACGTCGTGAAGGGCCAGCTGGCCGGCATCCCGAACGACATCACGGTGCGCCGGACGCAGCTCGGCGGCGGTTGGTTCGTGACGCCGAACGTGCTCTCGAAGATCGAATTCGTGCAGCAGCGCTATCTCGACTTCCCCACGACGGACATCCGCAACGGCGGGAAGTTCAAGGGCTTCGTGGTCGAGGGCGTCGTCGCCTTCTGACCTGATCACCCACGTACTCAATGCGTTGGCGCGCCGCTGGGTTGGCGGCGCGCCAACGTGCCCCTCTTCTGGAGAAGGACATGCCGACCTCCCATGCTGCCCCACAGTTCACGCCCGCGGGCGAATATCCGGACTCGCAGTTTCTCGTGGCGGAGCAACTCCCGTGGAGCGGTGCCCGGCGTCCGGCCGTCATCCTCGTGGCCTCCGATGGTACGGAGCGGTCGGACGGCGCCCTGCGAGTCGCCCTGGCGCGCGCCCGCGCCACCAGCGCGTCGATCGAGATTCTCACCGTCGCACGGTGGGAGCCGCTCGCCTCGCCGGACGGCATGAATCTCTGGCAGGAGGACAACGCCACGCGACGCGGCTGCCAGCGTCGCGCCGTCGAGGCGCAGCTCGAGCGCGTCACCGGGAAGCCCCGCGAGCACGGCGTGACCGTGCTGGATGGCAACCCGGCGTTCACGATCTCACGCGTCGCCATCGAGCGGCGCGCCGCGCTCATCATCGTCGGACTCGGCCGCCACGGGCTCACCGACCGGCTCTTCAGCGACGAGACGGCCATTCAGCTCGCGCGCATCTCGCGCGTGCCGGTCCTGGCCGTGCCGGAGCATGCAATAGGAAACGCGTGGCACGCCATCGTTGCGGTGGACTTCGGGGAGATCTCCGATCGCGCCGCGCAGTCCGCCATCGATACGGTGGGCGAAGAAGGCATCGTCGAGCTGGTGCACGTGATGCCCTACATGCAGGAGAACGCCTTCTCGCTCGACGGCGTCGCGCCCAGCGAACGATGGGCCCACGGCCAGCTCGGCTCACTCGCCGCTCGGCTCGTCGTGCCGGACGGCGTGACGCTGAAGTGCATCGCGATCCGCGGCAGTGCCGCCCACGCGTTGCTCGATCACGCTCGACGCGTGGATGCGAACCTGATCGCGACGGGCACGCACGGACGGGGCTTCGTCGCCCGGGCCGTCCTGGGCAGCGTCGCCACGAGACTGCTGCGCGGGTCGCACTGCGCCGTGCTCTCGGTGCCACGCGATCCGCTTCCGGCACTCGAGCCAGCGGAGCGGGCGGCGGTCGGACTCGCGCCACGTCCGGCCCCCGCGGTGTGGGTGGAGCTGCTCGCCACGTTCTCCAAGCGCAATGCCGGACGGCGAACCATTCTCGAGGTGGACGACCTCGAGTTGGGCGCGCAGGCACAGGAGTACAACTATCCGCTGCTCGGCACGGTCTACGACGAGCGCGCGGAACGCGTGGAGCTCATGCTGGGTGACGGGCGATCCGGCGGCCGGCACCTCTCGCGCAGCATCGGCAACGTGGCCGCCGTGGATGTGCTCACCGATGGAGAAGGACACGATGTCGCGCTGCGCGTGCAGCACGGCACGAGTCAGACGCTGCTCACCTTCGCAGCCTGAGCCACTGGAGCAGCAACGAGCCGGACGTGTCGCCACGTCCGGCTCGCGCGCGTGCCATCCGGACTCTCGTGCGGGTCTACGGCTTCGGGACCGGCAGCTCCCTGCCACGCTGACTGTCGCCCGTGGGTGGGACGAGGAGCGGATTGGTGGGTGGCGCCGGTGCCATCTGCTGCTGCTCCATCTGCGCGAGCAGATCAGTGAGCTTCACGCCCTTCGCCACCAGCTTCGCATCGCGCAACACCCTGGCGGCGGACGACGAATCGCCCGTCGCCTGCAGTACCTCGGAGAGCATCAGCCCCGTCGCGACGTACAGATACGGAATGCCCACCGACGGCCGGTCCACCCAATCGTGTCGCTTGGCGAGCGACCGCTGGCCGGTGAAGACGCTGTCCCACAGCGTGCGCGTGCGCGCGACGTCCACCCAGCCGGCGCCGGCCACGAGCAGAGTGTCCTTGTTGGCCGAGATGGGCGGGATGAACAGCTTCGTCGCGAGCCCCTGCGTGAGCAGGTAGCTCCCGATCCCGAGCTCCGCGCCATAACCGGCCGACGTGCGGCTCAAGTAGATGGGCCGCTCGCCGAACGAGTCGGCAATCATGCGGAGCACAAAGATGTCCGCGCGCTGGAGCACGTTGGGAATCGAGAGCCGCTGCGGATCGATCGTCGCCTTGATCGGGCCGCCCTGGAAGGTCATCGGCTTGTCGATCTGGATGTACGAGGGCACCGAATCCGCCTGGAGCATCGTCATCTTGATCGGTCCGGTGGCCGGCTTGGGCCACGCCCTCGTGCGATAGATCGCCGGGCCGTTCGCCGCGTCGTACTCGAACACCGGACGCCGGATGAGCTGCCGCGTGTACCAGTCGGTGTTCAGCAGGGACGTGTTCGCGACGACCACGTCGCGCCGCACGCCCTCGACTTCCTGCGCGTACCAGAGCGGGAAGGTGTCGTTGTCTCCCACCGTCACCAACACGCCGTACGGCTCCACCGAGTTGAGCAGGTCGCGCGCGAAGTCGGCCGTGTCGGTCTGGCCGGCGCGCGAGGCCGTGCTCCAGTTGGTGAAGAGTGGCACGAGCGCCAGCGCCAGCACGGGCGCCGACGCGAGTCGTGCCAGGCGCGTCGGACGCTCGACGGTGCCACGTCCCACGACGACCTGTTCGCGACCGATCAGCGAGGCCACCGATTCCCACGCGGCCACGAGTCCGAGCGCCGCCCACACGCCCCACGCCGAGAAACTCCAGAGATAGAAATAGTCTCGGTCGCGGACCTCGCGCGCCACGCCCACCAGATCAGGGTCCTGCGACGCGCCGTACTTGAAGTTCAGGTAGTAGATCAACACGAACGACATCGTGAACATCAGCGAGCCGAAGTACCAGAAACTTCGGCGATCGCGCTGCCAGTGCACGTACCCCCCCAGCAACCCGAGCACGAGGAAGACCGCCGCGAGCAAACTCTGCACGAACGGCCGGTCGTAGTGCGCATCGCGCAGCCACTGCCACTTGAAGTAGAGCCACCACATGCCCACCTGCGCCGTGAACGGCGCCTGCCGCTCGCCCAGCTGGGGCTTGCCGTACTGTCCGCGATTGAAGTTGTACATGAACGCGTCGTACGTGCCCTTGCTGAAGGTGCACGACGCGGTCAACTCGGTGCGGCAGGCCGTGGGCTCACCCTCGTTCAGCGCCGGAAAGTGCGCGGCGCGAATGGGTTGCATGGCGAAAGGCGTGATCCCGAACCCGACGGCCACGATGCAGGCGAGCAGCAGCTTCCACCGGAGCACCGTGCGCGGTCGCACGACGAGCACGGCGAGCGCGGCAGCGGGCGCGGCCAGCATGCCCGCCATGTGATTGGCGTAGCCCAGCCCGCACAGGTATGCCACGATCACGAGGATGCGATCGGATTTCCGTCCGTCGGGCTGGTCGCACCAGCGCACCATGAGCCAGCTCACGATCGCGATGCCGAGCAGCGAAACGGTATACACCTTCTCGTTGACGACGCTCTGGTTCCAGACGGTGAACGCCGTGGCGCCGATGAGCGCGGCGAGCGCCCCCCCAAGGACGCGCTGCCAGCGCTGCTCGAACCACGCCACGAGCACGCGCTCCGTGATGAGGAACCACATGCCGGCCGAGACGGCACTGCACACGGCCGCCAGGATGTTGATGCGCACCGCAATCGACGGCGCGATGGGCAGGATGGCGAACACCCGACCGATCAACACGAACAGCGGATTGCCCGGCGGATGCGGCATGCCGAGCACGGTGGCCGCGGTGATGTACTCGCTCGTGTCCCACATCGCCGTGGACGGCGCGAGCGTCAGGAGATAGAGCAGAAAGATCGCGGCCGAGACGATGCCGCCGGCGAGATAGGACGGCCGGTAGTCGAGCTCGGAGGGCGAAGTTGGCGACGCCATTGATTCGCGGGGTGACGGAAAGCAGACGCCCCGCGGAGGCGGGGCGGGGACGACATGCGGCTGTAGCCGGCTTAAGATGGCGAGGAAACCGCCTCAGGAACAGTGCGGCCCCTCGCTCAATGCCTGAACAACCGCGTGCCGGTGAAGACCATCGCGATATCATGCTCGTCCGCGGCCGCGATCACTTCGGCATCGCGCACGGAGCCGCCCGGCTGGACGATGGCGCGCACGCCCGCGTCCGCCGCGTGATCGACACCGTCGCGAAAGGGAAAGAAGGCATCCGACCCGAGCGCCGAGCCCGCCGTTGCATGGCCGGCGGTCGCCGCCTTGTGCACCGCCATGAAGGCCGCATCGACGCGCGACATCTGGCCCGCGCCGATGCCGATCGTCGCGCCATCGCGCGCCAGCACGATCGCGTTGCTCTTCACGCTCGCCACCGCGCGCCACGCGAACAGCAGGTCGCGCCGCTCCTCGCTCGTTGGCTGGCGCTTCGTCACGAACGTCCAGCTCGCATCGTCGATCACGGCGGGCGGACGCTCCTGCGCCAGCATGCCACCCCGCACGCGCTTGAAGTCCATCGCGCCGCGCTCCCACCGGGCCGTGCCCTCCAGCACCCGGAGATTCTTCTTCCGACCGAGAATCTCCAGTGCCGCGGCGCTGAACGATGGCGCCACCACGCACTCCACGAACAGGCTGGACACTGCCTCTGCCGCCGCATCGTCCACGCCCACGGTGAACGAGATCACGGAGCCGAACGCGGACACGGGATCGCACGCGAGCGCCTTGCGATAGGCGTCCAGCGCGTCGCGGCCGGTCGCCAGCCCGCACGGCGTGGTGTGCTTCACGATCGCGCAGCACGCCCCATCGCCAAACGGCTCGGTCGCCATCAGCGCGCCCTCGAGGTCGAGCAGGTTGTTGAACGAGAGCTCCTTGCCACCGTGCTGCGTCAGTCCCGCAAGGCCCGCGCGCGGCCGCTCGACGTAGAACGCGGCGGCCTGGCCGGGGTTCTCGCCGTACCGCAGCGACTGCGCGCGTTCGAGCGCGATCGTCACCCGCTCGGGAAAGCGCTCGGCGCGCTGATTCGCGAACCACGCAGCGATGGCGGCGTCGTACGCCGCCGTGTGCTCGAAAACCTTGCCCGCCAGCCGACGCCTGAACTCCTCGTCGTCCGTGCCATCGCCGAGCATGGCGACGACCAACGAATAGTCGGCGGGATCCACCACGGTGGTCACCGCCGCGAAATTCTTGGCCGCCGACCGCAGCATGCTCGGTCCGCCGATATCGATCTGCTCGATGACGTCGGCCGGCGCCACGCCGGCCCGCGCCGCGGTCTGCCGGAACGGATAGAGGTTCACGGCCACGAGATCGATCGGCGCGATACCCTGCGCGGCGATCGCCTCCATGTGCTCGGGCAGATCACGTCGCGCGAGCAGTCCGCCGTGCACCGCGGGATGCAGCGTCTTCACCCGTCCATCCAGCATCTCCGGAAACCGCGTGACGTCGCTCACGTCGCGCACCGGAATCTCGGCCTCGCGCAGCGCGCGTGCGGTGCCACCGGTGGAGAGCAGTTCCCACCCGAGCGCGTGCAGCGCGCGCGCGAAGTCGAGCAGGCCGGACTTGTCGGAGACGGACAGCAGGGCGCGGGGCATCACGACTCGAGAGGGAAGCGGAAGGAAGAAAGTGCGAAGTTCGGTAACCGGCGCTCAGCGCGGCCGAGCGCCGAGCAACGCGCTGGCGAGCGAATCGTCGTCCAGCTCGGGATCGAGCGGGGGGAGCGTGGCCGGGTCGAGCACGAACGCCGGCTCGACACGACCGTCCGCGGTCAGTCGAACTTCCCCCGCCGCCACCGCCTGGACGACGCGAGGATAGAGCAGGTGCTCGGCGCGCAGCACGCGCGCGGCGAGGGTGTGCTCATCGTCCCCGGGGCGCACCGGGACGCGCCACTGCGCGATGATCGCGCCGTGATCGTACACCTCATCCACGAAGTGCACGGTGGCTCCGCTCACGGCTGCATGCGCGGCGAGCACCGCCCGGTGCACACGCGCGCCGTACATGCCCGGCCCACCGAAGTCCGGCAGCAGCGCCGGATGCACGTTGACGATGCGCCCGGCAAAGAGACGCGTGACCTGCACGGGCACGAACTGGAGGTAGCCGGCCAGTACCACGAGGTCGATGTCGTGGAGCGAAAGCACCGACGCCAGATCGGGCGAGCCGCTGTCGAGCACGCACGTGCCGATGCCCACCGCGCGCGCGCGAGAGAGTGCGCCGGATTCACGCCGGTTCGACGCCACGAGCGCGATCGCGCCGGCGCGGCCGGTGCCCAGGCTGGCGGAATAGTCGAGGAGCGCCTGAAGATTGGAGCCACCTCCGCTGGCGAGCACTGCGATGCGCGCCGTCATGTGGGGAGCGTGGCGAGCAGGGCCTTCACCCCGTGGAGCAGCGACGGCACCACGGACATGCCCTCGGCGACGGCGCGCGCCCGATCCTCGGCGACGCTGACGCGCGATTCCACGAAGAGGCCTCGACCGCGGAACGCCGTGGCGGCAGCAACGTCGCGATAGCGATCGCCGACGTACAGGCAGCGCGAGAGCTCGAGACTGTGCAGCGATGCTGCGCGCTCGTAGAGGCCCAGCGCCGGCTTGCGACATCCGCACGGTCCCGTGACATCAGGATGATGTGGGCAGGCAAACGTGTCCAGAAGAGCAACGCCTTCAGCGGCCAGCAGCGCGTCCAGGCGGAGCCGGACCGCGTGATGCTGCGCCAGCGTGATCGTTCCGCGCGCCACACCAGATTGATTGGTGCACACGATGGAAGGAATGCCCGCCGCCGAGAGCAGGCCGATGGCCTCCGCGGCGCCGGGCAGCAGTTCGACGTTCGAGGGATCGTTCAGGTAGTGGTAATCGACGATGATCGTGCCATCGCGATCGAGGAGCGCAGCCTGCGGGCGTACGGACTCGGTCACGTGTCACTCCGGCGCGGCGCATCACCGCGCGCTCCTGCGGCACGCAGCACGGCAGTCACCAGCGTGGACACGTCAGCCTCCGGCACGGTTCGCAGGTCGAGCAGCGCTCGCCCATCGTGCACGCGACCGACGACCGCGGGCTCACCCCCGCGGAGCGCAGCCGTCCAGCGTTCGGCATCACCATGCAGCACCAGCGCAATGCTCGGGATCGTCGCGGTGGGAAACGCCCCCGCACCCACGGAGCCGACGACGTCGACGATGTCGCACTCCACGCCACCATCGGCGAGCGCGGTGCGACAGCGGATCGCCCGCTGGCGTATCACCTCGAGCGGCGTGGCGAGCATCGCGAGGGTGGGTATCTCGCGGAAGGCCACGGCCGGATCCCGATACAGGGCAAGCGTCGCCTCCAGCGCGGCGAGCGTCATCTTGTCCACGCGAAAGGCGCGCGCGAACGGATTGGCGCGCATCGCCGAGAGATAGCGCGCCCTGCCGATGATCAGTCCCGCCTGCGGACCACCCAGGAGCTTGTCCCCGCTCATGACCACGACGTCGGCGCCCGCGGCGAGCGCCTCGCGCGCCGTCGGTTCACCGGTCAACCCGATGTCGTCCAGCCCGATGAGCAATCCGCTGCCGAGGTCGTGCAGCAGCGGCACGTCGTGCGCGCGGGCGAGCGGCGCGAGGTCGCGCACCGGCACGTCGGCCGTGTAGCCGACGACATCGAAGTTGCTGCGATGCACCTTGACGATGGCGCCCGTCTCCGCCGTCACCGCGGCGGCGTAGTCCGCGAGATGCGTGCGATTGGTGGAACCCACCTCGTGCAGGCGCGCGCCGCTCTTCGCCATGATGTCGAAGACGCGAAAGCTGCCGCCGATTTCCACGAGCTCGCCGCGCGAGATGATCACATCGCGATTCGCCGCCATGGTGTTCAGTGCGAGCACCAGCGCCGCGGCGCAGTTGTTCACGACGAGGGCGTCGTCGGCACCCGTGAGCTCGGTGAGCAGCGCGGCACAGTGCGCGTACCGTGAGCCTCGCCCGCCCGCGGCCAGATCGTACTCCAGGTTGCTGTAGCCGGCACTCACCATCAACATCGCCTCGAGCGCCGCGCGGGGCAGGGGCGCCCGGCCGAGATTGGTGTGCAGCACCACGCCCGTGGCGTTGAGGACGCGGCGCAACGAGGGTTGCTGCGCGGCCGCCACCTGATCCGCGACCGCGCGCGTCCACGCCCGCGCATCGGCCGGGGCGTGGCCATCGAGGACACGGGCCCGCGCCAGCACGTCTCGCACGGCGTTGACGACGAGTCCACGCGGCGTGCTCGCGAGCAGGGCGCGCACTTCCACGGTGTCGAGAAGCGCGCCCACGCTCGGCAGGGCGCGACGCAGGTCGCTCACGGCGGCGGTGCCGCGGGAACGCGAGTGCTGTCGCGCGCGGGGACGGCTGCCGGCACGGGCACGGGCGCCGGCGCACGCGGCGTCGTGAACGTTCGCTCGCTCGCTTCATCGCGCCGGCTCATCGATCGCGCGGAGCTGACGCGCAACCGGTGGGCGGTGAGGGGAGCGAGTGGCCGCGCGATGCGCAGCAGCATGGTCGTGTACGGCGGCGGCGCGCTCGGCACCGCTCCACCGGGAGCACGACGCTCCACGATGGCCGGCTTCGGCAGCAGCGGCTTGCCGGCGAGCGAGTCGGCGCGACGCAGCGAGTCGACCGTCGCCTGCTGCCGCGCCGATACCTCGGCCTGCTCGGCCCGCGGGCTCAGCGCGGCCAGCACCGGGATCACCGTGCTGTCGCTGGCGACGAGTCGAAACGCCGTTGCCGGGGGGGGCTGATCCGGGTCGAGGTAGCGGTCGAAGGTGACGCGAAGCGACAGCGAGTCGCTGGGCGTGACGGACGCGATACGCGCCGGCAGGGTGTCGCGGGCAAGCGTTCGCAGCTCGAGACCGCCCGCCTGCGGCGCCACCACACGCGCCGTGTCGAACTGTTCCGCGCGGTCGAGTGCCCGGTTGCTGTTCGCGTCGATGATCGCGCGCACGAGATAGCTGCCCGGAGGCAGTGGCCCCACGGTGAAGCGTCCCACGCTGTCCGTCTGCGCCAGGTATCGTACGCTGTCGGGCGTGATGGCTTCCACGAGCGCACGCGCTGCGGGCCGTTCGGCAATCCAGTCGAACACCACGCCATCGATACGGTCGGGTGGAATGGTGGCGCCGGTCGAGAACACGACGCTCGCGCCGGCACGTGCCGCGTTGCCGCGCAGATCGGTGAGCCCTGGCAGGAGCGTGACCGTGTACGCGGTATTCGCGCGAAAGCCGTTGCGCGGACTCACGTCGATCCGGCTGCGATGCCAGCTCACCCGGGGACTGCCGTCGGACGGCGACACCAGGAAGTACCGGTCGAGCTCCTGCGACCCGCTCCCCCGATCGTTGATCGTCTCGTCGAACTTGAAGGTGACGTTGCGATCGCGCACGTTCACCGCGTTCGAATCGGGTGTCACGTCGACGAGACGTGGCGGCTCGCGATCCTCCGGTCCTCCCGGAGGCGGCGATGCCGACGCGCACGCGAGCGTCCCGGCGAGCAGGACGCTCGCGATCAGCCCGCGCCGCACAGCCCCTCGACGCGCCGGGAGAGATGCTCGCGTCGTGCCGACCATTCCACCTGCTTCGCCCGCTCGGCATCGATCACGTGCGACGGCGCCCGTTCCGCGAACGACGGATTCCCGAGCCGCGCATCGAGCGCGGTGAGCTGCTTCTCCAGGCTGGCCAGCTCGCCCTTGAGCCGTGCGCATTCCTTGCCCACGTCGATCACACCCTCGAGCGGCACGATCAGTTCCGTCCCGCCGGGCAGGATCACGCTGGCGCCCTGCGTGGCGGGCGCCTCGTCCACGAACGCGAGCGCTGTCCGGCTCAATCGATTGACGAGCGAGTGCTCGTCCTCGAGCATCTGCCGTCGGTCGTCGGACGCGACGACGAATGCGTTGATCACGCGAGACGGCGCGATGTTGTACTCCGACCTGATGGTGCGCAGGGCGGAGATGACGTCGCGCAGCACCTCGAACTGGGTGGCGAGCACGTTGACATCCGTGCCCGCGCGCGCCTCGGGCCACGCCGACGTGGCGACGAAGGTGCCGTCCACATGGCCGGGCAGCCGCTCCCAGAGCGCTTCCGTGATGAACGGCACGATGGGATGGAGCAGCCGCAGCGCCTGATCGAACACGTGCACCAGCACCGAGCGCGCCACCTGCTGGTCGTCGCCGGGCGTGAGGAGCCGTGTCTTGATCGCCTCCAGATACCAGTCCGCCAGCTCGTTCCAGACGAATCGCCGCGCGGTCTCGGCGTGATCGTTCAGGCGCAGGCCAGCCGCACGCTCGTCGTCCAGCCACACGCCACGCGCCGTGGACAGCGGACCGATCGCGCGGTCGCAGTCGCGAATCGCGACGTCGAGCCGCTCGAGAATCCATCCGTCGGCGCGCGTGAAGTCTGCTGGCGCCAGCTCGGCGAACGGACGAACGTCACCGGCGCCCACGTTGGTGAGCAGGAAGCGCCCGATGTTCCAGAGCTTCGTGGAAAAATTGCGGCCGGGTGCGAACGTCTTTTCCAGGTCGGCCGGGTCGAGAATGACGTCGGCACCCAGACCCATGCCCGAGACGAGCGTGAATCGCAGCGCGTCCGCCCCGTAGAGACCGATGACGTCCACCGGGTCGATGCCGTTGCCGAGCGACTTCGACATCTTCCGGCCCTTCGTGTCGCGCGCCGTGCCGTGCAGGTACACGGAGTGAAACGGTGCATCGCCCATGAACGCGTAGCCGGCCATGATCATGCGCGCGACCCAGAAGAACAGGATCTCCGGAGCCGTCACGAGCACGTCGGTCGGGTAGAAGGCGCGCAGGTCGGTGGCGCCTTCGTTCGGCCAGCCGAGTGTGGAGATCGGCCAGAGCCAGCTCGAGAACCAGGTATCGAGCACGTCTTCGTCCTGCACCGCTGCCGCGCCGCACTGTGGACAGGTGGTGATGTCCTCGCGGCTCGCGATCACGTGACTGGCGTCGGCCTGACAGTACCAGACCGGCACGCGATGCCCCCACCAGAGCTGGCGCGAGATGTTCCAGTCGCGGATGTTCGTGAGCCAATGCTCGTACACGGCGATGTGCCGCTCGGGCAGGATGCGAAGACGTCCCGTGCGCACCGCATCGAGCGCCGGTTCGGCCAACGGCTGCATGCGCACGAACCACTGGTCGCTCAGCCGCGGTTCCACCACCGTATCGCAGCGGTAACAGTGACGCACGTTGTGCGTATGCGGCTCCTTCTTCACCAGGCGGCCCGACGCGTCGAGCTCCTTCACGATCTGCTTGCGCGCGTCGAATCGGTCCACGCCACGCAGGCGTTCGGGCACACGGCCGATCGCATCCGGGCCTTCGCCCATCCGGCCGAGCTGGTCGATCACCACCGGCATCGCCAGCCCGTGTCGTCGTCCCACCTCGAAGTCGTTGGCATCATGTGCCGGCGTAATCTTCACGACACCCGTGCCGAACGCCGGATCAGCGTACTCGTCGGCGATTACAGGGATCGCGAGCTCGAGGATGGGGAGCATCACGTTCGTGCCGATCAACGACTGGTAGCGCTCGTCGTCCGCGTTGACGGCGACGGCGACGTCGCCGAGCATCGTCTCGGGCCGCGTCGTCGCGACGGTGATGGATCGCGACGGATCTCCCTGCACGGGGTACGACACGTGGTACAGCGTGCCGTTCGTCTCGTGCGGCTCGGCCTCTTCATCGGACAGCGATGTGAGGCAGCGCGGGCACCAGTGAATGACGCGATGCCCGCGGTAGACGAGGCCGCGCTCGAACAGCCGCACGAATGCCTCGCGCACCGCGCCGCTCAGCTCGGGGCTGAAGGTGTACGCCGTGCGCGACCAGTCCGCCGAGGCGCCCATCGCGCGCAGCTGCTGCAGAATCGTCCCGCCGGTGCGCTCGACGAAGGCGGCCGTGCGTTCGACGAACGCCTCGCGACCCACGTCCTGGCGGGAGCGACCTTCGTCGGCGAGCTGGCGTTCGATGATGTTCTGCGTCGCGATGCCGGCGTGATCGGTGCCGGGCACCCAGAGCGTCTCCCGGCCGTTCATGCGTGCCCATCGCACGAGCACGTCCTGCACGGTGGCGTTCAGTCCATGGCCGACGTGCAAAATGGCCGTGACGTTGGGCGGCGGGAGCACGATGCTGTACGGATCGCGATCGCCACCGACGCGCGACGAGCGCGATGCGTCGGCGACGAATGCACCGGCCTGCTCCCACCGATTTGAGATGCGCGCTTCCGTTGCCGCGGGGTCGTACTGCGCGGGAAAGTCGTCCGGCGCGGGCGCGCGGTCGGGAGCGGGTTCGGCGGTATCCGAAATTGACATGACCCGCAGAAGTTAACCCGCGGGTCATGCGCCATCAAAGTCGTGTCACGCGCGTGCGCGCGCTGCGCGTCGGCCCGTCAATCTCCTGACGAATTGGTCGGATTCGCCACGTGATCGCCTTTGGGCACGCCCGTGGGGGCGATGGGCGAGCCGCCGGTGCGGTCGCCCTTCACCACCTTTTTCTCGCGATAGCGCCGTTCTGCGATCCCCGTGGTGTCCTCGGCCGCCTCGGCCACCTCGACCTCGGCGCTCGTCCACCGCTCCTTCAGCTCGACGCGCGGATCGGAGTGCCGGTCGTGCTCGTCCGACGTGCCCTGGCGACGACGACCCGTGCCGACGGTGTGGCCATCCCAATGTGCTTCGGTGAGTGCGTCGTCGCCCGCGGCGAAGCGGCGGGTGTGATCCTGGATGCGCTGCTCCTCGTCGCCGACAGCGATGCGGTTCAGTACCGTGCTCACGCCGGGAACGCCGCGGGCCAGGACTACCGCGTGCTCAGCCTCCTCCTCGGTGGCCACCCATCCGGCCAGCTCGATCGTCTCTTCGCCGATACCACCGATGTCGATGGCACGCTCGCTCAGGATGGGATCGTTGCGGAAGGCCTCGAGCACTCGCTCCTCGAGCTCCGAGCCTTCGCCCGGCTCCATGAGCTCGTCGTCCTCGAAATCGTCCTCGTAATCGGAGAAGTCGTCGGCCACTACGGGGCCGCCCGCGAGATCCGACGGCGCGTCTCGGCCGATGCGAACGCGGCGCGCGAGATTCGTGAGGCCGCTGAAGCCGCCGACGCGTTGCGCGACGAGCATGCCGACAGCGAATCCGGCCACCGCGCCGAGCAGCACGCTCGTGACTGTGCCGGTGACGGAGGATTCGTCTTCGTCCTGAAACCGCAGATATGACATAGCGGAACGCCTGTGGCGGAGGATGTGCCGCAAGGATAACTTACGAACGAAAGTTGCGCGAATTGTTGCGTGCAAGGTGCAAGAAGAAGGCCGCACGCTCCCTCCTCCAATCGGCACGTTGCGCCTCTCGCGAATCTTCAGAACGGCGGAGTCGCCGCCCGATCCGGACGCTGTGCCCCTCCGCCAGGCTGTGCTCTGGAGTCTGTTCGCGATCGTGCTCGCCACCGGTCTCGTACTGTACTTCAAGTATGAGCGGCTGGTGGTGCCGCTCTTCACCTAGCCGCTCCGAATCGCCCGACGCATGATCGACCGTCCCGAGACCGCTGTCCCGGAGTCCGAGCTCGTTCTGGTGCTCCCCGATGGGGCCACACGCACCGTCGCGGCCGGCACCTTGCCCGCCGAAGTCGTGCGCTCCATCGGTGAACGCCTGCTGCTGGCGGCGGTCGCCGTCTCGGTGGATGGCACGGTGCAGGATCTCATGACGCCCCTGCGCTCCGGCGGCGCATTCCGTGTGCTCACCGAGCGCGATCCGGAAGGCCTGAGCGTGCTGCGTCACTCGGCCGCGCATGTGCTCGCGACCGCGGTGCGCCGGCTTCGGCCAGATGCGAAGATCGGCTTCGGACCGTCGATCGACGACGGGTTCTACTACGACTTCGAAGTGGCGACGCCGTTCACGCCCGACGACCTGGAGCGGTTCGAGGCCGAGATGCGCAAGGTCGCGGCGGAAAAATTCGACTTCGTCCGCGCGGAAGTCGGCATGCCCGAGGCGCGGCAGCGCTTCGCCGATGATCCGTTGAAGCTGGAACGCCTCGACGATTTCACCGACCCCAACGAGATCATCTCCACGTATACCGACGGCCCCTTCATTGATCTGTGCAAGGGCCCGCACGTGCCGCACACCGGGCGGCTGAAGCATTTCAAGCTGCTGCACACGGCCGGTGCCTATTGGCGCGGGGACGAGAAGCGGCAGATGCTCCAGCGCATCTACGGCACGGCCTGGTTCAAGAAGGAGGATCTCGACCAGTACCTCTTCCGCATCGAGGAGGCGAAGAAGCGCGACCACCGAAAGCTCGGGCGCGAGCTGGACCTCATGATGTTCCATCCGTTCTCGCCCGGTGCGGCGTTCTGGACGGAGCGCGGCACGACGCTCTACAACACGCTCGTCGACTTCGTTCGCGAGCGGCAGCGCCGCGACTTTGCCGAGATCAAGACGCCGCTCCTGTACAACAAGGGCCTGTGGGAGACGTCCGGGCACTGGGGCAAGTATCGCGAGAACATGTTTCTCGTCCTCGATGCCGAGACGGGTGAGCACGACATCTCGCTCAAGCCGATGAACTGCCCGTCGCACTATCTGATGTATCTGGCGAAGCGGCATTCGTACCGAGAGCTCCCGATGCGGTACGTGACCTTCGACGTCCTGCATCGCAACGAGCTCACGGGCGCACTGTCGGGCCTCACCCGGGTGCGACAGTTCGCGCAGGACGACTGCCACGTGTTCCTCCGCGAGGATCAGATCGCGAGTGAGGTGCAGTTCCTCATGCGCTTCATCCTCGATCACTACGCGGCATTCGGACTCACGGCGACGCTCAAGTTCGCCACGCGGCCTGAGACGCGCATCGGTGACGACGCGATGTGGGATCGTGCCGAGGGTGCGCTCAAGGCGGCGCTCGAGGCCACCGGTCAGTCGTACGCACTCAAGCCGGGCGACGGAGCGTTCTACGGACCAAAGATCGACTTCGACGTCACCGATTCGCTCGGACGCGCCTGGCAGCTTGGCACCATCCAGCTCGACTACGCGGCGCCGGAGCGATTCGACCTCCAGTACGTGGGCGAGGACAACGCGGATCATCGCCCGGTCGTGATCCATCGGGCGGTGAGCGGCTCCTTCGAGCGCTTCATCGCCATCCTCATCGAGCACTTCGCCGGCGCCTTCCCCACCTGGCTCGCCCCGGAGCAGGTGCGCGTCCTCCCGATCAGCGAGGAGCAGGCCCCCATCGCGGACGCGATCGTGACGCGCATGCAGGCAGCCGGCATTCGCGCGCACCTCGATGCGCGCAGCGAGACGCTCAAGTATCGCGTCGCCGAGGGTGCACGGACGAAGATTCCATACATGTGCGTGGTCGGTCGCCGCGAAGCGGAGGCGGATCAGGTGGCGGTGAACACGCGCGGGGCGGGGGAGGGGCAAAAGCCAGCGCCGGTGGGAGTCGATGAGTTCATCGCTCGTGTGCGTGCGGAGATCGCGGCGCGCGAGTTGAACCTCGGTGCGGGACTCGGTTAACAGTTCTCAGTGCGGTCCACGGCCGAGCTGTGAGCTGCAAGCTGTCAGCCTGAGAAGGGAGTAACTGTGGGCTGAAGACCCACCCTTCACGAAGTTCGTCCCGAAAGCGCCCCCGCGCTCCGCCTCGTCGTCGCGCACGGGGCAACGAGCGCTTTCAGTCAGCTCACAGCTTGAAGCTGTCAGCTCGGCCGTGCAAACTCCCCACTCAGAGCTAGCGCTCTGCCCGCCGACCCCCCAACCGTGCACGCATGCGTCACCTCCACCACGTCCTCGCCGCACTGCTCCTCGCCTCGGCCGTCGCCCCGACCGCCCGTGCGCAGATCGCGCCCGTCTCTCCGCCAGTCGCCAAGATCGTTGCGCGCGTCGACACCCTCCACGGTGACGTGCTCGTCGACAACTACGCCTGGCTGCGCGACGACGCGCGCACGCGTGCCGACGTCATCGGGTACCTGAACGCCGAGAACGCCTTCACCGAGGCGAAGAGCGCGTCGCTCGCGCCGCTGCGGGAGAAGCTGTTCGCCGAGTTCATGGGGCGTATCAAGCAGACCGATCTTCAGGTGCCGGAGCGCGACGGCCCGTTCCTCTATTACACGCGCACCGTGGAGGGAAAGCAGTACTCCATCTTCGCGCGGAAGCGCGGCTCGGAGCGCGCGCGCGAGGAAGTCCTGCTCGACCGGAACGAGCGCGCCGGCACGGACAAGTACTACGCCACCGGCGCCACGGAAGTGAGCCCCGATCATCGCCTGCTCGCCGTGCTCGAGGACCGCAGCGGGGCCGAGCACTTCGTGCTGCGGGTGAAGGACATTGCGACGGGCCGGTGGCTCGCCGACTCGATTCCGGAGACCACGTATGGTCTCGAGTGGGCAAGTGACAACCGCACCCTCTTCTACACGCGGTTCGATTCCGCGAAGCGCGCCGACCGCATTTTCCGGCACCATCTGGGCGACGCGGCGACGCAGGACGTCGTGGTGGCCACCGAGCCGGACCCGCTCTTCAGCGTGAACCTGGGCAAGTCGCACAGCGGCCGGTATCTGTTCATCACGCACGGCAGCTTCACGTCGAGCGAGGTGAAATACCTCGACGCGGCCACGCCGGACACGCCCTGGCGCGTCGTCGAGCCCCGCACGCCGAACCTCGAGTACGAGGTGGAACATCACGGCGACCGATTCTTCATCACCACCAACGCCGACGGCGCGACGAACTTCAAGATCGTGACGGCCCCGGTCGCGAGCCCGGGCAAGGCGAACTGGCGCAACTGGCTCGCCACGCGGACCGACGTGCAGGTGGAAACCATGCTGCCCTTTCGCGACCACCTCGTCGTGTTCGAGCGCGCGAACGCGCTCCGGCGCGTCCGCATCGTGAACGCGGCGCGTGGGACCGTCCACTACCTCACCTTCCCGGAAAGCGTGTACACCGCTCGCCCGGGCGGCAACCGCGAGTTCGACACGTCCATCCTGCGCTACGCCTATACGTCGCTCGTGACGCCGAACTCCGTCTACGACTACGACATGACGAGGCGCCTCAACACTCTGCGCAAGCAGGACGAGGTCGTCGGCGGATACGACAAGACGCGGTACGCGACCGAGCGTGCATGGGCTCGGGCATCCGATGGCACGCTCGTGCCGATGTCCATCGTCTACCGGAAGCCGTTCGTGCGTGACGGTACCCGGCCGGCGCTCCTCTACGCCTATGGGTCCTACGGCGCCAACACCGATCCATCGTTCTCCATCGTCCGGCTGTCGCTCCTCGACCGCGGCGTGGTGTACGCCATCGCGCACATCCGCGGCGGCCAGGAGATGGGGCGCGGCTGGTACGACGACGGAAAGATGCTGAAGAAGAAGAACACCTTCACCGACTTCGTCGCCGCGGCCGAGCACCTGCTGGCGCAACGGTACACGTCACGCGACCGGCTCGCGATCAACGGCGGCAGCGCCGGCGGATTGCTGATGGGCGCGGTGACGAACATGCGCCCGGACCTGTTCAAGGCCGTCGTCGCCGACGTGCCGTTCGTCGACGTCATCAACACCATGCTCGACGCGTCCATTCCGCTCACGGCGGGCGAGTGGCTCCAGTGGGGCAATCCGAAAGACTCCGCCGACTATCGCTACATGAAGTCGTACTCGCCGTACGACAACGTCACGGCCAAACGCTATCCGTCCATGCTGGTGACGACGGGCCTCAACGATCCGCGTGTCGCCTACTGGGAGCCAGCCAAGTGGGTCGCGAAGCTGCGCGCGACCAAGACCGACGACAATGTGCTTCTGCTGAAGACGAACATGGGCGCCGGGCATGGCGGCTCCTCGGGGCGGTACGACGCCCTCCGGGAGCAAGCGTTCCGCTACGCATTCATCATCGATCAGATCGGCGCGAACACGCTCACGCCGTGACGCGCACGGGGCAACGGCGCCTCGCTCGGCGTCGTTGTCCCGTCCGGCGCGCCCCGATAGCTTTCCCGCATGTCTGATCGCTCACGCATCCCCGTCATCGTCGCCGCGGCTCGCACGCCGATCGGCAAGTTCCTCGGCGCTCTTGCCACAGTGTCCGCCCCCGATCTCGGCGCCACGGCAATCCGCGCGGCGCTCGCCCGGTCGGGGATCCCGGCGGGCGAGGTGCACGAGGTCATCATGGGCAACGTCATCCAGGGTGGCGTCGGCCAGGCTCCGGCGCGCCAGGCCATGCTCAAGGCCGGCGTGCCGTCGAGCGTGAGCGCCATGACGATCAACAAGGTGTGCGGATCCGGCCTGAAGGCCGTGATGCTCGCCGCGCAATCGATCAAGGCGGGCGACGCCCAGGTCATCGTCGCCGGTGGCCAGGAGTCGATGTCGAACGCGCCGTACTACGTCATGGGCATGCGCAACGGCGTCAAGCTCGGCGACCAGACCATGGTCGACGGCATGATCAGGGACGGGCTCTGGTGCGCCTCATGTGACGTGCACATGGGCGGCCATGCCGAGTACACGGCGAAGAAGGCCGGCCTGACGCGCAAGGAGCAGGACGACTTCGCTGCCGCCTCGCATCGCAAGGCGGTGAACGCGCAGAAGGCGGGGCGCTTCACGAAGGAGATGGCGCCCGTCACCGTCGCGGGCAGGAAGGGCGACACCATCGTCGACACCGATGAGGGTCCTCGCGTCGACACGACGGCGGATGTCCTCGCCAAGCTGCGGCCGGCATTCGGCAAGGGTGACGGCGCCACGGTGACGGCCGGCAATGCGAGCTCGCTGAACGATGGCGGCGCCGCTGTCGTCGTCACATCGCTCGCGTACGCCGAGGCGCATGGCCTGCCCGTGCTTGGACGCATCGCCGCGTATGCCACCGGCGCCGTCGATCCGCAGGAGCTCTTCTTTGCACCGATCACGGCCGTCAACAACCTGATGAAGAAGGAAGGCCGCGCGATCGGCGATTACGGTTTGATCGAGGCCAACGAGGCGTTCGCGTCGCAGGCGCTCGCCGACGGCGCGGGCCTGCACTGGGATTGGGATCGCGTGAACGTCAATGGCGGCGCCATCGCGCTGGGACATCCCATCGGGGCCAGCGGCGCGCGCGTCCTCACCACACTGTTGTACGCCATGCAGGATCGCAACGTCGAGAGCGGTCTCGCTACGCTTTGCCTCGGCGGGGGTGACGCAGTCGCCCTCTCCGTTTCCCGGGAGAAGACGCCATGACGACCCTCGCCCTCGCCGCTCGTTCGCCGCGCACCCGCACGCTCGCGATTGCGCTCGCGGCGGGCGCCCTTGCACTCTCCGCCCAGTTCGCGCTGCCGATTCCGGGCACACCGGTACCGCTCACGCTCCAGCCATTCGTCGTCGTGCTCGCCGGTCTGCTGCTCGGCCCCGTGGATGCGGCGGCGGCCATGCTGCTGTATCTGGCGGCTGGCGCGCTGGGTCTTCCCGTCTTTGCACCCATCGGCGCGCCTGGTCTCGCGCGACTGCTGGGACCCACGGGCGGATATCTGCTTGCGTATCCGGTGGCCGCTGCCGTCGCTGGGCGGCTGGGAGCGGGTCGTGAGGCATTCGCCGCGCGCGCGCTCGCGGCCATCGCCGGCATTCTCGTGATCTACCTTGGCGGCGTCGCGCAACTCGCCGTGCTCTCGGGCAGCCTCGTGTCGGCCTCCCTCCTTGGAGTGCTTCCGTTCGTGGCGGCGGATGCCGTGAAGGCCATCGTGGCCGGCGCGCTGAGCGCTCCTCGACGCCGCCGTTCGGTCTGACCCAACCGCAGGTATCGCAGGGCTCGCCGGCATCGCACATGTCGGCGCCGCAGTCGATCGTGGCGACGATCGGCCGCGTCGTTGCGTTCATCGTGCTGTTCGTGATCCTGCAATTCGCGGGAGTCGTCCTGCTCGCCGGCCCGCTCGTCTGGCTCGTCGGGCGTACGGGTCAGCGCATCCGCATCGATGAGCTGGTGGTACTGGCGGCCGCGCTGGCCGCCACCGTCATCATGCTGCGCCGGGTGGACGCACGATCGTGGCGCGACGTCGGCCTCGGCCGCGATGCATCGCGCGCCGCCATCGTGTGGCGGGGGTGGCTCATCGGATTCGTCGCCATTGGTGTGGCGTGCGCCGCGCTGCTCGCGCTCGGATCGCTCCGGGTCGCGCCCAGCGAGCCGGGCTCGTCGCTCGCCGCGGCAGCGCGCATCACGATCTTTCTCGTGCCCGCCGCGCTGGCGGAGGAAGTGCTCTGCCGCGGTTATCTTCTCACCGTGATTCGCGACCGCATCGGCACCATCGGCGCGGTCG
Source organism: Gemmatimonadaceae bacterium (assembly GCA_031362845.1). Classification (GTDB taxonomy): domain Bacteria; phylum Gemmatimonadota; class Gemmatimonadetes; order Gemmatimonadales; family Gemmatimonadaceae; genus AG11. The sequence continues at coordinate 9,078 of JANLTI010000008.1, read as the reverse complement.
TCTCCACGAGCCTCGTCTTCGGGTTGCTGCACGTGTCCAACCCCGGATGGACGGTCGCGTCGGTGGGGATCGTGGCACTCGCGGGGATCTTCCTCGCGGCCGTGCGGGTGGCGTACGAGAGCCTGTACGCGGCGTGGGCGGCGCACGTGGCGTGGAACTGGGTAATGGCGGTGCCGCTGCACGCGCCGGTGAGCGGGCTGCGGTTCGAGTCGCCGGATTATCGGACGGTGAGCGAGGGACCGGCATGGCTCACGGGCGGGGCCTGGGGTCCGGAGGGTGGCGTGGCCGCGGTGCTCGGCATGCTGGCGTGTCTTTCCTACCTGTATGCGCGGCGACGCCGCGAGGAGTCATAGCTCGATGAGTGACCGCATCGCCGTCATCGGCGCGGGGCAGATGGGCAACGGCATCGCGCACGTGTTCGCGCAGTCCGGATTCGACGTCGTGATGATCGACGTGGCGCAGCAGGCGCTCGACAAAGGACGCGACACGATCGCGAAGAATCTCGACCGCCAGATCAAGAAGGGCGCGCTGCCCGAGTCGGAGCGGAGCGCCATTCTCGGTCGCGTGACGACCGCCACGTCCACCGACGCGGTGAAGGGTGCGGCGCTGGTGATCGAGGCCGCCACCGAGAATCGCGACCTCAAGTTCCGCATCTTCGCCGACCTGGATGCGAAGGCGGACGCCGGCGCGATCCTCGCCACCAATACGAGCTCCATCTCGATCACGGAGATCGCCGCGCGGACGACGCGGCCCGAGCTGGTGATCGGGATGCACTTCATGAATCCCGTGCCGGTGATGCAGCTCGTCGAAATCATTCGAGGGCTGGCCACGAGCGGCGCGACGACGGAGCGGGTAGTCGCGTGGAGCACCGCGGTGGGCAAGACGCCAGTGGAGGTGAACGACTACCCCGGCTTCGTGGCGAACCGGATCCTCATGCCCATGATCAACGAAGCCGTGTATTGCGTGATGGAGGGCGTCGGGGAGCCGGCAGCCATCGACACGGTGATGAAGCTGGGCATGAACCATCCCATGGGACCGCTGGCGCTCGCCGACCTCATCGGGCTGGACACCTGTGTCGCGATTCTCGAGGTGCTGCACGACGGGCTGGGCGACCCCAAGTACCGGCCCTGTCCCTTGCTCCGGAAGTATGTGGCCGCCGGCTGGCTCGGCCGCAAGTCGGGACGCGGGTTTTATAGTTATTGATCGCTGGCCAAGCCCCCGCTTCCATCTCGATCATCACCGACCGCATGTCACTGACGCCACTCACCGAAGTGCAACGGGAGATCCAGGCGCTCGCGCGCACCTTCGCGGCCGACGCGATCGCGCCGCACGCGGCGCGGTGGGATCGCGAGGCCTGCTTTCCCGTGGCCGTGGCACGGCAGATGGGCGCGCTGGGATTCCTGGGCATGCTCATTCCCGAAGCGTTCGACGGACTTGGCCTCGACACGACGTCGTATCTGCTGGCGCTCGAGGAAATCGCTGCGGCCGATGCGTCGGCCGCCGTGCTCATGAGCGTCCACAATTCGCTGCCCACGCAGATGCTGCTGCACTTCGGCAGCGACGAGCAGCGCGAGCACTACCTGAAGCCGATGGCGCGCGGTGAATTGCTCGGCGCCTTCGCCCTGAGCGAGCCGGGATCCGGCTCCGATGCGTCGTCGCTCACCTGCCAGGCAGTTCGCGACGGCGACGAATGGGTCCTCAGCGGTACGAAGAGCTGGGTGACGTCGGGCAGCTTCGCGGACGTGATCATGGTCATGGCGCGAACCGATACCCCCGACGCGCGTCGTGGCAGCAAGGGCATCTCGGCCTTCATCGTCACTCCCGACCGCCCGGGCTTCCACGTCGGGAAGAAGGAAGACAAGATGGGCCTTCGCGCCTCGCCCACGGTGCAGCTCAACTTCGACGAGCTCCGGCTTCCCGCCGCGAGCCTGCTCGGAGCGGAAGGCCAGGGATTCGTGTACGCCATGCGCTCGCTCGACAACGGCCGACTGGGCATCGCGGCGCAGGCCCTCGGTATCGCGCGCGCCGCGCTCGACGCCTCCCTCGCCTACGCCGCCGAGCGCCGGCAGTTCAAGCAGGCGATCCGTGAGTTCCAGGCCATCCAGTTCAAGCTGGCCGACATGGCATCACGCATCGAATCGGCGCGCGCACTGCTGCACGCCACCGCCGCGGCCAAGGATCGCGGCGAGTCCATCACGATGCATGGCTCGATGTGCAAGCTGCTCGCGAGCGAGACGGCGATGTTCGTCACCACGGAAGCGGTGCAGATCTTCGGCGGCTACGGCTACGTGAAGGAGTACCCGGTGGAGAAGTACTTCCGCGACGCGAAGATCACGGAGATCTACGAGGGAACATCCGAGATCCAGCGCGTCGTGATCGCTCGGGAGTTGTATGGGGGGCGGTAATTCAGCGTTGATCGCCGCACGCCGGACACGGTATGCGCTTCACGTACGGCGAGCGGCGTACGGCGCGTCGTGTGGCGGGGCGCGTGGGGCGTGCGGCGGGGAATCGGAAGGGGCGGTGCTGATGACTGCTTTGCCACCAGGCGCACTGCCGCACGACGGAGCACCCCCAATTGCCGTTTTCGAAATTCCCGCCGCACCCCGCACGCCGAACGCCCAACGACGCGCCGTACGCCGTACGCCGTACGCCGTACGCCGCACGTCAGTTCACGTCCGGCGCGAGGCGTACGGCGCGTCGTGTGGCGGGGCGCGTTCGGCGTGCGGCGGGGAATCGGAAGGGGCGGTTGGGTGTACTGCCCCGCGACTCGGAGACCTCACTGCGCACGGCGCCCACCAAATGCCGTCTTCCAAATTCCCGCCGCACGCCGTACCCCGTACGCCCATCGACGCGCCGCACGCCGCACGCCGTACGCCGCATATTTCTTAACCGACTGATGAATCCAGAACCCTAATGCACCTTTTTGATACCATCGCCGAGATGGGTCACGAGCAACTCGTGATCTGCAACGACAAGTCCGCCGGCTACCGCGGCATCGTCGCCATTCACAGCACCACGCTCGGGCCCGCGCTCGGCGGAACGCGGTTCTGGCAGTATGCCACTGACGAGGAGGCCATCGTCGACGCGCTGCGGCTCGCACGCGGCATGACGTACAAGAACGCCGTTGCCGGTCTCAACCTGGGCGGTGGCAAGTCGGTCATCATCGGCGACAACCGGACGACGGATCGCGAGATGATCTTCCGCGCGCACGGCCGGTTCGTCGAGTCGCTGGGCGGCCGGTACATCACGGCCGAGGATGTCGGCACGAGCACGGCGGACATGGACTTCGTGCACATGGAGACGAAGAACGTCTCCGGCCTCGCCGGTCGCTCGGGCGATCCGTCGCCCGTGACGGCGCATGGCGTGTTCCGCGCCATTCAGGCGTCGGCGAAGGAGCGCTGGGGCTCGGATGACCTGAGCACGAAGACGGTCTCGGTGCAGGGCTGCGGGCATGTCGGGTACTATCTCGCGAAGGAGCTGCACGAGGCGGGCGCCAAGCTCGTCGTCACCGACATCGACCAGGAGCGGGTGAAGCAGGTCGCCTCCGAATTCGGCGCGCGCGCGGTGGCGCCCGACGACATCTACGGCGTCCAGGCCGACATCTTCGCCCCGTGCGCCCTTGGCGGGATCATCAACGACAAGACGATTCCCCAGCTCCGGGGAGAGATCGTATGCGGGGCCGCGAACAATGTGCTGCTCGAGGAACGACATGGTGATCTGCTGGAACAGAAGCAGATTCTCTACACCCCCGATTACGTCGCGAACGCGGGCGGTGTGATCAACGTTTACTCCGAGTTGGCCGGTTGGAGTTCCGCTCGGGCCTTCAGGAAGGCCGACGAGATCTACGATACGGTGCTACGGGTGTTCCAGATCGCCCGCACCGACTCCGTTCCGTCGTACGTCGCAGCCGACCGGTTGGCCGAGCAGCGCATCAAGGCGGTGGGGAGCATGGTGAAGACCTGGCCGCAGTGGCCGAACAAATAACTGCCCGTGAACCGTGAACCGTGAATCGTGAGACGTGAGACGTGAAACGTAATTCCTCACGCCGTTGACGATTCACCTCTCACGATTCACCTCTCACGAGTCTTCGTGGCCCGTTCCCCGTTCCCGAGCATCATGCCCGACCCGATTCTCATCGCCTCCGACCACGCCGGCTTCGCCCTCAAGGAGACGCTCGAGGCGGAGTTGCGACGACTGGGGTATGACGTCGACGACCTCGGTCCCGAGACCGAGGCCTCCGTCGACTACGCGGATTACGCGCATCCGCTGGCGCAACGCATTTCGGAGGGACGGGCGACGCGCGGGATCCTGATGTGTGGCACCGGACTCGGCATGTCATACACGGCCAACCGGTATCCGAACGTGCGGGCCGCCGTGGCGTGGACGCCGGAGATCGCCGCGCTGGCGCGCGAGCACAACGACGCGAACGTACTGGTGTTGCCAGCCAGGTTCGTCGGAGCGGCGGAGGGACGGCAGATCCTGCAGGCATGGCTCGATACGCCGTTCGCTGGCGGGCGGCACACGCGCCGCGTGGAGAAGATCGAACGAACGACGCACTCACACGAGGAGAAGGGCTGATGTCGAACTGGGCCGAATGGGAGCGCTGTCCGCCAGGCGAGGCGCTGCGCGACGCCGATCCCGAGATCGCGGAGTTGATCAGCGAGGAAATCACCCGGCAGAACGACGGGATCGAGCTGATCGCGAGCGAGAACTTCGTGTCGCCCGCGGTCATGGAGGCGATGGGCTCGCCGCTCACCAACAAGTACGCCGAAGGGTTGCCCGGCAAACGCTACTACGGTGGCTGCGAGGTCGTGGACAAGGTGGAGCAGCTCGCCATCGACCGCGCCAAGCAGCTCTTCGGCGCCGAGCACGCCAACGTGCAACCGCATTCCGGCGCGCAGGCGAACGCCGCGGTCTTCCTCGCCTTCCTCAAGCCGGGCGACACCTTTCTCGGCATGGACCTCTCGCAGGGCGGGCACCTCACCCACGGCTCGCCGGTGAACTTCTCCGGCCTGCTGTACAAGGCCGTGTCGTATGGGCTCACCGATGCGGGCCTCATCGACATGGACGCCGTGCGTAGTCAGGCGCGCGCACATTCCCCGAAGATGATCATCGCCGGCTACAGTGCGTATCCGCGCGTGCTCGACTTCGCCGCGTTTGCCGAGATCGCGAAGGAAGTCGGCGCCATCTTCATGGTCGACATGGCGCACTTCGCCGGCCTGTCCGCCACCGGCGTCTATCCCTCGCCCGTGCCGCATGCCGACGTCGTGACGACGACGACGCACAAGACGCTGCGCGGGCCACGCGGGGGCATGATCCTCTGCAAGGCACAGCACGCGGCCGCGGTGAACAAGGCCATGTTCCCGGGCACGCAGGGTGGACCGCTCGAGCACGTCATCGCGGCCAAGGCGGTGGCGTTCAGGGAAGCGCTGGCACCGGCGTTCACCACCTACTGCCGGCAGATCGTCGACAACGCGCGGGCGCTCGCGGCCGCCTTGAGCATGAAGGGATATGAGCTGGTGTCCGGCGGCACCGACAACCACCTCATGCTCGTCGACCTGCGCAACAAGGGGCTCACCGGGAAGGTGGCGGAGAAGGCGCTCGACCTCGCCGGCATCACGGTGAACAAGAACACCGTGCCGCGCGAAACGCAGTCACCCTTCGTCACCAGCGGCATACGCATCGGCACGCCGGCCGTCACGACGCGCGGCATGCGCGAGGGCGAGATGACGCAGATCGCTGCCCTCATCGACCGCGTCATCGCCGCACCGGACGATGCCTCCGCGGCCGCCGACGTGCGCCGCGAAGTGACGGCGCTGGCCAGCCGCTTTCCACTCTATCCCGCGGTGGCGCACGCCGCACGCTAGCGCCACCGGCGGGCGCAGTTGTGCCCGTCTCGTCCCAGCCCCATTTTTCTCGCGTGTGCCCGTCGACCTTTACGGTGAGGAACATTCCGCAGTGCCCGAGCTGGCTTTTCGCGATGGAATCATGGACCGCATCCGCTTGCGCGAGCAGCGGTTCGACGAGCGCGCCTATCTCTTCGTGCTCGGCTCGCTGGAGTATTGCCAGCAGCGTCTCCCGGAGCGGCGCCACATCTCCGGTCGCGAACTCGCGCTCGCCTGTCGCGACCTCGCGCTCGAGCGCTTCGGCGTGCTCGCCCGCGTCGTGCTCGAGCACTGGGGCGTACGCAGCTCTGCCGACATCGGCGACGTCGTCTTCACACTCGTCGAGCTCGAGCTGCTGATGAGCCAGGCCACGGACACGCGCGATGAGTTTGCGGACGTCTTCGACTTCGATCACGCGTTTCAGCGCGACTACCCCTGGTGTGCGCAGTTCGTGTGACGTCGCTTTCCCGATAACCTCATGCACAAGCCCGCGGAGTATCCCCCGTGTCGCAAATGCGGCGAGGGGGTGTTGCTCCCGTTGAGCGACTACGGACGTGACGGTGCCGCCATCACGTTCAAGGCGTGGGCGTGCTCCGACGCGGCGTGTGGCTTCAACCTCCGCATCGACAACGGGGAATTGAGCTACGGACGCACGGTGGGCGCGTCGCAGAAGTAGTGCGCGTGCTCGTCGTCGACGCTGCGGGCGCTCGGGCCGCCGACAGCGCGGCCATCGCGGCGGGCCTGCCCTCACGCGCGCTGATGCAGCGTGCCGGAGCGTCCGCGGCGGCGGAGATCGTGCGACGCTTTCCCGCGGACATCGGTGCCGGCGTCGTCGTCGCCACCGGTGCGGGAAACAACGGTGGGGATGGATGGGTGGCGGCTGCGGCCCTGCACGCGGCTGGCGTGCGCGTCCGCGTGGTGGAGTGCCTGGCCGCGCGTACGCCCGATGCGCGTGCCGAGCGCGCGGCGGCCATCGCCGCGGGGGTACCGCACGGCAGCGATGTGGACGCGCTGCTCAGCGGGTCCGAGCGCATCGCGATCGATGCGCTGCTCGGCACCGGGCTGCGAGCCGACGCGCCACTCGAGGGCGCGGTCGCGAAGGCGGTCGCCACCCTGATCGCCCGTCGCCTGCTCGACGGCTCGTCCATCGTCGCACTCGACGTGCCCTCGGGCATGGATGCCACCACGGGGCACGACGTCGGGGCACTGCACTGCGTGCTCACCCTCGCGTTCGGCACGCTCAAGCGTTGTCACGTCGTCTCGCGTGGCGGGTGCGGCATCATCGTCGTGCTCGACATCGGACTCGGTGTCCATGCCTCGATCGCCACGACGGGTGGCGCCCTGCTCGCCACGCCCCAGTGGTTTCGCCAGTCCGTGCCGCCCATCGACGCCAGCGCGCACAAGGGCACGCGCGGAAAGATCGCGATCCTCGGTGGCGCACCGGGCATGGCCGGTGCCGTGATCCTCGCGGCGCGCGCGGCGTTGCGGAGCGGGGCAGGCCTGGTGAAGTGCGTGGTCGCGCCCGACTCCGTGCGCGCCATCCAGGAGGCGGAGCCGGCGGCGCTCGTCACGCCGTGGCCGGACGACGACGCAGCGCTCCAGCGCGAGATCACCGACTGGGCGGACGCCGTGCTTGCGGGGCCGGGCCTCGGTCGCTCGGTCGCGCGCACCCTGGTGGAGCGCCTGCTTCGCCAATTCCACGGCGCCGTCGTGCTGGATGCCGACGCACTCAACGCATTCGCGGGCGACACCGACGGCCTGGCGCCCCTGCTCGGCGCGCGGGAAGCGATGCTCACCCCGCATCCCGCCGAGTTGGCCCGCCTCGTCGGTCGCACGGTGGACGACGTGCTCTTCGAGCGATTCACGCTGCTGCCACCGCTCGCGCGTGCGACGGGTGCCGTCGTGCTCTCCAAGGGCGTACCCACCATCGTCGCCGCGCGCGACGGTGCACTCACCGTGGTGGCGGAGGGCACGCCGATCCTCGCCACCGGCGGCTCGGGCGACATGCTCGGCGGCATCGCGGTCACGCTGCTCGCCCATACGGGGAATGCCGCACTCGCCGCCGCGCTGGCCGCCTTCGCGCACGGACGCGCCGCGCACCTCGTGAGCGGTCGCGATGTCCGCGGCTACACCCTGGACGATGTCCTGCTCGCGCTCCCGGTCGTGTGGTCGCTTCCGGTACCCGCGCCGCGCCCGCCGGTCCTCGCTGAATTGCCCGCGGTGGGAGAGTCGTCATGAGCGGGGGGCATCTTCCGCTGGGCGACGGACGCGAGTTCGACGCGATTCGCGCGATGCTCGAGGAATGGGGACCGCGCGCCACCGGTGTCGGCGACGACGCGGCGATCATGGCGATGCCGATGGGCGCCGAGCTCGTCGTCAGCACGGACGCGTCGGTGGAAGGCGTGCACTTTCGCCGAGAGTGGATGTCCGCGTCCGATATCGGCGCGCGCGCTGCTACCGCGGCACTCAGCGATCTGGCGGCGATGGCGGCTACGCCGCTGGGCATCCTGCTGAGTCTCGTGGTTCCGGAGCGCTGGCAGCACGATCTGCTCGCGCTGGCGCGCGGCGTCGGCCTCACGGCGTCCGGCGCGGGATGCCCCATCGTCGGGGGCAATCTCACACGCGGCTCCGACCTGTCGCTCACCATCACGGTGCTCGGTCACTCCACGCATCCACTGCGTCGCGCCGGCGCGCGCGCCGGCGACCGCGTGTTCCTCACCGGACGACTCGGCGGGCCCGGCGCGGCGCTGCGAGCGCTGCTGGCGAGCGACAGGCCCGCACCGGCAGACCTCGCGCGCTTCGTCGCGCCCACGGCGCGGCTGCGCGAGGCGCAGTGGCTCGCCGCGGCCGGCGCTCGCGCGGCGATCGACATCTCCGATGGCATGCTGGCCGATGCCGCGCACCTCGCGCGCGCGAGCGGTGTGTCACTGGCGCTCGACCTGGAGCGCGTTCCGCGCTACGACGGCGTGTCGTCGGCGGAAGCCGCGACGAGCGGCGAGGAGTACGAGCTGTTGGTCGCCATGCCGGCGGATGTCGTCGTGGAGGTCGGCCAGTTCGTGCGGTCGTTCGGCATCGCGCTCACCGACATCGGCTCCGTGCAGCCCGCCGGCGCGGAGGCCGTATTGTTCGCCGGCGACGACGACGAACTCGTGCGCGGCCACGATCACCTGCGGTGAGCGGGGCGCCGCTCACC
>JANLTI010000099.1:0-11433 GCA_031362845.1 Gemmatimonadaceae bacterium | reverse complement strand
CGCGCACCGGCGCGCGCAGCGCACGCGCGGTCAGCGTATCGGTGCGAGCGGATGGCCGCGCGAGTGGGCGTCGCGAGCGCGCGACCGATCGCTCCGCCGCACGGATGCTGTCGAGCCGCGCGCGTGCGAGCGCGCTGTCGGCCTGCACACGGACTCGCACACTGTCGGCGCGCGCGGCGGCTCGTTCCGCGTCCGAGGGTATCTGCGCCTTCACGGGAGCAGGCGCGGGAGTCGGTGCGGTGGTACACGCGGCGCCGGCGAGCAGGAGCCAGAGCGCGCTGCGGGACAGGCTGGTATGAATGGTCACTCGTCGAACCTGCGCAGCGCGCGACGCCACGTCAATCGACGCAACGCAACGCACATGGGCGGCTCCGAGACCGGAGCCGCCCATGTCCTGCTGTCGTGCGGTGCGACGATTACGAAACCGTCGGGATGAAGAACGGCTGCACGATCGCGATCACGTCGGCACGGTCCAGAGGCTCGTCAAACGCTTCCTGCGCCGCCTCGAGGCCGAAGTTGGCTCCGGAAAGCGTGGAGACGTTGACACCGGCCTGGGTGACGTTGCTCTCGTTCGGAGCGCTCGTCGCGTTGGCGCCCGCGCCGTAGATCGCGTTGAACGCCGCAGTGACCATCGCCGGCTGGGGGCCGAGGTCCGTCCCGCCAGCCGCTGCGGCACCGCCACCGCGAACCGTGCCGCTCCAGCGCACCGTGTCCGGCGCGCCGGCCGCAGCGCGGCGCATCCGACGAATGCGCGCCGCGTGACGTGCTTCCACGGAGTGAATGCGAAGCGCCGCCTCGAGAATGGCCGGGCTCGACATCAGGTTCGCTGCCTGTCCCTTGTACGCGCGCACACCGGTATCCTCGGCGCCCTGCGCCACCTGGAGCAGGAACGCGAGATCGGTCGTGGCCTTGGCGAACGGACCATTGCCGGCGCCGCGTGCGCCCGTGAAGTCGAAGCTCGACGCCGACAGGTTGAACACGTTCGTCGCGCCGGTCGCCGTCAACGTGGCGACGTGCGCCGCCTCGTGCTTCTGGATCTGTTGCAGGGTGTTCACCGCGCCCGGCACAGCGGCGGCGGCGGTGCGAACGGTCGCGAACGCGGCGTTCTGCGCCGCGACGGCGCTCGTACCGAGGACGGCCTTGTAGAACTCGTTCTCGAAGATTTCGAGCGCGAGGGCGAAGTCGAGCACGGCCTTGATGCCGGCCGGCAGCGTGCCCTGCGCGTATACGTCACGGCTCAACGCGGCAAGCGCGACGGGCACGGACGCGAGGGCGAGCGCCGCGGCGATACCCGGGCGCACGGGCGAACCGTTGTCGATCTCGTTCTTTCGTGCGGCGAGGCGATCCACGATTTCAGGATCGATCGCGTCCAGAATTGGCTGATTATTCATTGCTCAAATTCTCCACGTCGACGGATCGACGATCAGGTCGGGGAAGGTGCAGGCTGGTTGTCGGTTGCCGTGCCCGTGGGGCTGGTACCGATGGAAACGGGGCTGACGAGCACGTTCAGGCTGCCGACGGAGGTGATCACCAGCGAGGGCTCGGCCTTCACATCGAGACCCGCCGCGTTGACGACATCATCGCCGGCGAACAGGCGGCCGTTGCTACCGTCGCGAATGTCGCGAATGGCCGCGGCATGACGCGCCTCTACCGACACGATCTTGCCGGCCACGAGCAGGTTTGCGGCGACCTTGAGATACTTGCCCGCGCCGTTGTACGCCGAGACGCCGGTGTCTTCCAGCAACTGCGAGGTGCGCAGCAGGACGTCGCGATTCGCCACCAGCGAAGCGACCGTGCTCGCGTTGAACGAGATCTTCGGGATGGCAGCCGTGCCGAGCACCTGCTTGAAGAACTCCTCGTGAATGACCTCGTGCTTCTGAAGGTCCGTGAGAACTTCCTTCTCCGGAGCACTGAGAGCCGAGAAGCCAGCGGATCCGATGGCCGCCGTGTAGTAGGCGGCTTCGAGCTGCTCGAGCGCGTACGCGTAATTCAGGATGCCCGTGTCGTCCGCCAGGTTCAGGCGATAGCGATCCGGATCGAGCGTCGGGTCCGTGATGCCGTCATCGTCGCATGCGGTGAAGACGGCGGGCAGCATCAGCACCGATCCGCCCATCGCAAGCACACCCAGAAACCTCCGTCGCGTCGTCCCCTGCAGCAACTGATCGCTGCTACTGATAATGAGTTCCTTGCTCTCGGGCATCTCCCCTCCCTCCCCCGTAAATACCAGCCCATGATACTCGAGGCGACGGGGCCAGCGATCGTCGACCTCTGCCATTGACGTGGCGTTCGCCGCGTCAGGCCTGCAACCGCATTTCCCTTGGCGTGCTCGTCCACGCATCAATGCTGCGCGATGATCGTGGAATGCGTTCGGTCATGCAGATTGGCAGATACGATGCCAGAGCGCGCGCGACAGTCGTCAGGCGCGGCGCACGCATCCAATGGCTCGGCTCACGCGTGCATGCGCGGCGCACGTCGCTCGGACGCGTACGTCACGTCACCTGCGCAGCATCGCACGGTCGAGCACGCTGCCCGTGAACGTGCAGAAGGGCCGGCGAAGAATCGCCGGCCCTTCTGTTGTCCGTGGTTCAGTTCAGCGCTCGTCAACCATCAACGATCACGACGCGCAGCACACGCTGACTACTGCCTGATGACCTGCCCGCGAATCTCGCCGCCCGGGAACGACGGGTTGTGTACGTTCGCGTAGGCGTTGCCGTTATTGAGTAGCACCTTCAACGAGTCTCCGGTGATGCTGCTGTTTCCGCTCACGATCGGAAAGGTGAGATCGATCGTGCCCGACGTCACCGTGCCCGTCTGTGTCGCCGATACGGTGTACGGCACGACGATCGGACCGGCCACACTAGCCCCGCCCACGTGGAGGTGCGCACCCGACGCCGGGGCGGTGAGGCCGGTGACGACGATCGTGTAGCTGAGCGAATTGCCCGTCAGGATGTACGTCGCCGTTCCCGTGGCGGCACTGGTGTTCGGCGTGGGACGCTCGTTCGCGCCATTCAGCGCGGCGATGTAGGTGGTGCTCGAAACTCCCGTGGAGTCGCTGCACGCGATGAACGCGGTCGAGGCGGCGATGAGTACGGTGCTGGCAATGAAAAGTCGGCGCATGGAATCTCCCTGGACGTCGGTGGTCGGAAGCGTAGCGAGTCGCCAGCGTTGCACAGCAAGGAGCGCCGCGGGACGAGCTGGCTTGCTAACCCGTTGTGCAGAAATCGCTTGTGAGCACTCATCGAAATCGCCGGCGACCCGCCATGTATCGACCCGTGACGGGCGCGTATCGCTTCATTACGGCGATCGATCAGGGCGACTATTGCTCGGGTCGCGCGCTCCCACCGTCCACGACGTACCGCCAGCTGCCGTCGCGCTGCCGCTTCCACACCGTGAGATATTTCGAGAATCGCACGATCTGTCCGCCATCGTTGCGCCGGCCGGTGAAGACGGCGTTGCCGACGGTGTATCCCATGTCGCCCGACTGCGCGACCTCGCCCGCGACCGGATGCCACACGAGTTCACCACTCGAGCCGACGGGACCGAATGACTCGCTGATCGCGCGGGGACCGGTGATGAATTCGCCGGGCGCGGAGAACATCTGCGCGCTTTCCGCGGCATAGTCTCCGAATGCGCGTCCGGTTCCGACACGCCCGGCCAGCGAGGAGAACGCCATGTCGGACGCGCGGATCTGCTCCAGCGGCCCGCGGGTCCGCGCCATCAGGGTATCGCGAACGACCGCGCTCGCCGCTCCGTGCGGGAGGCTCAATGCCGTCGGCGGGGTGCCATACGTCTCGGCGTACGCGGCGATGCGCCAGCCGGCATCCTCCCGCCGCCAGAACGCGATATACCGATCGATGCGAATCGTCGGCGCGCCCTGCGACGCGGCCGGCGTTCCGTAGATGGTGTAGCCGTACGTGTATCCGGTGCGCCCGTCCGCGCTGACTTCGGCACGCACGGGCTGCCATCGGACGGCGGACGCCACGTTCAACGATTCGGCCCCCACGATCGCCTGGGCGGCGACGCGTCCGCGCACGATGGGGAGGCCGCCTCTGAGATACACGACATCACCAGCGAACACGCTGCCCAATCCATGCGCGAGCCCCGATCGCGCCACCGAGTCACCCCGCGCCAGATCGGCACGCAGCAGCGCGTCGTGCGCCTCCTCGGATTCGGACAGCGGCGCGAGCAGAGAGGCGCCCGCGAACGACGCGCCCGGCGAGCGTGCCCCACGGTGGCAGGCCGTTACGCTCAGCGCAGTCAGGAGAACAGCCGGGAAGATCCGCACGCCCACGCTCCGTCGCGTCGGGTGATGAGGGCGGGTCGATCGCCCCCGCTCGTTGAGCATACTGCCGAACCTTTCGTCCCGCCACCTCGTCACCGGGAGCGGGGCGCTGGATGTACATTGCGCCTCTGGTACCCGGCGAGGGTCCCGTCGGTCCGCGCGTCGAGCGGATCGGGTCGGTCCCCCGACAGCGCACTCAACTCCCGCTCGTGACGACACCACGAAAACGACCCGCACGGCGACGCGGGCGCGGCACCGCCGCCACCCCGCTCACGTCGTCCTCGACGAGCCGCACGGCGTATGCCGAAACAAAACGCTGGCTCATCGCGCAGCACGGACCCGTGTGCGCGTACTGCGGACGACGCGTCGCCGCGGCCAGTGTCACGCTCGATCACGTGGCACCGCGCCGAGGGCAGAGCGCGTATGACCGGCGCGACAACCTCGTGCTCGCGTGCGAAGACTGCAACGGCGCGAAGGCCGACATGCCGATCCTCGCCTTCCTGCTCCGCAAGCGCGAACGCGCCGCCGTGTTGCTCCGGTACGGCGCACATCTGAGCCCCATGCTCGTGGATCTCGTCCGTGGGCTCGTGCCGTCAACCGTCGACGGCGCGCGGGTGAAGGAGTCGTTCGATGAGCTGTTCGCCGATGACGACGAATCACCCTATCACGAGTCGCCCTACCTCGACTGATCGCTGGGGTCCTGACCCGGGACGCGCTCGAAATAGAATGCTTCGACGAACCAGCGGCGAACGGCTCGAAGATCTCGTGCTTCCGAGCCCGCGTCCGTGTAGACGCGCGCGAGCAACCCCTTGAGTTGCACCATCGCCTCGATGGCTGGAAGGTCGAGCTCCCGTGCCTGGCGCGCGTACTCACGCACCGTCGCCTCCACCGGATCGTCGCTCGTGGCCGTGCTCAGAATGGGAAGCGCGCTCCCGGAGGCGCTGGTCGAATGCGCTCGCGGCTGCCGGATGCGCGGCACCCGCATCCTGGAAGCCGCGTCCGTCGTGTCGCGCGCCGTCCCTGTCGCCGAGGCGACGGCTCCATCGGTCCCGTGGCCGGACCCGCTCGCGGTCGCTCTCGGCACGCCCTGCTCGTCCTCCGCCTTGTCCCGAACCACGCGCGCGAGTCCGCAGAGCCGCTCGAGCTCCACGTCGTCCACGGCCTGCCAGTCGTCGGGAATGGGCGCCAGCCGTCGCTTCCTCGTGCCGCTGCCGAACGCGAGCCATCCAAGCTCGAGGCCCGCCGAGACGGCCAGCGCCTTCTGCGAGCTGCGTCGCACCTCGAAGACCTCCCACCGCGCTCCGGTGGAATCCTCAAAGACTCTTGCCGTCACGGGATCCCCGCGCAGGAATGAACGCTCCGGCGCACGAGGCGCTCCGGAGACACGGCGAATCGGCGCAAGGTCCGTTCCCGACGATGCCGCACCGCGCACGGCCTCCATTCATCGGCGGTGCCGCGACCGATAGCAGAAAGGTCCCGGGCAACTGTGCCCGGGACCCTTCCTGCCCTGCGTCATGCTCGATCAGGGTGCCGTCGAATCGTAGTAACCGAAGTCGAGCCCCTCGAACACGACGTTGAGATCGTACAGCGTGACGCTCGCCTGGTAGCCCATTCCGCTCGGGCAGGCCGAGCCCGCCGACGGCGAGATCTGGACGAAGTTCGTCTTCGGGATGACGCAGACGGCGTAGTTGCCGACCACCACATCCGAGAAGCGGAACACGCCGTTCGCATCGGTGCTCACCGACTTCGCGATGGCGCCGTCGAGCATCAACTGCACCGTCCAGCCAGCCAGACGCGGCTCGTCAGGATTCGGAACATTGCTCCAGTTCAGGTCGATGTAGACCGTTCCGGTGATCGCGGTACCCGTCGCATTCGGCGCGGGCGCGGGGGCCGGCTGCGGAGCGGGCGCCGGGGTCCCCGAATCGACGATCACCACGGGAGGGGGCGTCGGTGCCGGAGCAGGCGCCGGAGCGGGCGCCGGGGCCGGCGCGGGCACGCACGCCCTGTCGAAATGCTTCAGAATCCAGTCAATGCTCTCGTGACCGGTGCGCAGGCCGGGCTTCGAGCATTCATCCTTG
This sequence comes from Gemmatimonadaceae bacterium, assembly GCA_031362845.1. GTDB lineage: Bacteria > Gemmatimonadota > Gemmatimonadetes > Gemmatimonadales > Gemmatimonadaceae > AG11. The sequence goes on along the minus strand of JANLTI010000099.1, from coordinate 5,073 downwards.
GACTTGTGGCTGAATTTCTTCCCCTGCGCCGACGACACGTCGGCAAGCAGCGGAGTGGCGACGAGCGCCAGAATGACTATTGGAACACGCATGGCGATCTCCTATTGAACGGGGCACAATCCCTGGGACTTGCGAGGGACAATATGGGAGGCTGCGCGCCCCTGTTCTGTGCGATGCGTCACGCACCTAACTCCTTCTATTACAAGGGGTTAGAGGCACTTTTCCGAGCCGCAAAGTGCCCTGTTTTTCGCATCGTGCCCGACGCGGCGCAACCGCTTGCGGCTCGTGAAGATGGCCCCGCTCGCGGGCGGGCAGAGCCCGTGGGCGGAGACCTCCGCGCGCGCCGGAACGCGCGGAATGTCACGCCGAAAACGCCGACGCCGTGCGGGTCGGATGACCTCGCACGGCGTCGGCTTCGAGAACATGCCCGCAATGAATTGCCCCTCCAGGGGTCGAACCTGGACTCTTCTGCTCCAGAGGCAGACGTGTTGCCAGTTACACCAAGGGGCATCGCGATGCGCCAGACGATTACACTCCTCTGCTCCGTCGACACAATCACGATGAAAATAGCGTGTGGCGGAACCGCCTTCAACCCCCGCGCCGTCGCGTCGCCCCTCACTGGAGCCCGTCCTGTCCATCACGAGTCACCGCCCTCACCGCGCGAGCTTTTCGTCGCGGACCTGTCGTGTCGCCGCAATGGGCGCCGTTACACTGCTCGCGGGGTGTCGCGACGGGTACGTCGCGTTCGGATCAGGGTCCCGCGCCCGCACGAACGCGGACCAGCTCTTCGGCGCACTCGCCGATCGACACGCCGAAGTCACACGCAACCCCAAGTACGAGTACGCGCGCGTCAGGATGATGCGAGGCGCGCTCGCCCCCTCGCGCGTCTTCGACGACTCCGCCGTGTGGACAGGCGTGTCGAGCAGTGTCCGCGTGCTGGAAACCGTGGGCTCGCTCGTCGACGGACGCTATCAGCTTGCTGCCCGCCCTCATCCACCGGCGCCCGTTCGTCCCGCCGACGCGAGGCACCTCATCTCGCTCGCGCGGCTGGACGAGGACGAGTATCAGTGGGAGGCCGCCGTCGATTTCGCGCTCGGCAGCGTGCGGCCAGCGGACGTCGCATCGCTCGTCGCTCGCATCCTCTCGGCGGGAGAAGGGCGCAGCGAGCCACTGCTCCGCGCGGAGCTCGCGGCGCTGTCGCCGCGAAGCTCGGCCGCGCTCGGCACGCTCGTCACCCTCGACTCGCTCCATCCGGTCACGCTCGTCGACGGCAGCACCATCACCACACTCGGCGCATCGATTCATTCGGATAATCTGCGGCGGCGCTTTCCCTCCTTTGCCGAGTACGTGCACAAGTATCTCGATCCGGCTCGCTATCGGTTCGTCCTCACGGACCGGGCTGGAACGCCGTATCTCGATGCGTCGCAGAAGGACCGCGTGATCGTGATACGAGTGCGCACGCTTCGCGGCCGTCTCGTGTCGCTCAGCGGACCGGCGCGACCCCTGCCCGACTCGCTCCAGCTCCACGCCGACTTCAGCGTGAAGGTGAAGATCTTCCGCGTGGGCTTCCACGACCTCGTCATGGACTTCGTCAACGGCGCGCGCGGAGACGAGGAGCGGACCTGGGCCATCACCGCGCGCAAGGAGCCGCGCTGGGACCTTCCCTTCATCACCGCGAGACTGCTTCGCGCTCCGCTTCGCCGGCCTTTCACGGGCGACGGATCGAGCTTCACCATTGGCGTTCGCGCCGGAGAGGGCGGAGGACCGACATTGCTGCGGCGCCATACGCGGCTCCCCGTGCAGGAAAGCGCCATCCTGAATTTCCTCAACTCCCTCAGCGGCACGGCGATGGACGACTTCGGCAGCGCCGTGCAGAAGGAGGAAAATATCTGGCTGCGGGAGCTGTTTCTGGGTGTCCGGGACGATGCCCGTACGGCTATCGGCCTTCCGTAAGGTGCCGGGTCGAGAGGGGGTGCAGGTCGTGGCGCAGAGGTTGCTTCGATGTCGAGATCGACTGTGCCCATGGAGCCGGTGATGCAGCAACGCGTGACGACCTCGCTCGACGTGCAGCCTGCCCGAGGCTTCGCGGCGGGCGCGCCTTCCCTTCTCGCCGACGCGTTCGCGCAGCGCCTGCAGCAGGATGGCGTCGTCGGCGCGCTCGCATTCCTCAACGGCCGCACGCGCTTCCGATTCACGGGACTGTATCGGGTCGTTTCGCCCTCACTGCACAACGTGGCGCTCTTCGACCGCGAAAATCCGACGCTGAATGTGTCGGGCGCCGTTTGCGCGCTGGAGGATTCCTACTGCTCCATCGTGTGCGCGTCGGGCGATCCGTTCGCCATCGCTGACTCGCGTGACGATCCGCGAATCGCGCATCACTCGAAGCGCGACTTCATCCAGTCGTACGCCGGTGTTCCTGTGCGACAGACCGGGGGGCGCGTGCTCGGGACGCTCTGTCACTTCGACGGCCGTCCACGGCTGCTGCCCGCGGGCGAGCTGTCGGTCCTCACATCGTTGGCACCCCTGTTCGCCAACTGCCTCGTCGTCGACGCCTGACTCGTCGGGGTAAGGAGCTCGCTACCCGTGGCGGTGCAGCGCCTCGATGTTCGAGCGAACCATGAAGCCGAACAGTTCGCGCGCCGACGCCGGCGAAATGCTGCGCGCCGCGGGCAGCACCCGACCCCGGATCGGAATGCCGTCGAGTCGTGATCGCGCGCGCTGCGTCACGTACGTCGGCGCGTCCTGCGGGATGACGCTCAGGTCGTCCCGTCCCACCACCAGAATGTTCAGGTTCTTCGCGCCTGCGGCGCCGACAAAGAATCGCTGAAGCATTTCGCCGAATTCGACGTCGGCCACGACGGCGTACACGGGCCGTCGAAACAGGAGCGACCACTCACCGCGCACGAGGTTGGGGCGTACCTCGATCACGCACACCTCCTTGCGCAACTCGCTCGCGAGCGCCGTCACCCAGTCCCGGTGCGCCTGCGTGGTGACGACAAGATCTGCGCGGCGAAGCGGCAAGGGCGGTTTCGCGGCGGACTGCACCTCGGCCGCGAGCAGCGCCTCCGGATCGAATCCGTAGTCGTCTGCGAGCTCCCGACAGAGTCCCGCTCCCTGGTCCGACGTGGTGGTGATGACGGCGACTCGAAGCCGTAGCATATCGGTACACCGCCTGAGCCACTCGTGCAGGTCGCCCGCCGGGATCTCGCGACTCAGCCCTTGCGCGAGCACGTCGGCGAACCAGCTGGCAGGCAGGCGTGGAATGCCTTCGGCGCTGGACACGCGAGGTGCGACGTAGATACCACCGCGCTGCCGCAGTTCCACGAGCTGTTCGTCCGCGAGAGCGCGATACGCGGACAGCACGACGCGGTGATCGACCTCCATCTCCTGGGCCACTTCACGTGCACTCGGCAGCCGATCGCCCGAGACGAGCGCCGACGCCTGAAGCGCCCGCAGAATTCGGCCGCGCAGCAGATCGATGAGCTCGCCTAGTTCCGGTTTCAACTCGCCGAAATTCCTCGCTGTTCGTGATTACTGCATCACAATGGCCAATTCAATTGCTCTGATACAGATTATTTGAGCAGAATGGCCCGCATGATGCAAGCCGTGAACGGTCAATCGGTCGATGCGTTGAAGAAGCGGAGGGTTCCGCTGCGGCCTGGACAGTACCTGGAGGGCCAGATCGATGTCGTCAGGCGAGCGGGGTGGCGTAGTGCGTGGGGGGACGCGCCTGGCGGCATCGATCAGGACCACGGCCATGAACGTAGCCGGTGTGAGCGGTCGCGCGCGTTCGGACCGCGCCAAAAGTAAAAACGCCGCGAGCACCAGGCTCCGCGGCGTCAAATGTCTATTCGGTTGGCCGAGCCACCCGGTCTTGCCACGCACACCGTCATTGGAACTCTCCGTCCTACCGAACGGCGGCGGGCAAATACCTGGATTGGCGAGAAGCATGCCAACCGTTTACGACAAGGATGGAGCTGAGGGGGATCGAACCCCTGACCTCTGCATTGCGAACGCAGCGCTCTCCCAGCTGAGCTACAGCCCCGCGCCAGCTTCCGTTCGCGAGACGTTTCGATTCGTCGCGCATTTCAGTCGCCAGACAGCAACGGCCCCGCATTCGTGCGGGGCCGCCGTCACCGACACAAATCTAGCCGGCCACCCCACGCTGTCAACAGGACGCACCACGGCGCGAGAGGTAACACGCGGCCGAATCGACGTGGAACCGACGCCTTCCTTCGCCCGTTCGATATCGCTATGAAGCATCCGCTCGGGTCCCCGTACGTACGCGATCAGATTTCCCTGCGCACGCTGCCGCTCAACGAGAAGCGTCTGCAACCCGAAGGCGAATTCGTTCTCTACTGGATGCAGAGCACCCAGCGGCTCGAGGACAACTGGGGTCTGCGGCTCGCGACGATCGAAGCGGATCGGGTAGGAAAGCCGCTGTTGATCCATCACGGGCTCGACCCGAGCTACGCCTACGCGTCGGCGCGCTTTCACACCTTCATCATGCAGGGTGCGCGGGAGCTTGCGATCCGCGCGGCGGCGCTGGGTCTGACGTATCGATTCGCGCTCCGTCGCCGACTGGACGATGATCGCCGAGTGCTCGACCGCCTCGCGGCTCGTGCGGCGCTCGTGGTGACCGATCTCTTTCCCACGGCCGGCGTAGCCGAGCGGTCGCAGCGCTTCGCGGACCGCGTGAACTGCCGGGTGCTCGCCGTGGATTCGGTGGGCGTCGTACCCGCCGCCTCGTTCCACAAGGAGGAGTACGCCGCTCGCACCATTCGTCCCAAGATCTCCAAGCTGATCGAGCTCTCAATCGAGCCGGTGGACGATCGGGCGCCACGGCGGAGCATGACGCCTTCGTTACTCTCGTCACTCGGTGTCGACTGGCTGGACATCGTGAGCTGCGACATCGCGACGGAAGTCGCCCGGTGCGAGATCGATCACGACGTGCGCGCGGTACCCGCGCAGGGCGGCCTCTCCCATGCGCGCGCGAAGCTCGAGGGATTCGTCAGCGACGGACTGAACAATTATTCGGAGCGGCGCCGCAATCCCTCAGACGACGGCGGATCG
>JANLTI010000272.1:0-2063 GCA_031362845.1 Gemmatimonadaceae bacterium | reverse complement strand
GACGAGACGCGCATGGCGCTGCTCGCGGCCATGGGATTCGACGCCAGCACCGAGGAGCGGGCGGTCGATGCCCTGCGAGCGCTGCGCTCGGCGGCGCGCCGCCGGTGGATCGAGCCGGTGCGCGTCGTGCGCCGGCGCAGTCGCGGGTTGTCCAGGGTGGTGGTACGCATGCCGTCGATGCGCGCCGAGACGGTACAATGGACGCTCACGTTGCGCACCGAGGAGGGGATCGAGTCGCGGTGGACGGGCACGACGCATGGTGGACGCTCGCGTCGCATGCACCTCGAGTTGCCCGTCGTTCCTCCGCTCGGATATCACGACCTGACCATCCAGTTCGAGGGCGCGGGCAAGTCTCGCCGCGCCACGCAGCGGCTCATCGTCGTGCCGTCACAGTGCGTGGCGCCCGAGACTCGGCTGCGCGGACGCCGGGGATTCGGCATCACGGCGAACCTCTATACCGTGCGCAGTACGCGGAACTGGGGCGCCGGCGATTTCGGCGACCTGGGGGTCATGGCCGAGTGGCTGGCGCATCACGGCGGAGCGTTCGTCGGTGTGAATCCGCTGCATGCGCTGCGGAACGACGGATACGACGTCAGCCCGTACAGCCCCATCAGCCGGTTGTTTCGCAATGCCCTGTACCTCCGCACGGACGACATCCCCGAGCTCGCGCACGATGCACACGCGCGAGCGCGCATCGCGTCGCCCGAGTTCCAGGCGGCGCTCGCCGAGCTGCGCGACGCCCACATGCTGGACTACGGGCGCATCATGGCGTTGCGCGCACCGGCGCTCGAGTCACTGCACCGTACCTTTGTCGAGCGCGAAGTCGGCACCAACACGCCACGAGCGCGTGAGTATTCGCTGTATGTCGCGCGGGAAGACCCGCAGCTCACGCAGTTCGCGACGTTCATGGCCATCTCCGAGCGAGAGGGCCCGGATGCTCGGCAGTGGCCGCACGAGTTGCGCGACGCGCGCGGCGAGGCCGTGGTGCAGATGCGGCGGCAGCTCGCCGAGCGCGTGGACTACCATCGCTGGCTCCAGTTCGAGATCGATCATCAGCTCGGTCACGCCGCCCTCGCCGCGTCGCGCGCGGGATTGGCGCTGGGACTCTATCAGGATCTCGCCGTAGGCTCGGCGGCGAGTGGAGCGGATGTGTGGGCGAACCCCGACCTGTTCGTGCAGGGCGCCACGGTGGGCGCGCCGCCGGACATGTATTCGGACGAAGGACAGAACTGGGGACTGCCAGCCATCAATCCGCATGTGCTGCGCGCCACGGGCTACGACTACTGGGTGCGATTGCTGCGCGCCGGCTTCCGTCACACTGGGGCACTGCGCATCGATCACGCGCTCGGGCTGTTCCGGATGTTCTGGGTGCCCCTCGGCCAGTCGGCCCGCCACGGCGCATACATGACGTCGTTCAGCGAGGAACTGTTCGGCATCCTCGCCCTGGAGAGCGCGCGCCATGGAGCGCTCGTCGTGGGTGAGGATCTCGGCACCGTGCCACCGGAAGTGCCGGGCGTGCTCGCGCGGTGGGGCGTGCTCGGATCCAAGGTGCAGGTGTTCGAGCGGGACTTCTTTACGGGCCGATTCAACCCGGCGTCGAATTATCCGCGCATGGCGCTGACGACGGTGAACACGCACGATCTCCCGCCCCTCGTGGGCTGGATGGAGGGTCGCGACATCGCGTTGCGCAGCGAACTGGGCGATCTCGGCGACCCCGCGCAGGCTGCGGGCATGCGCGATGGCCGGTGGAGCGATCGCGTTGCGCTGGTGGACTCGCTGATCCAGCACGGCCTGCTACCGGAATCGGCGCGTGACAACGTGACGTCGGATGCGCTCATCGCCGCCGTACACGCGTTCATTCGGCGCACGCCATCGGCACTGGTCGGTCTGTCGCTCGACGACCTCGCGCACGAGCAGACACCAGTGAACATCCCCGGCATCTGGCAGGACCGCTACCCCAGCTGGTCGCGGCGCATGCGGGAGCCGCTGGAAAAGTTGCTGGCGAATGAACGAACGGTGAGCGGGCTGGGAGGGGGGCGCGAGAACGACGATGTGTGAATTGT
>JANLTI010000226.1:0-10935 GCA_031362845.1 Gemmatimonadaceae bacterium | reverse complement strand
GTTGAACACGGTGGTGGATGGAGGGAAGCTGGGCATGGCGTGAATTTAACACGGGGCGGTGCGGCGCTACGCGCGCACCTTACGGGGCGGCGGCGCTACGCGCGCGCCTTACGGGGCGGCGGGCGCTACGCGCCGCCTTACGGGGCGCGTGGCCGTGCTGCGCACGGCACGCTTACGGGAACTGACAACTGCCGTGCCGTTGCCCGCCCCGTAAGCGATGCGCCGGAGCGTAGCGAGGGCGCCGCGCCCCGTAGGCGCGCGTGTCACGCGAGCCGTCCCCGTAAGGCGGCGCGCAGCGCCCGCCGTCCCGTCAGTTCTCAGTTCGCCCCTTCCCAGCTCAGCGGCAGCACGATCGTGAACGTCGATCCGGCGCCTCGCGCGCTCTCGACCTCGATGTGACCACCCAGCAACGTGGCCAGCCGCCGGGAGATGTAGAGGCCCAGTCCCGTGCCGCCATGCCGCCGCGTCAGCCCGGTGTCCACCTGGGCGAAGGGACGAAAGAGGCGGGGCAACTCGTCGGCATCGATGCCGATGCCCGTATCCACGACGTCCATCCGCACGGCCCGCGCGCCACGACTGAGGCGCAGCGTCACCGCACCGGAGTCCGTGAACTTCACCGCGTTGCCCAGCAGGTTCACCAGAATCTGCCGCGCCTTGTCGATGTCGCTCGTCATGCGCACGGACGTGAACGGAAGCTGCACGTGCAGGCGGATCCCCTTCTGCTCGGCGATCGGCTCGATGAGCGCGACCGCGGCGCGGACGAGATCCTCGGCCAGGAAGTCGCTCGGGCGGACCGTTTCACGCCCCTCCTCGAGGCTCGTGAACGAGAGAATCTCCTCGATCATCGCCGACAGGTGCGTCGTCACCGATCGCATGCGCTCGATGATGTCGAGCTGCGGATCGCTCATCGGGCCGATGACCTGATCGGCCAGCAGCTCGTTGTAGCCGGCGAGCGCGGTGAGCGGTGTGCGCAACTCGTGGCTCATGGTGGCGAGAAAGCGTCCCTTCGCCCGGTCCGCGCTCTGCGCCTGCTGCAGCAGCAGCGACTTGTGCACCGCGAGCGCCGCGTGGTCGGACAGGAGTCGTAGTCGCTCCACGTCGCGATCGCGGAACGGGCGCGCGCCGACCGCCCGACCCACGGCGAGCACGCCGAGCGTATCGCCATGCGCATGGAGCGGCGCGACGAGCACCGGACCGAGGACGAGCTCGGGCACGGCGCGCTGAAGCGGACGTTGCGATCCCGTGAAGTTGTCCTCGGTCACCAGCCCACCGTTTGCCAGCGCCTCGCTCAAGAGCGAGCCGGAAAGCTCGAAGCATCGTCCACGTGCCGGGAGCAATCCGCCCGACGCCGCCACGACTTCGCCGACGTTGCCCGTCGTGCGCATCACTGCCGCACCGGTGCCATGACACTGGCGGGCTGCGATCTCGCACAGCGTCCGCAGCACTTCGGCCATGTCCGTCACTTCCGCCAGGCGGCGCGCGACGTCGTGCAAGGCGTCCCGGTCGTCTTCGACGTCCGCCTGTCCCTCGAGGACGAGACCGGTCGACGTCCGTCGCGCCACACTGCTCACGCGCCGCGCGTGGAGATCGGCGTGCGTCGGCCGCAGATCGAGCTGCACCGTGCGCGAGTCCCCGTCGGCGAGCGTCGCCTGGAGCTCGGCGATGCACCCCGCCGAACCTTCGTCCACGAGGGACTCGAATGACGTGCCCGCGGCCACCGGTGCACCCAGCCACGACGTCCACGAGGCGTTGGCGTAGAGCACGCGCAGGTCGGCGGCGAGGACGAGGACGCCTGTATCCAGACTTTCCAGCGCCGCCCACGCATTCACATCCGACGTCATGCCGTCGTCGAGACTACCCGAACCGGGCGACGAGGGGGACACCGCTGCGCTGCGACGCGCTCGCACTGGTTGGACGGTCTCGACTCAGCTGGTATGAACGGACGACGTCGGTGCGCGCACGTGCCATACGGACGGAGCATCCACCCCGCGCGGCCGATGCAGTGCCGACAAGAGCGCCGTCGCCTGGCCCTGCTCGAGCGACGGGAGGTACACCACTGCCGCGAGCCCGCAGAGATCGAGCGGCGAGAACTCCGCCGGACGTCGCGTGAGGCTCACCGCGAGCAGCGGCACACCGGCGAGACTCGCGTCGAGCGACCAGGCATCGAGGAATGCCTGCGTGATGAGGTCACAATCGACGACCGCCACATGCGGCTCGAACGACGCGGCATTTCGCAGCGCGTCTCCAGCGCCGACCACCGGCTCGCACTCCCCACCGGCGTCACCGAAGACGCGGCAGAGATGCTCGCTCAGGAACGCATGTCGACCCACGCACAGCACTCGCATTCCGCAATATACCGCGTTTGGCGATGGAAGTTCATTCTGGCACAATGTCCCGCGTTCGTGCTAGGGGCGTACGTCGAAAGACGTACGGCGAGTGGAGGACCCGTGCGGCGAGCGGCGTACGGCGTGTGGTCGAAGCCGTACGGCGAGAAGCGTACGGCGCGTCGTGTGGCGTACGGCGTGCGGCGTGCGGCGGGAATTCGGAAGGGGCGGTTGGAGGCGGCGCCGATCCGGGGTTCACGCCGTTCCGAAACCCCAATCCCATTTCCGATTCCCCCGCCGCACGCCGTACCCCTCTCGCCAAGCCGACGCGCCGCACGCCTTTCGCCGTACGCGATCGGCGCACGCCTTTCGCCGTACGCGATCGGCGCACGCGATCGCCGTAGCTGATCGCCTTACGTCCGGCGCACCCCATGGGGCGTCTCGCCCGACGCCGGAATGGTGAGCCGAAATGTGCTGCCCACTCCGACCTCCGATGAAACGTCGAGCGTGCCGTGCAGCATCTCGGCGAGGCGTCGCGAAATCGGCAGCCCGAGTCCCGTCCCCTCGGTGAGCTGGGACTTTCCGAGCTGCACGAACTCGTCGAAGATCTTCTCGAGGTCGGCCGCCGCGATCCCCTCCCCCTCGTCGCGCACTTCCACCACGAGCCCGCCCTCGTCCCTCGGCCGCGAGGTGACGTGGATCGGCTTGCCGCGCCCGAACTTGATCGCGTTCGACAGGAGATTGAGGAGGATCTGCCGCAGCCGGCGAGGATCACTCACCACCTTCATCGGGTCACCCTCGTGCTGTAGCCCGAGGGCGGAACCGTATTGATCCGCCAGCGGACGCACGGTGACGAACAGGTCGTCGATGAGCTGCGGAAACTGCACCGGCTGCAGCCGCAGGTCGATCTTGCCTGCCTCGATCTTCGACAGGTCCAGCACGTCGTTCACCAGCTCGAGCAGGTGCTTCGCGGCCTTGTGCGTACGAGTGATGCCCTCGGCCTGCTTCTCGTTCAGCGGCCCATAGATATTCTCGAGCAGCAGCGTGCTGTAGCCCAGTACCGCGTTGATTGGCGTACGAAGCTCGTGGCTCATCGAGGCGTAGAAACGGCTCCGCGCCGCCATCGCGCGTTCCAGTTCGGCCTGTCGTGATCCCAGTTCGTCGTTGAGCGACTTGAGGTCGGTCATCGCTGTGGCAAGCGATTCCGCCTGCGCCTTGAGCGCCTCTTCGTTGCGACGTCGCTCGGAGATGTCTCGCACGATGAGCGTGTACGATTTCTTCCCGCGCACGTCCAGGCAGCTCGCCGTCGCCTCGACCGGAAACCGCTCGTCGGACTCGCGAATCCCGATGAGCGAGAGCACGTGCTCGGGCGCACGATTGGGCTCGGTGCCTTCGTCCGTCGCGGGCTCGCTCGCCGACGCGCAGACGCCGTCCAGCATGTCGATGCTGAAGGCATCCGGAAAGAACCGCGCGACGTTGCCGCCCGCAGCGCTGTCCGCTGTCGCGCGGAACATGCGCTCGGCCGCCGCGTTGAACAGCGAGATCACCCCCTTGGCGTCGAACACGATGATCGCGTCCATGGCCGAGCCGACGATCTCCGAGAACCGCGCCTCGGACTCATAGATCTCCCGCATGTGGCGCAGCTCGAGTTCCCGCTTCTCGCTTTCGCGGATGACGTCGGCCTGCGTCGCGAGCTGTCGCTGCTTCTGGTACAGGTCGACGAACACGCTCACCTTGGAGCGCAGGATATCCGGCTGGAACGGCTTGGTCATGTAGTCCACCGCGCCCACCGAGTACCCCTCGAACACGTACGCCTCGTCCTTGCTGATCGCCGTGAGGAAGATGATGGGGATGTACTTGGTGCGTTCGCGCGATTTCACGAGTCGCGCCGTCTCGAACCCGTCGATGCCCGGCATCTGCACGTCCAGCAGAATCATCGCGAAGTCGTGCGAGAGCAGCAGCCGTAGCGCTTCATCGCCCGAATGCGCACGCACCAGCGTCTGGCCGAGTGGCTCCAGGATGGCCTCGAGCGCGAGCAGATTCTCGGGGCGATCGTCGACCATCAGAATCTCCACGGACGGCATGGGACCGTAGATCTCCTCCATGGGTGCCCCGACGGCGTGGGTGCTCGCCTGCGACCCCTGGGAATCCACCGTCATCCCCGCACTCATGCATCCTCCCGTTCCGGCACGCCGGCCGGCAGGGCGGTGAGGAACGCGCAGATGGCGGCGAGCGGCATGACGCGCGCGCGCGGCACCGCCTTCACCGCCGCGGCCGGCATCGTGGGGCTCTCCGCCGTGGCCGGATCCTGGATGATCGCCATTCCGCCCCGGTCGGAGATCTGCCGCAGTCCCTCGGAGCCATCGGCGTTCGCGCCCGTGAGGACGATACCCACCGTGCGATGCCCGTAGCTGTCGGCCGCCGAACTGAAGGTCACGTCGATGGATGGTCGGCTGTAGCGAACGGGGGCCTCGGTGCTCAACGAGAAATGGCCCGGCTCCACGAGCGTATGGTAGTCGGGGGGCGCCACGTAGATCCGCCCATGCTCGAGTGGCATCTTGTCTTCCACTTCGCACACCGCGAGGCGCGTGTGCTCCTGAAGCAGGACGCGGAGCAACTGATCAGAATCCTTGTGGCGGTGCTGCACGAGGGTGATCGCCATCGTGAAGGTATCGGGAACTCCGGACACGAGCGTGCGCAGCGCCGCCAACCCACCCCACGACGTGCCGACGACCACGATATCGTAGCCGACGCCCAGCGCAGGTTCGGCCTCGGCGCGGTTCAGCTGCATCACTTCACCTTGCGGTACAACTTCTCGGTCACGCTCAATTTCTCGTAGCACGGCTCGTACTGCGAGAACTTCAGCGATTCCTTGCTGCCGAGCGCCATCAGCCCGAACATGACGAGCGAATCGTAGAACAGCGAGTGCACGCGGTTCTGGAGCGCCTTGTCGAAATAGATGAGGACGTTGCGGCAGAAGATGACGTGAAACTCGCTGAACGACCGGTCGGTCACCAGGTTGTGCTGCGAGAACACGACGTTGCGCGTGAGCGATGGGCTGAACAGCGCGCCGTCGTACTTCGCCGTGTAGTACTCGGAAAACGAGCGCGTGCCGCCCGCCTTCAGGTAATTCTCGGTGTACTCCTGCATCCGGTCCAGCGGAAAGATGCCCTGCTTCGCCCGCTGGAGCACGACGTCGTTGATGTCGGTGGCGTACAGGCGCGCCCGATCGTACAGCCCCTCCTCCTCGAGGAGAATCGCCATCGAGAACACCTCCTCGCCCGTGGAACAACCGGCGTGCCAGATCCGGATGAACGGGTAGGTGCGCAGCATCGGGACGACCTTCTCCCGGAACTCCCGGTAGAAGCTGGGATCGCGGAACATCGCCGTCACGTTCACCGAGAGGTCGAGCAGCAGGCGCTCCATCGCCTCGGTGTCGTGGAGGATGCGCGCTTGAAGCCCGGAGATCGTGCGCAGCTGTTCTCCTTCCACCCGCTTCCAGAGCCGGCGGCGGATGGACGCATACGCGTACGCCCGGAAATCGAAGCCGTAATGACGGAACACCCCTTCCAGGAGCAGCTCGATCTCGAGCCGCTCAAGGTCGGGGTTGTAGGTTGCCGGAGCTCCCGCGAGGGAGGTCTCGGAGCTCACCGGTAGAGCCAGACGCGCATGAGACTCAGGAGCTGATCGGTGTCGACGGGCTTCGTGATGTAGTCCGACGCGCCGGCAGCGATGGTCTTCTCCCGGTCGCCCTTCATCGCCTTGGCGGTGAGCGCGATGATCGGGAGCGACTTGAGCGCCGGCACCTGCCGGATCGCCCGCGTCGTCTCGTATCCGTCCATCTCGGGCATCATGATATCCATCAACACCAGGTCGAAATCCTGCCGCTCCTTCAGCAGCGCCACCGCGTCCTTGCCATTCTCGGCGAACGACACGTGCATGCCGTGATCCTCCAGCATGCTCGTCAGCGAGAAGATGTTGCGCACATCATCGTCCACGATCAGCACGCGCTTGCTGGCGAACACGGCGTCGGTGTTGTGCAGCCGCTCCAGCATGCGGCGCTTCTGCTCGGGCAGCTTGGCCTCCACCCGGTGGAGGAAGAGCGCCGTCTCGTCGAGCAGCCGCTCCGGCGACTTCACATCCTTCACGATGATCGTCTCGGCGAACTTGCGAAGCTTCGTGTCCTCCGCCGCCGACAGCTCCTTGCCCGTGTAGATGATGATCGGCAGGTCGGCCACCAGCGGGTTGGCCTTGACCGTCTCGAGCAGCTCGAATCCGCTCACGCCGTGGAGCCCGAGGTCGAGCACCATGCAGTCGAAGCGTCCGGTGGAGAGCTCCCGCAGCGCATCCTCCGCCGTGGCGACCGCCGTGATCTCCACGTCCTCGTGCTGGATCAGCTCGATCATCGCCGCGCGCTGCGTTTCATCGTCCTCCACCACGAGCAACCGCTTCACCGACGTGTCGATGAACGTGGAGATCTTCGCGAACGATTCGTCCAGCGCTTCCTTCGTCACGGGCTTCTCGAGGTACGCGAGCGCACCGGACTTGAGCCCCTGCTGACGCTCCTGCACCCCCGTGATGATGTGCACGGGAATGTGGCGCGTCTGCGGATGATGCTTCAGCCGGTCGAGCACGCCCCACCCATCCATGCCCGGCATGTCGATGTCGAGCGTGATGGCGTCGGGTTCGAACGCGTGCGCCAGCTTGAGCCCGTCCGCGCCGTCCATGGCGCACAGTCCCTTGAATCCCTTCTCGCGCGCCATGTCGAGCAGGATCTTGCTGAAGTTCGAGTCGTTCTCGATCACCAGCAGCACACGATCGCCTTCCTCGATGCTGTCGCGATCGTCGTCGAAGCCCGTGGGTCGCGGCAGTTCGTCGCGAGCCATCGGCTGGTCGTACTCCTCGTCGGCTTCGCGCTCCGGCTCGGCCATCGCCACGCCGCCCCCGGACCGTTCCCATCCGCCCGCTTCGGCGGTGGTGGACTGCACGCGCCGCGGTTCCGGCGACGCGCGCGGCGCGGGAGGACGCGATCTCGAGCCGCTCGACTCCTTGCTGGCCCAGGAGTCGCCACCGCCGCGGCGGCGTGACGAGCCGCCGTCGTCGCCCTTCGGCGCTTCCGGCTCGACGTACCTGGCGGGAATGAACAGCGTGAACGTGCTGCCCCGGTTCGGCGTGCTCTCCACCCGGATCTCGCCACCGAGCAGGCGCGCGATCTCGCGGCTGATCGAGAGCCCCAGCCCCGTACCGCCGAACTTCCGGCTCGTCGTGCCGTCCGCCTGCTGGAAGGCCTCGAAGATGAGCTGCTGCTTCTCCTTCGCGATGCCGATGCCGGTGTCTTCCACCATGAACGCGAGCACCGTGTCCGCCCCATCGAGTACGCGGCTCGCGAACCGCTTGCCCTTGTCTGCCTTGCGGATCGTGAGCGTCACGCTCCCCTTCGCCGTGAATTTGAAGGCGTTGGACAGCAGGTTCTTGATGACCTGCTGGAGTCGCTGCCCGTCCGTGAAGATCGAGCTCGGGACGTCGGAGTCGATGTCGACCGCGAACGCGAGCCCCTTCTGGTGCGCCACCGGATCGAAGGTGCGCTTGGTGAACGATGCCACATCCTGCAGCGGCACCTCCATCGGATCCAGCTCCATCTTGCCCGCTTCCACCTTCGTCAGGTCGAGAATGTCGTTGATGAGGTTGAGCAGGTCCGTACCCGACGAGTAGATGGTCTGCGAGAACTCCACCTGCTTCGGCGTCAGGTTCTTGTCCTTGTTGTCGCTCAGCAGCTTCGCCAGGATGAGCAGCGAGTTGAGCGGCGTGCGAAGCTCGTGGCTCATGTTCGCCAGGAACTCGCTCTTGTACTTGGAGCTGAGTGCCAGCTCCTCGGCCTTCTCCTCGAGGGCGAGCCGCGCACCCTCCACCTCGCGGTTCTTCTGCTCCACCTTCTGGTTCTGCTCCGCCAGCAGCGAGGCCTTCTCCTCCAGCTCCTCGTTCACCTGCTGCAGCTCTTCCTGCTGCTCCTTGAGCAGCTCTTCCGACTGACGCAGCGTCTTGGCCTGCGCCTCGAGCTCCGAGTTGGACCGCTTGAGCTCGTCCTGCTGTGACTGCAGCTCCTTCGACTGGCTCTGGAGCTCCTGCGTCAGCTTCTGCGACTGCTCCAGCAACTCCTCCGTCCGCATGCTCGCGCCGATCATGTTCAGCACGACGCCGATGGACTCGGTGAGCTGGTCGAGGAAGGTCTGGTGGATCTGGCTGAACGGCAGGAAGCTCGCGAGCTCGATCACCGCCTTCACCTCGCCCTCGAACAACACGGGCAGCACGATGATGTTGCGGGGTGGAGCCTCACCCAATCCTGATGTGATCTGGATGTAGTCGTCCGGCACGTTCTGCAGCAGGATCGGCTGCTTCTCCATCACGGCCTGACCCACCAGTCCCTCGCCGATGGCGAACCGGTTCCCCACGTGCTTGCGCGCGCGGTACGCGTAGCTGGCGATGAGCCGCGCTGACGGCGCGCCCGCTTCGTTGTCCATGATGAAGAAGGCGCCGTGATGCGCACTCACAAGCGGCGTGAGCTCGCTCATGATGAGGCGCGACACCGACTCCAGATCCTTCTGCCCCTGCATCATCCGGCTGAACTTGGCCAGGTTGGTCTTCAACCAGTCCTGCTCCTGATTGCGCTCCGTCGTCTCCTTCAGATTCGCGATCATCTGATTGAGGTTCGACTTGAGCTCGTCCAGCTCGCCCTGCGCCTCCACGGTGATCTGCCGCGTGAGGTCACCCTTCGTCACGGCCGTCGCCACGTCGGCGATGTTCCGCACCTGCGCCGTGAGGGAGTTGGCCATCGCGTTCACCGCATCCGTGAGGTTCTTCCACGTCCCGGCCACGCCAGGCACCTCCGCCTGACCGCCCAGCTTGCCCTCCGTGCCGACTTCCTTCGCCACGCGCGTCACTTCGTCGGCGAACACCCGAAGCTTTTCCACCATCGTGTTGACGGTGTTCTTGAGCTCGAGAATCTCGCCGCGCGCCTCGACGGTGATCTTCTGCGACAAGTCGCCGTTGGCCACCGCCGTCGTCACGAGCGCGATGTTTCGCACCTGCGCCGTGAGGTTCGACGCCATGAAATTCACGTTGTCCGTGAGGTCGCGCCACACGCCACCAGCGCCCGGCACGCGCGCCTGCCCGCCCAGGATGCCTTCCGAGCCCACCTCGCGCGCCACGCGCGTCACTTCGCTCGCGAAAGCGTTGAGCTGCTCCACCATCGTGTTGACGGTATTCTTGAGCTCGAGAATCTCGCCGCGCGCATCGACCGTGATCTTTCGCGACAGATCGCCGAGGGCCACCGCGGTGGTCACGTCGGCGATGTTTCGCACCTGCGACGTCAGGTTCGACGCCATGTAGTTCACGCTGTCCGTCAGGTCCTTCCAGGTGCCGGCCACACCCGGCACGTTGGCCTGCCCGCCCAGCCGGCCCTCGGTTCCCACTTCTCGCGCCACGCGCGTCACTTCGTCGGCGAAGCTGCGGAGCTGGTCCACCATGGTGTTCACCGTGGTCTTCAGCTCCAGCATCTCGCCCTTCGCCTCGGCCGTGATCTTCTTCGAGAGATCGCCCTTGGCGACCGCCGTGGTGACGTCGGCGATGTTCCGCACCTGACTCGTCAGGTTGCTGGCCATGCCGTTCACCGAGTCGGTGAGATCCTTCCACGTGCCGGCCACGCCGGGCACGTTGGCCTGTCCGCCCAGCACGCCTTCCGTTCCCACCTCTCGCGCCACGCGCGTCACTTCCGCCGCGAACGAGTTGAGCTGATCCACCATGGTGTTCACGGTGTTCTTCAGCTCGAGCACCTCGCCCTTCGCTTCCGCCGTGATCTTCCGGCTCAGGTCGCCCTTGGCCACCGCCGTGGTGACGTCGGCGATGTTTCGCACCTGACTGGTGAGGTTCGACGCCATGGAATTCACCGAGTCGGTGAGATCGCGCCACGTGCCGCTCACCCCTTCCACATTGGCCTGTCCACCCAGCCGCCCGTCGGTACCCACCTCGCGCGCCACGCGGGTGACTTCCGCCGCGAAGGCGTTGAGCTGGTCCACCATCGTGTTGATGATGGTCTTCAGCTCGAGGATTTCGCCCTTCGCCTCCGCCGTGATCTTCTTGGAGAGATCGCCGCGCGCCACCGCCGTCGTGACGTCGGCGATGTTGCGCACCTGACTCGTCAGGTTGCCGGCCATGAAGTTCACGCTGTCGGTCAGGTCCTTCCACGTGCCCGCGACACCCGGCACGTTGGCCTGCCCGCCCAGCCGGCCTTCGGAGCCCACTTCGCGCGCCACGCGCGTGACCTCGGAGGCGAATCCGTTGAGCTGGTCCACCATCGTGTTGATGGTGTTCTTCAGCTCCAGCACCTCACCCTTGGCTTCCACCGTGATCTTCTGCGACAAGTCTCCATTGGCCACCGCCGTCGTCACGAGCGCGATGTTTCGCACCTGGCTCGTGAGGTTGCCGGCCATGAAGTTCACGCTGTCCGTCAGGTCCTTCCACGTGCCCGCCACGCCCTGCACTTCGGCCTGGCCGCCGAGCTTACCCTCCGTGCCCACCTCGCGCGCGACGCGTGTGACCTCGGCGGCGAACGAGC
>JANLTI010000206.1:0-5697 GCA_031362845.1 Gemmatimonadaceae bacterium | reverse complement strand
CTCCAGCGCACGTTCGTCGGCGCCCGCCCGTAGAGCTCCGGGCCGCGCATGATGTTCCTGATGCTGAAGTCGAACGGCGCGGCGGATTGCGCGGACAGGAGAGCAGGCAGGGCGACGGTCAGTGCTGCAGATCGAAACGCGCGCATGAAGAGCCCGATTGAATGTTCAATGACGCTAGACGCGGAGCACCGCGTAGCTGGCCACGAGACAGGAAGACGACCGTTCAGTCGCCCGCCACCGCCGCGCCAGGCGCGAACGGAATCTCGGTGGAGCGTGCGGCCTTGCCTCCCTTCAGTACGGCCCACCACTCCCGTGCGCTGTCCGCGATGACGACGAGCACCGCAACGAGAAAGAAGGCGGCCACCGCCGCGTCCAGATAATCGTTCGCGATCATGCGGCCCAGGTCCGTCGCCGACGCCACACCCGCCGGCAGTGTTCCGCCGTCGCGTGCCGCCTCCAGCACCCGCGCATGCGCGAAGAATCCCAGCCTCGGCAAAGGCGAGAACAGCTTCTGGTAGCCCGCCGACATCGTGACGATGAGGATCCACGTGAGCGGCAGCAGCGTCACCCACGCGTAACGCGCTCTGTCCATCTTGATGATGATCGTGGTGGCGACGCACAGCGCCACGGCAGCGAGCAGCTGGTTGGAGATGCCGAACAGTGGCCACAACGAGTTGATGCCGCCGAGCGGGTCGTTCACGCCCTGCCAGAGGAAGTGCCCCCACATCGCGACGAAGAGGCCGCTCGACATCACCACGGCTGGCGTCCACGACGTCTCGCCGAATCGCGACCACACGTGCTTGCCGAGGTCCTGAAGCATGAACCGGCCGACGCGAGTGCCGGCGTCGACCGTGGTGAGGATGAACAGCGCCTCGAACATGATGGCGAAGTGATACCAGAGCGCCATCGCCGAATCGCCTCCCAGCACACGCGAGAAGATGTGCGCCATGCCCACGGCGAGACTCGGCGCGCCGCCCGTGCGGGAGAGCAGCGAGCTCTCGCCCACCTGGCGCGCGAGTGTCTCCAGCTCCAGTGGCGTGACGACGAAGCCCCATGCGGCCACGGCGGCGGCTGCGCTCGGCGCCGTGGTCCCGAGCGCCGACACCGGCGCGTTGATGGCGAAGTACACGCCGGGCGTGAGCGCGCACGCCGCGATCAGCGCCATCACCGCCACGAACGATTCCACCAGCATGCCGCCGTATCCCACCAATCGCGCGTCGCCTTCGCGTGCGAGCAGCTTGGGCGTGGTGCCCGACGCGATGAGTGCGTGGAAGCCGGAGATGGACCCGCACGCGATGGTGATGAACGCGAACGGAAAGAGGGCGCCGGCGAACACCGGGCCCGTGCCATCGGTGAACCGCGTGAGCGCCGGCATCTGGAGCGGCGGCAGCGCGACGACGATGCCGACCGCCAGCGCGATGACGACACCGATCTTCACGAACGCCGAGAGATAATCGCGCGGCGCCAGCAGCAACCACACCGGAATGACGGAGGCGGCGAAGCCGTAGATCATGATGGCGACGGCGAGCGTCCGTCCACTCAGCGTGAACAGCCCCGCGAGCTGCGCATGCTCGGCCACCCAGCGACCGGCGTAGAGCGACAGCACCAGCAGCACCAGGCCGATGGCGCTCGCCTCGAGCACGCGCCCGGGGCGAATCCAGCGCATGTACACGCCCATCAGCATCGCGATGGGAATGGTGAGGCCGATCGTGACCGTGCCCCACGGGCTCGAGCGCAACGCATTCACGACGACGAGCGCGAGCACCGCCAGCAGCACCACCATGATGCCGAGCACCGCCACCATGGCGGTGAAGCCGGCCACCGGCCCGATCTCGTCGCGCGCCATCTGGCCGAGCGACTTGCCGTTGCGTCGCACCGACGAGCACAGAATCACGAAGTCCTGTACCGCGCCGCCCAGCACGACGCCGACGACGATCCAGAGCACCCCGGGCAGATAGCCGAACTGCGCCGCGAGGGTGGGGCCCACCAGCGGACCCGGGCCGGCGATGGCGGCGAAGTGGTGGCCGAACACGATCCAGCGGTTGGTCGGCACGAAGTCCCGTCCATCGGCCAGCCGCTCGGCGGGCGTCGGCCGCGCGTCATCGAGTGCGAAGATCCTGGCCGCAATGAAGGCGCTGTAGAAGCGGTAGCCAATGGCATAGGTGCAGAGGGCGGCCACCAGCAGCCAGATCGCGCTGACGGGCTCGCCTCGGGAGAGGGCGATGGTGGCCAGCGCGCCCGCACCGAGCAGGGCGACGAGGGCCCAACCCAATGCAGCGACGGTACTTCGCGGGGCGAGCGCTCGAGCGGGCAGGGAAGTCATGCGCGGCAACTTGGAAGCGCGCCCGGGCGCGGTCAATGCGCCAGCACACTCAGCGAACGCCCGAAAGGTCGCCCGGCTGCAGGCCGCCGCTTAGCTTTCGCGAACACTCTCACCCCGCACCGTGCGCCTCACTCGTCTGCTGCTCCTGGGCCTTCCGCTGGCCTTCGCCGCCTGCCGCCCGCCGAGCGGCGCGGACGAAGTGGCCCCGCCCGTCGCGCCACTGCGGCCGCTCTCGGCAATGGTGTCGCAACAGGTGATCGTCACGCCCGTGAATGCGTTGCGCGAGGTGGATGCGCTCGGGTGGACGCAGCAGATCCCGCGGTCGCGCGAGTTCATGCGCGCCTTCGACGATGCGTTCGAGGCCGAACTGGGTGCGCGAGGACTGAAGACGCGCTGGGTGTATCCCGAGGCGCTCGTGCGCGCCGCCCGGAGCAACCCGTCGCATTCCGTGGATGCGTACACCATCGGCGCGGCATCGCTGCGCGGGGCAGGGGTCATCGCCGGCACGCGGCTGGCCAACCCGCTCGCCACCGAGCTGCGCACGATGATCGCGCTCCAGGAGTCGGCGCGCGCGGTGCTGCTCCCAGTTGAGCTCAGCTTCGACCGCACGCGCGACGGAAGCGGTGTCGCCGTGGTTCGGCTCGCGCTCGTGGACGCGCGCCTGGGCGAAGTACGATGGATCGGCGACGCGCGCAGCGATCCGATGACCACATTCTCGCGCGAGATTCTCACGAGCCTCGTCGCACACGCCGCCGACCTGATCACGGCCCCCTAGGGCCGAGCAAGGCACGAGACATGGGCACGCCAGTCACACTCATTCCCGGCGACGGCATCGGGCCGTCGATCAGCAGTGCCACCGTCCGCGTGCTCGAGGCCGCGGGCGTTGACATCGACTGGGATACCCAGTACGCGGGGCAGGCCGGCGTCGCGAAGTACGGCGATCCCATCCCCGAGGCGACGCTCGACTCCATCAAGCGCACGCGGCTCGCGCTCAAGGGACCGCTCGAGACGCCGGTGGGCGAGGGCTTCCGCTCCATCAACGTCGCGCTGCGGAAGACGTTCGACCTCTACGCGAACATTCGGCCCGCGCACACCATCGTGGAGGGGGGCCGCTATTCGGGCATCGATCTCGTGCTCGTGCGCGAGAACACCGAAGGGCTGTATGTGGGTGTCGAGCACTACATCAAGATGGGGAGCGATCCGCGCGCGGCGGCCGAGTCGGTGGCGATCATCACGCGCGCCGGCTCCGAGCGCATTGCTCGCTACGCGTTCGACTATGCCGTGAAGCACGGGCGGAAGAAAGTCACCCTCGTGCACAAGGCCAATATCCTCAAGTTCTCCCAGGGGCTCTTCCTCGACGTGGGGCGTCAGGTCGCGCAGGGATACGCTGGTATCGAGTTCGAGGACGTGATCGTCGACGCGATGGCCATGAACCTCGTGCTCAAGCCCGAGCGCTACGACGTCATCGTCACCACCAACCTGTTCGGCGACATCCTCTCCGACCTCATCTCGGGACTCGTGGGCGGACTGGGCCTCGCGCCCGGCGCGAACATCGGACTGGGCGGCGCCATCTTCGAGGCGGTGCACGGCACCGCGCCGGACATCGCCGGCAAGGGTGTCGCGAATCCCAGCGCGCTCATTCTCGCCGCGTGCATGATGCTGGAGTACATGACCGACGGCGAGCGCGCGCAACGCATCCGCATGGCGCTCGAGACGACGATCCGCGAGAAGAAGACGGTGACTCGCGACCTGGGCGGCACGGCGACGACGGATCAGTTCACCGACGCGGTCATCGCGCGACTGTGAGCCGGACGTGACGAGCGTCTCCATCTTCCACTGCTCCGACCTGCACTTCGGTCACCCCGCCGTCCCCGAGCAGTACGAGGCGATGGAGGCGATGATCGCCACGCGCGCGTACGACGTCGTCGCCATCTCGGGCGACGTGACGCAGCGCGCGCGCTCGGGCGAGTTCCAGCGCGCCCGCGCCTTCATCAAGCACGCCGAGGCGTTCGGCAAGGTCATCTGCATTCCGGGCAATCACGACGTGCAGTGGTGGAAGGCGCCGCTCGGATTCGGCGATGACGGCGCCATCCTCGCCAACTACCGGCAGTACGTGAACGCCGAGATCGAGCCGGTGCTCATGGTGCCGGGCGCCACCTTCGCCGGCCTCAACACCTCGCACGGCGTCACGGCGCAGACGCTGACCTGGCGCGTGCGCGACATCTCCATCATCGGGCTGGTGCGACGGCCGCAGATCGAGCGGCTGCGGGCCGTGTTCGCCGACGTCCCGGCGACGGACGCGCGCGTGATCGTCATGCACCACAATCCCATGCGCGGCGAGCTGTCGCAGCGCCATGGCCTCAAGAACACCGCGCGCGCGCTCGGCGCATTCGCCGATCTGCAGGCCGACGTCGTGCTCTGCGGACACGATCACCAGGACGCCATCCACTTCATCGAGCACACGCGCAAGGGCACCGTCATCTCCACCGCCGGCACCGTGTCCAACCGCATGCGCGGCGGCCGGCCGTCGTCGGTGAACAGCATTCGTATCACGCCGGAGCAGATCGAGGTCGCGACGCTCGTCTGGTCGCAATCCGACGTGGCCTTCGTGCCGGGGCCGAGCAAGTGCTTCGCACGCTGACGCGGCTGCTGCTGGGCCGGCGCGATGTCGCGCAGCTCGAGCTCGGGCTGCACGGCGGCACGCCGCACAATGCCGATGAGCTGCTCGCGCGCCTGCGCCAGTTCGGGCTGCGGCGCATCGTGCGGTGCCGGCTGACCCGGAACCGCAACGTGATGGTGAGCTTCGGCGCGGGCGAGCTGCGCGTGCATGAGGGCTATCTCTCCGCGCCGGAGTCCGTACTGCGGGCCATCGTCGCGTTCGTGGAAGGCCGGTCGCGCGCCGAGCGACGCGAGGCGCAGCGCATCATCGTCACGCATCCGGTGCGGTGTCCTCGGCCCGCGGCACGACGCGAACGCACCCACCCCGACGACGTGGAGTTCGCCGCGCAGCTCAACGCGTGGCATGCGCGCTACAACGCCCGGCATTTTCAGGGGCTGCTCAAGCCCATCGAGATCCGCGTCTCGCGGCGGATGAAGACGCGGCTTGGGCACTACACCGCGGCGACGACCGGCGGCGAGACCGCGGAGATCGCGGTCAGCCTGGCGCACCTGCGGAAGCATGGCTGGCAGGAGACGCTGCACACCCTGCTGCACGAGATGGTGCATCAGTGGCAGGACGAGAGCGGCCACACCATCGACCACGCGGCCACCTTCCGCGCCAAGGCGCGCGCCGTGGGGATCGCGCCGTACGCGCGCCGAGTGCTGGCGTCGCGCCCGGGCACGGCGGACGGGTCCAAGACGTTGGGGAGACGGGC
>JANLTI010000166.1:0-9755 GCA_031362845.1 Gemmatimonadaceae bacterium | reverse complement strand
GAAGCTCAGCGACCTGATGCTCGACTTTCTTCGGTCCTGACTGCGACGACGGGGCAGGGCGTCAACGCGCCCTGCCCCGTCACTCGTGCAGCCAGCAATCTAGAACACGTAACGCAATCCGAACTGCGCCTGACGAGGATCACCGAGCCCGCTGCGCACGGTGCCGTCGAAGTTGAACAACAGGCCGCCCGATGCCGGATCCTTGAAGTTGTCGGCGTTGGTCACGTTGAACAGTTCGGCGATCGCCTCCACGCGTCCACGTCCGGTGTCGAAGTAGCGCGACAGGCGAATGTCCCACGTGAAGTAGGCATTGTCTTTCCGCAGCGTATTGCGCTGCAGGATCGAGCCGTTGGGGCAAATGCGCTCCGACCCGTTGGCCGCCGTGGTGTCGGTTGCAAGGTTGTTGACGCCACACTTGGCCGACCGCGGTTGCGCGGACTGCGCGCTGATCTTGTTGTTGAGCGCAATGCTCCACGGAAGCTGCGCCAGCCCCCATGCACTGAAGCGGTGCCGCTGGTCACGATCGCTGTACCCGTACTCCGGTCCGAGGTCGTTGGCACGTGCATAGCGGAAGGAGAACGGATCCCGCTCGTTGTCATCGTCGGAGCGATCGGCCGAGAGCGTGTAGTTCACCTCGTACTGGAATTGCGGATCCACCACCTGACGCAACGCGAACGTCACGCCCTGATAGCGTGACTTTGCCGAGCTCTCCACGGTGGTGAGTACGCCGAGTCCATTTCCCGGCTGCGTCGTCGACAGATTGGTCGCCCATGGGCTGCCGAACGCCGGATCATTGCGATCGATGAAACGGGTCAGGAAATCCGTCGCCGCGGCCGTGTAGCTGATCTCCGCGGTGTGATTGCCGCTGATGGCGCGCTCGTAGCCGATGGTGCCGCTGAACGTGCGCGGGTTCCGGAAGTTCTCGTCGAACACGGTGACTGACGGCTGGAAGGGCCCGCCCGTCGGAATGGGCAGCAGCTCCCCGTAGCGCGGCGGCGGACCGAGGAAGGGCGAGGCGGCGCTGTTGCGGAAGAGCGTCTGCCCGATGGAGCCGTTGGTGTTGCGCGTGCCCGCGAGCACGAGCCCGGGCACGCGCGCGTAATACACGCCGGCGCTCGCGCGCGCCACGGACCGACCGTTGCCATCCACGTCCCACGCGAGGCCGAGGCGCGGCTGGAACATCTTGAATTCGGACGGAATCTTCCCGTCGGACGGAAAGCGCTGACCATTGCGGCTCTGGCCGATGAACGGTGCATAGAACACCTGATCGGGCGGCGTGAGCACGTCGGGTTCGATCTGTGCTTCCCACCGGAGCCCGTAGTTCACCGTGAGCCGAGGCGTCGGCTTCCAGCTGTCCTGCGCGAACAGTGCGAACTCGTGCTGCGGAATGGACTGCGTGCCCGCTTCTGCCACCGAGCGGCCACCGATGCCGGCCTGCTGCAGGTAGAGGAGTACCGGACCGGTGATGCTGCCCCCCGGGCACTGGCCATCGGTGCGCGGCGCGCTGTTGCTGCACTCCACGTACGTATTGCCGAATCGATTGTAGTTCAGGAACCCGTCCACCGAGCCGAAGATCATGCGGCCATTCCCGAAACCGACGAAGGTCTGCAGCTCCGCCGTGCGGTTCCACTCGCCACCGAACTTGAAAAGGTGCGAGCCACGCGACACGGATACGTTGTCGAGCACCTGGATGCGATCGTCGTGCGCTTCGATGGGAATGAAGAACGGCAGGCCGAACCGATATCCGTTCACGAAATCCATTCCGGTGTCCGGGAAGGGCCGATTCGTGCGCGGATTGATTGGCCCTCCGTACGATCTCGGCCGATACTCGCGTGCGACCTGGAAGCGGAACTCGTTCGTGACGTCCGCGCTGAAGGTGGACGCGAGGCTGCCGTTGAGGGCGTGCGAGTAATCCTTCTCGATTGCGTTGGCACTGCGCGCCCACGAATCGACGTCGAAGGTGCCGTTCTCCTGCTTCGAGTTCGTGTAGTTGTACTTGAGGGACGCATTGTGGCGCGTGCCGAGCGGCGCATCGAGCTTCACGAGGAGCGCGTTCGCGTCGTTGGTGCGACGGACCGGACCATAATCGCCGGCGAGCACGCCGCCGTATGCGGTGTCCATGAACTGCCGGAGCCGCGGATCGATGCGCGACGCGGAGGTCTGTTTGGTCTGGTTGAACAGCTGCTGATCGTACGCGATGAAGTAGAAGGCGCGATCGCGCACGATGGGACCGCCCAGCGTGAACCCGAACTGCTGCTGGGCGAACTGGGGCTTGCCGCCACCGCGCGGATACGACGACGCGAGCGCGTCCGCCTTTCCGTACAGGTGCGCCGTACCCGCCACGGTATTGGTCCCTGACTTCGTGACCACGTTCACGAACCCGCCGCCGGACCGGCCGAACTCCGCATTCGCGCCGGACGCGATCACCACCATGTCCTGCACCGCGTCCAGGTTGAAGGTGAACGCGGCGCGCTGGCCACCCCGCTGCTCGCCGAAGAACGGATTGTTGAAGTCCGCACCGTCAATGGAGATGTTGTTGTGGATGCCGCGCTGGCCGGCGATGCTCAGCTCGTCGCCATCGGGTCCTTGCACGATTGCCGTGTTCGGCGTCAGCAGCACGAGCCCGAGGTAGTTGCGACCATTGTTCGGCAGCCCTGCCACCACTCGCGCGTCGAGTTCCGTCGCGGCCGACGGGCGGTCCTTGTCGATCGCCTCACGCGCGCCGGTGACCTGCACGGCCGCCAGCGACACCGCCTGGCGTGCCAGCACGAACGGCACGTCCGACGTGGCCCCGAGCCGCACCGCGATGCCGGAGCGCCGCACCTGCGCAAACCCGATCGCGCGACCGCTCACGTCGTAAGTGCCGAGCGGCAGCAGCGGCAGCGCGTAGGCACCCTGTCGATTGGTGGAGGCAGCGCGCGTGAAATTCGTCGCGATGTTGCGCGCCGTGATCGTCGCGTCCACGACCGGCACGCCGGCCGAGTCGCGCACCACTCCGCGGATGATGCCGGTGGTGGCCTGCACTTGTGCGTGCAGGCGGTGGGACGCGCACAGTATCACGACGAGCGATACCAGGACGCGCCCAAGCGCGTGCCGGACACTAAAATGCCGCGCGACAGGAACGGAGCGTCGCCGCGACGGTGGGGAGCCGAGGTTCGACATGATGGGTCGGGAGGGAGGGTGGGACGACAGCGATGAAGCTGAGTGTCCCAGTCACGCTGTCAAGCGGATCGCGCGTAACATCGCGCGGCACCGCAGAGACGTCCTCAGACGTTTACGCGTGCGTCGCACCGCGGGGGCATGCGAAACCGGCCACCACTGCCCCGGAGCAGTGATGGCCGGTCGCATCACGAGCCGCGAGTGACTACTTCGCGCCGCGGTGCGTGATGCGATACACGCGCCCACCCAGATCATCCGTCACGAACAGTGCACCATCGGGACCGCTTGCCAACCCAGTGGGGCGATGCTTCGCCGTACCCGGCTGCACCTCCGCCGCGCTCACGCCGGCGAATCCGTCCGCGAAGGTCTCGTACGCGCCACTGGTCGCGCCATTCGTCAGCGGCTGGAACACGATGCGATATCCCTCCTGCGGTTCCGGCGCCCGATTCCACGAACCGTGGAACGCGATGAACGCGCCCTGTGCGTACTTCGCCGGAAAGCTCGAGCCGCCGTGGAACAGGAGCGACATCGGCGCCCAGTGTCCCGGAAACGCGGCGACCGGCGCCTTCTTGCTGGCACAGCGGACCGACTTCGTGCCGTCGCCGCCGTACTCGGGCGCGTCCACCAGCGAGTTCGACGCCACGGCCTGATAACAGTAGGGCCATCCGAAGTCGTCTCCCGCATTCACCTGAAGGAGCACCTCGGCGGGATTCTCCGCCGAGTACTTCGTCGTCGGGAAGATCTTCGGCCAATTTGCATTCAGCTGATCGCGGCCGTGCTGCGTGGCGTACAGCTTTCCGTCCGCCGCGAGCGCGATGCCCATGCCGTTCCGGATGCCCGTCGCGAACCGCGCGGCCGGCGTGAACGACTGGTTGGTCTTGTTGGCGTCGAACTTCCAGATGCCGGCACGCGTGCGCAGCTCGACGCACGGATCGACGCCGGGCGACTCGTTCCCGCGGTCCGTCTGCTGACAACTGTTCGTGGCGGAGCCGACGTTCAGGTAAAGCGCTCCGTCGCCGCCGATCGCGAAGTTGCGCGCGCGATGCCCGGGATCCAGCGGAATGTTCCGCACGATGACTTCAGCCTTCGCCGTGGGCGCGAGCTGCGAGTCGGCGCGCGCGTACCGCACGATCTGCGTTCCTTCATCGACGTACAGATGCCCGTTCACGAGCCCGATGCCGGTGTTTCCTCGGCCAGCCATCCGCGCGATGATGTCCGCCCGCCCATCGTGGTTGGTGTCGCGGAGCGCGACGACCGACGCTGAGGGTACCTCCGCCGCGGGTGGCGCCTGACCGGCACGCTGGGGGCGCGTACCTTCGATCGTGATGTAGACATCGCCATTGGATGCCACCACTGCATGTCGTCCGTGCGCGATGCTCTCGGCGAACACCGTCGCGCAGAACCCGGCCGGTAGCGTGAGACCGGCGTTGTCGCCCGGGCAGGAGTTCGCCGATGCGTTCGCCGTCGTGTCGGTAGTCGCCGCCGGCGTCTTGTCGCCGCCGCCGCACGCGCTCACGAGCAGTCCAGCCGCGAGCAGGAGCGCACGTGAAATGATCGAACGATTGCGGGAATGGTGTTCAGTCACCAGTCGATCTCCATTTAGGTAAGCCAGCTTTCACGGCGGCAAGATCGGTACCGCGTGCGGCGCAAGCAAGGGGATGCAGCGCGCGTGAGCCACGTCATGGAACCATCTTTCGCCCGGCGCGATTCGCTCCGTTCACGCACACGAGGATTTTTCACCGATGTCAGCTTCGCTCCACGAGCCACTCACCCTGCGCGGCGTCACGATGCGCAACCGCATCGGCGTGAGTCCCATGTGCGAATACTCCAGCGTGGACGGCTTCGCGACCGACTGGCATCTCGTGCACCTCGGCAGTCGCGCCGTGGGAGGTGCGGGGCTCGTGTTCACCGAAGCCACCGCCGTCACCGCCGACGGACGGATCTCGCCGTTCGACCTGGGCATCTATCTCGACGAACACATCGAGAGACTTGCGCGCATCACGCAGTTCATTGTCGATCAGGGGGCGGTACCCGGCATCCAGCTCGCGCATGCGGGGCGCAAGGCGAGCACCGACGCTCCATGGCGCGGGGGCGCGCCACTCACGCCCGCACAGTACGGATGGTCGCCGATCGTGGCGCCGAGTGCCGTGCCGTTCAGCGAACGGTCGCTCGTACCGCACGCACTCGATGCCGCCGGACTCGCGTCCGTGGTGGATGCATTTCGTACCGCGACGGCGCGCGCGCTCGACGCCGGGTTCAGGGTGATCGAGTTGCATGCGGCCCACGGCTACCTCCTGCACGAGTTCCTGTCTCCACTGAGCAACCGGCGGACGGACGCGTACGGCGGCAGCTTCGACAATCGAGTGCGCCTGCTCCTCGAGATCACCACTGCGGTGCGCCGGGTGTGGCCGGATTCCCTGCCGCTGGTGGTGCGCATCTCGGGCACCGATTGGATGCCGGGCGGC
This sequence comes from Gemmatimonadaceae bacterium, assembly GCA_031362845.1. Taxonomy (GTDB): domain Bacteria; phylum Gemmatimonadota; class Gemmatimonadetes; order Gemmatimonadales; family Gemmatimonadaceae; genus AG11. The sequence continues at coordinate 4,131 of JANLTI010000166.1, read as the reverse complement.
TGGGATGTCGAACAGTCCGTCGCGCTGGCTCGACTCCTCATCCCGCTCGGAGTCGACCTCATCGACTGCTCGTCGGGCGGCATCGTGCCGGGCGCGAAGATCCCCGTCGGGCCGGGTTATCAGGTGGGCATCGCGGAACGGATCAAGCGCGACGCGGGGATGGCGACCGCGGCGGTGGGGTTGATCACCGATGCGCAGCAGGCGGATGCGATCGTGCGATCGGGCCAGGCTGACATGGTGTTGCTCGCCCGCGAGCTGCTGCGCGATCCCTACTGGCCACTGCACGCCGCCAAGGTCCTGGGCGTGCAGGTCACATGGCCGGTGCAGTATCAGCGCGCGGTGAACTGAGCGAGCAGTCCGTGCACCAGTAGGTCGCGCGACCCGTCGCGCTCGCTCTCCTTTCACGCGCTCGCGAGTCCGTGTCTTGCACTGTCCTCAGGCATTCTTCTCATCGAGGACATCATCATGACCAGACATCTTCGCTACGCCCTTGCCGCTGCCCTGATCGCGCTCGTGGCCGGCTCGTCCGCGAGCGCCCAGGCGACGGCCGAGCACAAGCCCGGCGGACTCAACAAGGTTGCACGCAACGTCAGCAAGACGGCCAAGAAGGCGGGGCGCGACACCAAAGCCGAGGTCAAGCGCGGATCGAGCAAGACGCACAACACGCTGACGGACGCAGGCAACGACACCAAGGCGCAGCTCAAGCGAACCACGGGCATCAAGAGCAGTCAGCGTCACCAGCCGGGCGGCCTGAACAAGGTGGCGCGCAATATCAGCCGGACGTCGAAGCGGGCGGCGAGCGACACGAAGCGTGAGAAGAACCGCGTGAAGAGCAACGTGCATGGCGAGCTGACCGAGTCCGGCAAGAGCCTCAAGGACACGACGCTCAAGGGAAAGCCATAACTCGAACGCGCTCTCGACAACGCACAGGGGCCCGCAACGCGATTATGCGTTCGCGGGCCCCTGTCACATCGGGGTGTCCCGGAACACGCTCGCTCGTGCGTAATGCCACGGATTCTCGCATCCTGCAACGCTGTGGCTAGTCGATGGCGAGATTTGCTCGGTTGGTCTGACCGAATCCGACTGGTCACCGTGACGTGAACGATTCGGCGCGGGTTGAGTGGCGGTCAAAGTGACGAGCTTGCAAGCGAGGTGATCCATGGCACCAGGAGTGCCTTGAGGTGAGTGCCTCTTCTCCCCCACGGAGCTCCGTCATGACCCAGGTTTTCCGTCGCGCCAGCCTTCTGGCTGTCGCGCTGCTTCTCGTCGTCGCAAACGCCTGCGGCACCGAGCGCGCCGCCGCCCCATCGTCGCTCGCCACGCCCGCCGCGTCTCATGACCTGATCGACGGCCTCGTGGGAACGGTGACCTCCACACTGAAGCTCACGACGGCGAAGGCGCTCCTGCGCACGACACCGTTGCCGCAGGACATCACCGTGCGCCAGACGATCGGACGCGAGGGTGGCGTGCTTGCCATCCCGGCGGCCGGCATCTCCGTCGTCGTGCCGGCCGGCGCACTCGATCGTGAGACCGACATCACGATGACGGCCCGTGCCGGCTCGCTGCTCGCCTACGACTTCGCGCCGCACGGCATCACGTTCAAGGCGCCGCTCGTCTTCAACCAGAAGCTGAAAGGCACGAACGCCACGCTGCTCTCGGCCACGCAGCTGAAGCTCGGCTACTACACCGACTCGAGCCTGCTCGGCAAGACGACGGCGCTGGTGTCCGAGGTGCTCAGCGGCATCACGAACGTCCTCACCTGGACGTTCACCGCACCGATCAAGCACTTCTCGGGCTACATCATCATCTGCGGCTTCCTCGACACTGAGTAAGGCCGAGCGTTCGGGGAGCGGGGAGCCGATGAGCGCGCGACTGTGGGCACGAACGGGATCCGTCCCGTTCGTGCCGGCCGTTCCGCCCGCGATGGCAGGGCTGCCTGCGCTGATCGAGCGCGGGCAGGCGCTGGAGCATCACGGGCAACGCGACGACGCTCGTCGGCTGTACGAGCTGGCGCTTCGCGACGGCACGGCGCGCTCGACCGTCGAGGCGGCACAGTTGCTCCGTCTCATCGCGCGCGCCTGGATGCACGACGCCGAGTACGAGGCGGCAATCGATTGCGCCTCGGTGGCGCTCGCCGTGTCGGAGCAGGCGAGCGAGGAGGCGGGACGCGGACACGCGATCAACATCTTGGCGTGCGTGGAGTGGATGAAGGGCCGGCACGACGACGCGGAGCGGCTGTACCTGCTGGCGCGTGAGAGCGCGGCACTGTCCGGCGAATCCCGCCTCGCGGCGATGACGGCCTCCAACCTCGGCGTGATCGCGAATGTGCGGGGCGAGGAGCGCAAGGCGCGCGAGTATTACCAATCGTCGCTCACCCACGCCCGCAGTGCGGGCCGGGCCGATCAGGCGATCACGGCGCTCGGCAATCTCGGCCAGCTCCACACGCAAGCCGGCGACCTCGTGGCGGCGAATCGTCATCTCGTCGAGGCGAACGAGCTCGCGACGATCATGGGCGATCGCAACATGCTCATCACGATCGAGCTGCTGCTCGCACGGTTGCGCATCCGGCAGGGCGATCTCGCCGGCGCTCGCGCAGCATGCGCGCGCACGCGCGCCATCATCGAGCAGATCGGCGACACCCGCGAGGCAGGCGATGCCGAGTACGTATTCGGTATCGTCGCGCGCGCCGGAGGCGACGCGGCCGCAGCCGAGGAGCACTTCCTTCGCGCCGAGGAAATCGGGATCGCGCGGCAGGACATGATCCTCCAGGGCGAGATCGCGCGCGAGCTCTCGGAGCTGTATCGGGCGCAGGGCCGCAATCGGCAGACGCTGCAGCGCCTGAATCACGCGCACCGCCTGTTCACGCAACTGCGCGCGCGCCGCGAGCTGGCCGATGTGGATCACCGCACCGCGAAGCTCGAGAACGAGTTCCTGGACGTCGTGCGCAAGTGGGGCGAGTCGATCGAATCGAAGGACATCTATACACAGGGCCACTGCGTCCGCGTCGCCGACCTCGCGTGCGCGCTCTGGACACAGGTGCACGCGGGAACGGATACCACGCTGTTCTGGTTCCGCATCGGCGCGCTGCTCCACGACGTGGGGAAGCTCATGGTGCCTGCGGACGTGCTCAACAAGCCGGGCACGCTCTCGGCCGAGGAATGGGCGATGGTGCGAGGGCATCCCTCCGCCGGCGTGGCGCTGCTCGCCGATATCGAGTTTCCGTGGGACGTGCGGCCCATCGTCGAAAGCCACCACGAGCGGTGGGATGGCAAGGGCTATCCGCACGGACTCGTCGGCGAGGACATTCCGCTCACGGCGCGCGTGCTGTGCATCGCTGACGTGTACGACGCGCTGACGTCCGTGCGGAGTTACAAGCGGGCGTACACGCATGAAGAGGCGATGGAGCTCATGCGCCAGGATGTTGGCAGCCAGTTCGATCCCGCGCTGTTCGCCGCATTCGAGATCACGATGCAACAGTCCGTGCCGGCAACCACGGCGAATCGACCGACGCTGACATTGGTGGCGTGACAGCGAACGGCATGCGTCGACGTGAGGTTACCTGCACCCCTCCGCGCGCGTCATAGTACACGATCAGTTCGTGCAGCAGAGTGAGTGCATCGGAAAGTCGATGTCGCACTTCCCGCCGATACGTGCATTCTGCAAGAATTCCTGCATGATCCCGTGCTGTCGGACGACGAACACTGACTTTCTAACTCTCTCAACAGCAAGGAGTTAGAGCGCATTTTGCACGAATCGCCTCGGTGGCACTCTCGCTGCATTACCTGAGGTCGGCACAAGGCAGTTCCCTCCCGCAGTTCAGCGGCCGCCGATGTTCCCGCCCAGCGGCAGTTCTCCCTCCAGCACGGACCAATCATGAAGAGCAACCTTCGCAAGGGCTTCACGCTCATCGAGCTGCTGATCGTCGTCGTGATCATCGGCATTCTGGCCGCGATCGCGATCCCGAAGTTCGCGAACACGAAGACCAAGGCTTACACGGCCGCGATGAAGTCGGATCTGCGCAACCTGGTGACGGCGGAAGAGGCGTTCTTCTCCGATTCCGGCAAGTACGTCATCTATGACACGGCGCAGCTGAAGTTCAAGCCGTCGACGGGCGTCAGCACCCCGACGATC
>JANLTI010000165.1:0-10214 GCA_031362845.1 Gemmatimonadaceae bacterium | reverse complement strand
GACTTGCGGTCGAACGTGTGGCGGAACATGTCGGAGTGGCGCGTATACCAGCGCTCCGCCATGCGCCCCGCATCGTGGACGACGAGCGACTCGGCGGGGTAGAAATATTCGTCGAAGTGCAGCGTCCGCAGGATGCGGAAGTCGAACTTCTCGTATTGCACCTTGTTGCGGCCGAAGTACTGCGCGCCGGCCGGGTCGGACGTGGCGCACAGGAGCGCGCCGAGCACCACCAGGGGCGCTGCAAGGCGCAGGGAGGAACGGAGCATCGCGTAGGTCCGCGGTCGAACCGCAACTGAGGGTCGAAAGCCACGGCGCCGCACCGGCGCCGCTACCGAACCGGGCAAAGTTGGTGCCCCGGGTAATACCGCATCAACGAGCCAGCCGGACGGTTCGTGCCGGGGGCTCGCCTGAGCATGTACCCGACTCGTCCGGAAGGGGTTCATCAGCCCAACCTCGGCATCGGGACGGAAGGACACAAGCGCACGGCGCGGCTGTCGCGCGCGCGCGTCAGGGCGCAGCGCGCCGCCGACTCTTCGTCTGCCTGGACCCCTCACTCGAACGAATCGGGGCGCCGCTGCCGCTTCGTGTCGCCGCGCTTCTTCTTCTCGGCCAGCCGGGACTCTTTCGAGCCACGCGTCGGCTTCGTCGCCCGTCGCTTCTTCGGCACCACCAGTGCGGCCGAAATGAGGGCGGCCAGCCGCTCCTCTGCGGCCTGGCGGTTCTGCAACTGACTTCGTCTCGCACTCGAGACCACGCGGATCCACCCGTCGCCATCGAGCCGCGACGCCAGCTTGCCGGCGACGCGCGTACGCTGCGCGTCGTCGAGTGCCAGGGTGTCGCGCACGTTCCAGAGGAGCTCGATGCGGGTGGACGACGTGTTCACGTGCTGTCCGCCCGCGCCTCCGGCGCGGCTCGCACGGTAGACCAGCTCCGCGCGAGGAATCCCCAGCGTGTCCGACAGCGGCAGCGCTCCATCCCTCGCCATGCGTAACCCCGCTCGATACCAGTCGTCTTTGCCAGTGAACTATGGCAGAATGCCAGACAGTGCGCGCATGCGCATCTCTGGCAGTTTGCGATTCCACTCTCCGTGCGACTTCTCGATCGATCCGCGTCCGATAGTCGTCCGTTCCACCTCGACCCTGCGCCGCTGGTGCGCTGGGTGTACGTGGGACGGCTCTCGATCGCGACCGCCATCTTCCTGGCGGCCGTGCTCGTCTGGCAGGACGCGCTCACCGATACCGGCAAGCTCCTCGTCGCGTCGCTGGCCTTCGCCGCCACGCTGGTGGTCACCGCCGTGTCGGTGGTGTACAGTGAATTCTACAACCGTCCGCTCGGCCCGACATTCTATTACCTGCAGTCGGTGTTCGACCTGCTGCTCGTCACGGCGGTCGTCCACGTCACGGGTGCCAGCGGGTCGCAGTTCGCCGCGCTGTACATCCTCGTCATCGCCACCTCCTCGCTCCTCCTTCCGGTGGGCGGCGGGCTCCTCGTTGCCGCACTGGGCAACGTGCTCTATGTGGCGGATGCGTTCTGGAGCGTGGAGACGCCATTCACGCCGGCCGTCTGGCTGCAGCTCGCCGTGTTCGCCGTCGTCGCGCTCGGCAGCGCATGGTTGAGCGCCAAGTTGCAGGAAGCGGGCAAGGGCACGGAAGCGGTGCTCGCCCACGTGCGCCTGCAGGCGGCCGACATCCTCTTCAACATCCGCAGCGGCGTGATCACGGTGGACGCGAGCGGCCGACTGCTGTACGCCAATCCGATGGCGGAGCAGCTGCTCGGCATCGACCTCGATCCGTTCGTCGGCCGGCCGGTGCTCGAGGCGATCGGCCGGATCGCGCCGGAACTTGTGGAGGCGATCGAGCGATCGATGCGGGACCACGTGCGCACGGCACGCGCCGAGGCGGTGGTGGCGGCCATTGGCCGACGCTTTCCAATCGGGGTCACGACCACCTACACGGAAGGCGATGGTCGCAACACCGACCGCACGGCCACCGCGATCTTCCAGGACATTTCGGACCAGAAGCGTATCGAGACGTTACGGCTCCGTACCGAGCGGCTCGAAGGCGTGGCGGAGCTCTCGGCCTCGCTGGCGCACGAGATCAAGAATCCGCTGGCGTCCATCCGAAGTGCGTGCGAGCAGCTCTCCCGGTCGCCGACCACCGGCGCTGACGAGCAGACGTTGACGCATCTCGTGATGCGCGAGTCGGACCGGTTGAGCCGCCTGCTCACGGAGTTCCTCGACTTTGCCAGGGTACGGGTCGCACGGCGCGAGGAGATCGACGTGGCGCAGCTGGCCGCCGGCGCGGTGCGCCTGGCGCTCGCGCATCCGGACCGACCCGACGGCGTGCAGGTGCTGTGCGTGGCGCAGGAGGGAGAGTTCATCGTCGAGGGCGACGACGACCTGCTGCATCGCGCCGTGTTCAACCTGCTGCTCAATGCCATCCAGGCGTCGCCCGTGAATGGCGAGGTACGCGTGGAAGTCACCGAGGCGCGTCCTGACCAGCTCGACTTCGGGGCGGCGTTCGCCGCCGGTGGCGTGGCCGTCTCGGTGATCGACGCCGGCGCCGGCGTCGATCCCGGCATTCGCGACCGCCTGTTCGACCCGTTCTTCACCACGAAGATCGGCGGCAGCGGACTCGGGCTCGCGGTGGTGCATCGCGCCCTCGATGCGCATCGCGGCCTGGTGTTCGTCGAGAGCGCACCGAGCGGGACACGCTTCACCATCGTGCTGCCACGTCTCGCCGCGCCCTCGCACTCACTCTCGTTCAGCACTCCTCCAGCCACGGTGTTCACGTGAGCTCCACCCGAGTTCCCTCGGTCCTCATCGTCGATGACGAGACGGGGATTCTGGAGTCCCTCGGCATTCTGCTGCGGAATGCCGGCTTCGACACGCACACTGCTCGTGGCGGCCGTGCCGGTCTCGAGCAGCTCTCCGCGCTCCAGCCGGATATCGTGCTCTCCGACGTGCGGATGCCCGATGTGGGCGGCGTGGAGATTCTCGCCGCGGCGCGACTTCAGGATCCGGACACGCCGGTCATCCTCATGACGGCGCAGGCGACGCTCCAGTCCGCGATGCAGGCGGTGAACGAGGGCGCCTTCTACTACATCCAGAAGCCGTTCCGCAACGACGAGCTGCTGGCGATCCTGAAGCGCGCGGCGGAGCACCGTGAGCTGCGCGTGGAGAACCGGTCGCTCAAGCAGGAGATCAAGCGACGCGAGGGTCCCGCCGGCTCGCGTCCGGTGGGCAACAGCCGGAGTTGGCTCGACGTGCTCCGCCTGGCGGAAACCGTGGCGCCCACGGAGTCCACGGTGCTGATCCAGGGAGAATCGGGCACGGGCAAGGAAGTCATCGCGCGCTACATCCACGAGCTCTCCGCCCGGTCCGAACGCAGCTTCGCCTCCATCAACTGCGGCGCGCTGCCGGAAAGCCTGCTCGAGAGCGAACTGTTCGGTCATGTGAAGGGCTCGTTCACCGGCGCGATCAAGGACAAGAGCGGGCTGTTCACCGCCGCGGCCAAGGGAACGTTCTTCCTGGACGAGATCGGCGAGACGACACCGGCCACGCAGGTGAAGCTGCTGCGCGTGCTGCAGCATCGCGAAGTGATCCCGGTGGGCGCCACGGATCCGCAGCCGATCGACGTGCGTCTCATTGCGGCGACGAACCGCGAGCTGGAGGAGGAGATCCGCCGCGGCTCGTTCCGCACGGACCTGTACTACCGGCTCAACGTCATCTCGCTGCATCTGCCGACGCTGCGCCAGCGGGCGGACGACATCCCGCTGCTGGCCGAGCATTTCCTCGCGCGCACGGCGGAGACGCGACAGGAGGTTCAGAAGTCGCTGTCGTCCACGACGCTCGACGCCCTCTCGGCCTACACCTGGCCCGGCAACGTGCGTGAGCTGGAGAACGCGCTCGAGCGCGCCGTGATTCTCACGCCCGGCAACGAGATCCAGCCGGGCGCGTTGCCGGAGCGCGTGACGCAGCGGGTGAGCGAGCCGCTGGTGGCCGAGCGGACGCCCACCAATCCCACGATGGAGGCGGTGGAGCGCGCGTACATCATGTGGGTACTCCAGAGCGAAGGCGGCAACAAGAGCCGCGCCGCCGAAGTGCTCGGCATCGATCCGTCCACGCTCTATCGCAAGCTGTCACGGTACGGCGTGGAGGCATGACGGCCGTCGCACTCGAGGACGCCGGCGTCCGTGTACGCACGGGCGCGCTGCTGATGGTGATGGTGGCGCTCGTGCCCATGCTGGTGGCGTGGTGGGCGAGCGTGCCGTATGTCGTGGGCGTGTGGCACGACGACGGCGTTTACGCGTTGCTCGGGCGGGCGATCGCCACGGGGCACGGGTTTCATTACACGCAGCTGCCCGGCGCGCCAGCGGCGACGCACTATCCGCCGGCGTATCCGCTGCTACTGGCTGGAGTGTGGCGGCTGGCGCCGTCATTTCCCGACAACATCTCCGCCTTTCTCGCGCTGAATGCGTTGCTCGCCGGGGTGGCCGCGCTCGGCGCGTATCGATTCGCGCGACTGCGGCTGGCGTGGCGCGACGAGGCGGCCGCGGTGTTCGCGCTCGCGACCATGCTGGCGACGCCCGCACTCGCGCTCTCCGGCGCCGTGCTGTCGGAGTCGCTCTTTCTCGCCGCATTGTGGCCGGTGCTGCATCTGGCGGACGAAGTCGCCGATCGCCCCGACACTGCGCGACGCGCCCTGATGGCTGGCGCCTCGATTGGCGCGCTGATGCTGGTGCGCACGCATGCGGTGGCGGTGTTGCTCGCGCTGGCGGTGGTGCTCCTGGCTCGCCGTCACGTCATGTCCGCCGTGCGCGTCGTCGGGGCGGCCGCGGTCGTGGTGCTGCCCTGGCAGGTGTGGACGATGCTCGCGACGCCGACGCTCGCTCCGCCGCTCGAAGGTGCGTACGGCAGCTACCTCGGGTGGTTCGCCGACGGATTGCGCGATGGGGGACTGCCGTTCGCGCTCGCGACGGCGCGCATCAATGTGGCGGAGCTGTGGCTGTTGCTGCACGACCGCGTCGTGCCCGGCGACGTCGCGTGGATGCGAACGCTCGCCGCGGCGTCGCTCCTCGCGCTGGTCGGCGTCGGCGGCTGGTGCCTGTCGCGCCGCTCGCCCGTGATCGCGCTCTTTCTCGCGTGCTATCTGGCGGTCGTGGTGGTGTGGCCGTACGCCCCGTGGCGCTTTCTCTGGGCCGTATGGCCGATCGTGCTGCTGTGCGCCGCGTCCGGTGGATGGTGGTGCTGGACGAGCGCGACCTCGATGCCGGCGCGCGCGCTCGCGGCGCTGGTGATCGGATTGCCCGCGTTCGGCATCCTGCGCACCGAGGTCACGGCGTACGCATCGCGCGCATGGCAGCAGCCGGCGTTGCAGGCTGGTGCGCAGATCGCGCCACTCATCACATGGGTCGGTCGATACACGCGGCCCTCCGACGTCGTGCTGTCGGAAGGCGAGCAGGTGATCTCGCTCTTCACGGGACGACGCGCCGCGCCCACCGCGCCCTTCTCGGCACGCGAGTACGTCACGCCGCGAACGGTGCAGGTGAGTGCGACCGAGCTCGGCGAGATGCTGGACGCCGTTCCCGCGCGTTACGTCCTGCCACTCGCGCCCGTGCAGCTCGAGGCATCACGGGCGCTCGGTGGCGCGGGGCCCCGTCTGCGCGAGATCGCGCGACTGCCCGGAAGCGCCGTGTTCGAGGTGCAGCGATGACGATCGCGGCAATGCCGTCGACAACCCTCAACGCAGCGAAGGCGATCGACTGGCATCGCGCGGCGCGCATCATGGTGGGAGCGCTGGCGCTCGCGTCGGGCCTCGCGGTGGTGGATGCGCGGCCCGTGGGGGTCGTGCACGATGACGCGATGTACGTGATCCTCGCCCGCTCGCTCGCGTCGGGCGAGGGGTATCGCTATCTCAACCTGCCCGGCGCCCCGGCGGCGACACACTTTCCGCCGGGCTATCCCGCGCTGCTCGCACTGGTGTCGTGGATGGTGCCGGCATTTCCGGCGAGCGTCGTGGTATTCAAGGCGCTCAACGCCGTCTTCCTCGCCGTGACGGCCGTGCTGCTCATGCGCTTCGCCGAGGCACGGGCGATGGGCGTGCGCTGGGCGCTGGCGCTCGGCGCCGCGTCGGCCGTGAGCGTGCCGTTGCTGGTGCTCGGAAGCATGGTGCTCTCCGAGCCGTTCTTTCTTGCCCTCTTGCTGCTGCTGCTGCCCGCCCTGGAGTCGATGGCCGAGCGACCCGCGTCCGTGCGGCAGGTCGTGCTGCTGGGGGTGGCGCTGGGACTCTGCACGCTGGTGCGATCGCACGGCGTCGTGCTCGTACCGGCCGTGGCCATCGTGCTCGGATTGCGCGGCCGCTGGCGGGACGCGGCGCTCGTCGCTGGAGCGGCCGTCGTGGTTCTGTTGCCATGGCAGATCTGGAGTGCCGTGCACGCCGGAATGCTGCCTGCGCCGTTGCTGGGCAACTACGACACGTACACGAGCTGGTGGATCCGCGGAGTGCGACAGTCGGGAATTGGAATGGTGAGCGACACGCTCGCCAAGACGGTGCCCGAGGTGCTCCAGATGCTCGGCGTACTGTTCTCTCCGTTCCGCGCCCCCGCGGCGCGCATCGCCACCGTCGTCGCGCTCGGCGCGCTCGCCGTGGCGGGCGCGTGGTCGGTGCGTCGCCGCATGCCGGTGACGCTGCTGTTCGCGGCGGGGTACGCGTGCATCGTCCTGGTGTGGCCGTTCAACCCATCGCGCTTCGTGTGGGGCGTCTGGCCGTTGCTGCTGCTGCTCGTGATGGCCGGCGCATACGCCGCCGTGGCGCGTCCCAGCCGTTTCGCGTGGCCCGCCCGTGCGGCCCTGCTCGCGGGGTTCGCGTGGGTGACGGTGGGGTACGCCGCGTACGAAGTGCGCGGCATTCGCGGATCGTGGTGGTCCAGCATCGCGCGCGTGAACACCCAGCGCATCGCGCCGGCCATCATGTGGACGATGGCGAACACCGCGCCGGCCGACGTGATCGCCGCCGAGGACGAGGGCGCGATCTTCCTCTACACCGGCCGTCGCACCACGCCCGTGTTCTCGTTCACCACCGCGCAGTATCTGCGCGATCACTCCGCGGCGGAGAATGCGGCGGAGGGGCTGGGTCCGATCCTGTCGGCGTATCCGGTGCGCACCGTGATCGTCGGCAGTCGCAAGACCGTGGACGCCGCCGACTTCCTGGTCAACTCGCCGATGCCCCGGCTCGCGCTGCGCGCGGACTTTCCCGGGGGCGTCGCCTACACCGTCCTGAAGCAATGACCTCACCGCGATTGCCTTCCGCGCATCTCACGCCGACGATGGGTGTGCCCGCGCTGACCAAGCTCACTCTTGCCGCGAAGCCGCGTGAGCTCACGCCGCTCGATCCGGCGACGATGCGCCTGTCGGTGCTCATCCCCGTCTACAACGAGCGCAACACGATCGAGACGATTCTCGATCGCGTGCACGGCTCGCCCGTGCGGAAAGAGATCATCTGCGTGGATGACTGCTCCACCGACGGCACGCGCGAGCGCCTCCAGGAGCTGAAGGCGGCCGGGTTCATCCACACGCTCATCCTGCAACCGGAGAACCGGGGCAAGGGAGCGGCGATCCGCACGGCACTCGCCGCCAGCACCGGGGAGATCGTGATCGTGCAGGACGCCGATCTCGAGTACGATCCGCAGGACTGGCCGGCGTTGCTGCAGCCCATCGTGGACGGCAAGGCCGACGCCTGCTTCGGCTCGCGGTTCCTGGGCGGCCCGCACCGGGTGCTGTACTACTGGCACTCCGTGGGTAACACCGTGCTCACCACCTTCTGCAACATGCTGGTGAATCTCAACCTCACCGACATGGAGACCTGCTACAAGGCGGTGCGGGGGGAACTTGCCCGCAGCCTCACGCTCACGTCGGATCGCTTCGGCTTCGAGCCGGAGATCACGGCGCGCCTGGCGCAGTGCGACGCGCGCATCTACGAGGTGCCCATCTCCTACGCGGGGCGCACCTACGCGGAAGGCAAGAAGATCAACTGGAAGGACGGCGTCGCTGCGTTCTGGCACATGCTGAGGTTCGGCCTCACGCGATGACGCGCCGCGATCGATTCGCGCTCGCGGCCGTGCTGCTGCTCGCCCTGGCCGCGACCGTCACCAGCATCGGGCACGAATTCACGTTCGATGACATCTACGTCATCCGGAACAACGCGCGCGTGCATTCGCTGGACGGACTCTGGCGGCTGTTCGGGCAGACGTACTGGCCGCCCCAGCTCGGTGGCGACGGGTACCGGCCGCTCGTCATGACGCTGTTCACCCTGCAGTGGGTGGCGGGCAACGGTGCGCCGTGGGTGTTTCACGCCGGCAACATCGCGCTCGCGCTCGCGTTGGCAGCCGCGGTCTACTGGTGCGCGCGCGCCGTGCTGCCTCCGGCGGGCGCGTGGGTGTCGGCCGCCCTGTTCGCCGTGCATCCCGTGCATGTGGAAGTCACAGGCAACGTCGTCGGGCAGTCGGAGCTGCTGGTCGCGCTGTGCCTGTCGCTCGCCGTTGGGCACTACATCCGCGTGCGGCAGCGGGGCATGCCGGGTTGGCGCGACTCCGCGGTGGTCCTGACGCTGTTCGCGCTCGGGCTCCTGGCCAAGGAGCACGCCATCGTGCTGCCGGCCCTGTTGCTCGCGGCGGAGCTGACCGTGATTTCCGATCGCTCGTGGCGCACCGATGCGCGTGCCGGGCGTCACGCGAGACTGTTCGGGCTCGCGTTCGTCCTCGTCGCGACCGTCTACCTGTACGTCCGGTCCATCGTCCAGGCGAACCTCGCCGGCTTCGTGTCATTCCCCGTGTTCCGCTTCCTGAAGATGGACGCGGTGGATCGGGTGGGCATGATGATGACGGAAGTGCCGCGCATCGCGCAGCTCCTCGTGTTTCCCGTGCGGCTGAGCGGCGATTACTCGCCAGCGGAAGTGACCATACCCGACGGATTCGCCGTGGTCGAGCTGCCGGGATTCTTCATCTGTGCCGGCGTGCTCGCGCTGGCCATCGTGCTGCGGCGCCGATCGCCGGTGGCGAGCTTCGGGCTGGGATGGCTGATGCTCAGCTACCTGCCGGTGAGCAACCTGCTCGTCGCCACCGGCTTCATCACGGCCGAGCGCACGCTGTTCTTTCCGAGTGTGGGGGTGGTGCTGGTGGCGGGGGCCGCGTTCGAGTGGCTGCGCGCGCGCGAGCGTCCGGTGCATCGCCACGCGGCCATTGCCGCGGTGGGTGTGCTGCTCATGCTCGGCGTGGGGCGCAGCATTCACCGGCAACGCGTGTGGAAGAACAACGACGTGTTCTTCGACCAGCTCGTGCGCGATCAACCCAACGGGTATCGCGCGCATTTCCTGCGCGGGAGACAGGTGGGGGGCGCGCATGGCCGGCTGCGGGAGACCGAAGCGGAGTATCGCCGCGCACTGCGACTCTTTCCGTACGATCTGTCCATGACGCTGGTGATCGCCTCGGAGTACCATCGTGGCGGCATGTGCGCGCCTGCTGTCTCGCTCCTGCGGTGGTCGTACGCCGTGCAGGAAGACATCACCGACGGCCGCTTTCAGTACGTGGAGTGTCTCGGCAAGCTCGGGCGATGGAGCGAAGCGCGGCAGGCGGCGCTGGACGGACTGCGTTTCGTCGACGCACGACAGTCGCGCGCCCTTCGGCGACTGCTCGCCGAGGCCGACAGCGCACTCGGCCTGCGGCCGTGGCAGCGGAGCGCGTTTCCGGCGGCGAGTCGCAAAGTGCTAGGTCCATCGCATAATCCGTGAACCATTCTGGAAACACTTGGCCAGGGGGCACTCACAACCCATTGTTCCATAACGACTTACGAACGTGCCAGGTTTGGCCCGCGCGTTGCTTTACACCGAGGCGTGTAAAGACGTTGTACCCAAGTCGGCGAAGCAGTCGACACCTTCTCGCCACTACAAAAGGAACTCCACATGACAAAGAATCTTCGCAAGGGCTTCACGCTCATCGAGCTTTTGATCGTCGTCGTGATCATCGGCATTCTGGCCGCGATCGCGATCCCGAAGTTCGCGAACACGAAGACCAAGGCCTACACGGCCGCGATGAAGTCGGATCTGCGCAACCTGGTGACGGCGGAAGAGGCGTTCTTCTCCGATTCCGGCAAGTACGTCATCTATGACACGGCGCAGCTGAAGTTCAAGCCGTCGACGGGCGTCAGCACCCCGACGATC
>JANLTI010000157.1:0-21342 GCA_031362845.1 Gemmatimonadaceae bacterium | reverse complement strand
AAATCACCCTTCGTCACGGCCGTCGCCACGTCGGCGATGTTTCGCACCTGCGCCGTGAGCGAGTTGGCCATCGCATTCACCGCGTCCGTGAGGTTCTTCCACGTGCCGGCCACCCCGGGCACTTCGGCTTGACCGCCCAGCTTTCCTTCCGTTCCTACTTCCTTCGCGACTCGGGTTACTTCGTCGGCGAACACGCGGAGTTTTTCCACCATCGTGTTCACGGTGTTCTTCAGCTCGAGTACTTCGCCCTTCGCTTCTACTGTGATCTTCTGCGACAAGTCGCCGTTGGCCACCGCCGTCGTCACGAGCGCGATGTTACGCACCTGACTCGTGAGGTTGCCGGCCATGAAGTTCACGCTGTCGGTCAGATCCTTCCAGGTTCCCGACACGCCCTGCACCTGCGCCTGCCCGCCGAGCTTGCCTTCGGTACCTACTTCCTTCGCCACCCGCGTAACTTCCGCGGCGAATCCGTTGAGCTGGTCCACCATCGTGTTGATGATGGTCTTGAGCTCCAGGATCTCACCCTTGGCTTCCGCGGTGATCTTGCGGCTCAGGTCGCCCTTGGCCACCGCCGTCGTGACGTCGGCGATGTTTCGCACCTGCGACGTCAGGTTCGACGCCATGAAGTTCACGGAGTCCGTGAGATCCTTCCACGTTCCCGCGACTCCCGGCACGTTGGCCTGTCCGCCGAGGATGCCTTCCGTACCCACTTCGCGAGCGACTCGGGTGACCTCGGCGGCGAATGAGGACAGCTGATCGACCATCGTGTTGATGGTGTTCTTCAGCTCGAGCACCTCGCCCTTCGCTTCTACCGTAATCTTTCGGCCCAGATCGCCCTTGGCCACGGCCGTCGTCACGTCGGCGATGTTTCGCACCTGATTCGTCAGGTTGCTCGCCATCCCGTTCACGGAGTCGGTCAGGTCCTTCCACGTGCCGGCCACGCCGGGCACGTTCGCCTGTCCGCCCAGCACCCCTTCCGTTCCCACTTCGCGCGCGACGCGCGTGACTTCGTCGGCGAACGAGGACAGCTGGTCCACCATCGTGTTGATGGTGTTCTTGAGCTCGAGAATCTCGCCCTTCGCTTCCGCCGTGATCTTCTTGGAGAGATCGCCCTTCGCCACCGCCGTGGTGACGTCGGCGATGTTGCGCACCTGATTGGTGAGGTTCGTCGCCATGCCGTTCACCGAATCCGTCAGGTCGCGCCAGGTCCCGCTCACGCCCTGCACGTTGGCCTGGCCACCCAGCCGTCCTTCCGTACCGACCTCGCGCGCGACGCGTGTGACCTCGCTCGCGAATGCGTTCAGCTGATCCACCATCCGGTTCACCGTCGAGCCGATCCGGAAGAACTCGCCCTGCACCGACTTGCCCTCGATCTCCAGCTCCACCTTCTGGCTCAGGTCGCCCTCGGCCACCGCCTTGATCACCCTGGCCACCTCGCTGGTGGGCTGCACCAGATCGGTAATCAGCGAGTTGAGCGCGTCCACGCTGCCGGCCCAGAGTCCGCCCGCCGGTCCGATGGTCGCCCGGTCGCGCATCTTCCCCTCGCGTCCCACCGACAGCGCCACGCGATTCAGCTCGTCGGCGAGACGTCCCTGTTTGGTGACGACGCTGTTGAAGATGTCCGCGATCTCCGCCGTGAGCGGATCGCCGATCGACTCGAGACGAACCGTGAAATCACCAGCGTCCATGGCGCGCAGACCGGCGAGCAGCCGACGCATGCTACGCTCTCGGCTCGCTCCGCCACCGCCTCCGTTGCCGCCCGTGGCCGTTGCCGCCCCGCCGCGTTCCTGGCCGTCGCTCATCTCATCCATCTCATCGGTCACCGCCGTGGCAGCCGCGCGACGCGGGCGGCCGCGCTTGCCGCGCGCGCTCCCCGAAGTCGTGTTGCCATTGCCGCGTCCGGTGCCGGACGTCTTGTCTTGATCGGGCATTTCAGGTCTCTCGCCGACAGCCACGGTCAGCTCCTGGGAGGGAAGAGAGGATGCGAAAGGCCACCGACCCGAGTCGGTGGCTCAACAAACGGGCAGATTGAACGACGGTGCTGCACTGCGAACCCGATGAGTTCAAACGACATGCCGCACGCAATTCACCAGGCGACCCACGTCAGCTTCCATTGTGTGGGAACGCACAGAACTGCAAGAAATGCGCTCTCATCATATCAATTCTTATTGTTTTATGCACGGAAGCCTCTCAGTCACGGCGGACGTCAGCAACCCGTCGACGTGCCGGTGCGCCGCTCCGTCACGGCTGCAACGTCACGATGTCCTCGACCGAGAGTTCGCCCTCGATAAGGATTTTGGCGTACACCCGGCTCCATCCAGGGTTCACGACCTGGCTCACCCGGCTGAACGTCCGCCCCACGAAGGCGTTGCCGATGGTCTTGCACGGCGGGGCGAAGGCGGTCACCTCCACCTCGACCGCGCCCAGCCGAAGTCGCGAGCCGATCTGCACCATCTCCCACGGCAATCCGGCGATGGTGACGTTCTCGCCGAGCGAGCCCCGGCCCACCGGATGACCCTCGGCGGCGAGCGCGTCGAGGCGCTCCTGCGAGTACAGACAGAGCGCGCGGTTCGGACCGCCGTGGTATCGCCGATTGTCCTGTCGATCGCCGTCCATCCCGCCGGTGTGAACGCGAGCGCGCTCCACCGGCAGCTTCGGCACGCCGCCGGCTGAGCGCTGCAAGCCGGTGATCCGACCTGCGCAGGTGGTCACGACGCGACCTCGCCCACTACCAGCCGCACAGGAATGCCGCCGTTGGTCGTCTGCGCCACCGCGCGCACGGAGATGCCGAGTTGGCGCTCGAGCGCCGGGTCAGGGGACAGCAGGGCAATCCGCCACCCCTTCGCGCGCGCGCGGAGCACGTGGCCGAGTTGCGCCCAGAGGTCGCGCACGCGCTCGGTGTCGCCCACTCGAACGCCGTAGGGCGGATTCGCCACCACCCAGCCTGGAGGGCCGGCAGGAAACTCCGCGGCGGACAGCGAACGGATCGCGAATCCGACCTGGTCCGTCACGCCCGCGCGGTCGCCGTTCGCCACCGCCGCGGCAATGGCGCCGGCGTCACGGTCGGACCCCATGACTACCGGCGCGGGGCCCGTGCGCGCACGCTCGGCCAGCTCGGCCCGGATCCGGTCGCCCAGGGTGCGGGCAACACCGGGCCACCGCTCTGCGGCGAACGCGCGAGTCGCGCCGGGTGCGATGCTCCGCGCCATCAGCGCGGCCTCGATGGGGATCGTGCCCGACCCGCACAGTGGATCGACGAGTGGCGAGACCAGATCCCATCCCGACGCGGCGATGAGCGCCGCGGCGAGCGTTTCGCGGAGCGGCGCCTTGGCCGTCGCCTGCCGATAGCCGCGCCGGTGGAGCAGCTCCCCCGAGCTGTCGGCGCTCACGGTGCACTCGTCGCGCAGCATGCGGACGATGAAGAGTTGCGCCTCGCCCTGGCGCGCATCGCCCTCATTCTCGTGTGCGTGTGCGGACTCCTCGCGAAACGAGTCATCGTCGTCTGCGCTTGCGCCAGCGGCGCGAACGCCCGGCAGCGCGCGAACTACCGCGTCAGCCAGCCGCTGAGCCACCGCGTCCGAGTGGTAGAGTTTCGACTTCTTGCAAGTGACCCGGAATCGGACCGCGCCACCTGCCGTCACGAAGCGTGACCAGGGGATCTGTCGCGCATGTCGCTCCAGCTCGGCGAACGACCGCGCCTCGAACTGCGCGAGGCGCACCACCACGCGCGACGCGATTCGGAGACCCGCGTTGGCGAGCAGCACGCTTCGCAAATCGCCCCGCCACGATATGCCTCCGCCCCCAGTCTCGAGCTCGGCCGGCAGGCCGAGCAATCGCGCCTCGGCCAGGGCGAGCGCCTCGAGACCGGGCGATACGATGGCGAAGCAGTCGAACAGGAGCGGAGCGGTGGCGGCCGAACGACCGGCGGCTTTCGTGATGGGCTGTCGCGCGGACTTCGTCATTCCTGCAACGCTAATGCGCTAGGCAGCGCGACGCGACCGAATCCCCCACACCTGCCGGTCGCGAGCCGCTCGCGCCACGCGATACCCGAGCAGCACCGCGAACACCACGAAGTAGACCACCGGGAAAAATGTGTCCTTCTTCACCGCCCACAGGTAATGGATCGTCCCCGTCACTCCCGCCACGTAGATCAGGCGGTGCAGCCGGTTCCATCGCTGGCCGCCGAGCCGCTTGATCCACCCCTTCGTCGACGTGATGGCGAGTGGCAGGAGCAGAAGAAAGGTCAGCATCCCCACGAGGATGTATTTGTGCTTCACGATCTCCTTCCACATGAAGGGGAGATCGAAGTTCGTGTCCGCCCATGTCCACGTCGCCAGGTGCACGCACGCGTAGAAGAAGGCGAACAGGCCGAACGAGCGGCGATACTTCGCCAGCGCGCCGGTTCCGAGCAGCTGCCGCGCGGGCGTGACGGCGAGCGTGATCGCGAGAAACCGAAGGGTCCAGAGCCCGGTGCGGATTTCCGTATCGCGGATCTGATCCGGCCCCAGGGAACTGCGCCATGCGTCGAGCAGCCCGAGCTCGGCGAGCCAGTCGAGCGTCAGCAGGAGCGCGGGAACCAGACACAGCAGAAAGACGATGACGCGGACGACGGGATGCAGCAGGATCTGCGAACGCGACCTCAGAAGTTCCTCCGCAGGTCCATGCCGCGGTACAGGCTCGCCACCTGGTCTGCGTAGCCATTGAACATGAGCGTCTCGCGGCGCCGGAATTCACCGATGCGCCGCTCGCGGCTCTGTGTCCATCGCGGGTGATCCACTTCGGGGTTCACGTTGGCGTAGAACCCGTACTCGTCGGGGGCGGACGCATTCCATGTCGTCGCTGGCTGGCGCTCGACGAACGACATCTTCACGATCGCCTTCACCCCCTTGAACCCGTACTTCCACGGCACCACGAGCCGGAGCGGCGCGCCGTTCTGGTTCGGCAACGGCTTTCCGTACAGTCCCGTTGCGATGAGCGTGAGTGGGTGCATCGCCTCGTCCAGGCGCAGCGCGTCCACATACGGCCAGTCAAGGACCTGCCGGCGCTGACCGGGCATCTGCTGCGGGTCGAGTATCGTCGTGAAGGTGACGAACTTCGCGCTCGGCAAGGGCTCGAACCGCGCAATCATGTCGCGCAACGGGATGCCCTGCCAGGGAATCACCATCGACCACGCCTCGACACAGCGCAGGCGATAGATCCGATCTTCCACCTTGTGCGGCTTCACCAGGTCGTCGAAGGCGAAGGTACCGGGCTTCTTCACCAGTCCATCCACCGTCACTGACCAGGGCCGTGTCCGGAACTGCTGCGCGTTCTCCTTGGGGTCCGCCTTGTCGGTGCCGAACTCGTAATAATTGTTGTAGCTGGTGATGTCTTCATAGGAGTTGACCTTGTCCTGCGCGCCGGTCCCTGCGTTCGCGGGGGCGTCCGTCGCGGAGCCGGCAGTCCCGCCGTCGCGAGGCTCCGCGCGTGCGTCACCCGTGCCGCAGCCGATGCCTCCCAGCAGCGTCGCCCCTACGAAGGCGGCGCCGAGTCCTCCGGCCCGTGCGATGAACTCGCGGCGCGCGAGGTAGGCAGACTCGGGCGTGATCTCGGACGACGCAATGTCGGCGGGGCGGCGAATGAGGGTCATGATGCAGGTACGCGTGAAAGTTGAGGACGGTTCCGCCGGCCACGATGCCAGACTGTCAACCCACTCTGCAAGAATTGCCGAACCGTCATCGCAGACCTGGCCGAACTGGCAGAAAATGCCCGGTACGGCCCCTGCTTTTTTCGCGCGCGCCGCCGCCATGGCGGACATCGCAACCTTCCTCCATGGAGATCTTCCAATGCTGACCAGTCGCGCACTCGGAACTTCACTCGATCGCATGTTCGCGCTCAACCGTCCATTCGAGCAGGCGTTCACGGCCTCGCTGAGCAGCCGCATCTCCGCACCGCCCATGGATGTGGCGGAACGGGATGACGCCTACCTCGTGCACGCCGAACTTCCTGGCGTGAGCCCCGATCAGGTGGACGTCACGTTCGAGCAGAACGTCCTGACCATTCGCGGCACGAAGCCGGCAAGCTTCGACGCCGCGAATCAGGGCGAGCTGCGCGTATTTGCCGCCGAGCGAGTGCACGGCACGTTCGAGCGCTCGGTGCGCCTGCCGGAATTCGTGAACGGCGATCGCATTGCGGCAACCTTCGAGCATGGCCTGCTCACCGTCACCATCCCGAAGGCCGAGGCCGCGCAGCCGCGCCGGATCAGCATCGCGGCGGGCCGCAGCAACGCGCGCCTGGGCGGCGAGGACTCGGCGAAGTAGTTCCGGGCGCGTAAATGAAGCGGGCCGGCGGGCATCGCCTGCCGGCCCGCTTCATGCTTTTCCCCGCCGCATGCCAAAGGCGCCCACCAAAGCGAGCGCTCGCGCCGTGCTGCGCGATCGCTTTGCGCACGAGGACTTTCGTCGCGGACAGTGGGAGCCGATCAAGGCTGCGCTCGAGGGGCGCGACGCGCTCGTCGTGATGCCCACCGGCAGCGGCAAGTCGATCGTGTATCAGTTGCCGGCGCTCATGCTGCCGGGGCTCACCGTCGTGGTCAGCCCGCTCATTGCGCTCATGAAGGACCAGCAGGACAAGCTGCAGGCCACCGGTGTCGATGCGCTCGCCATGCACTCGCATCTTTCGGCGAGCGAGACGCGCGAGACGGCGCGCCAGGTGGCCGAGGGCGAGGGCGATATCCTGTACCTCACGCCGGAGCGATTCAAGGATCGCGACTTCTTCGACCACCTGCTCACGCGAACGGTGAGCCTGTTCGTGGTGGACGAGGCGCATTGCGTGAGCCAGTGGGGGCACGACTTCCGGCCCGACTATCTCACGCTGGGGTCGGTCGTCGCCCGGCTGGGCAAGCCGCCGATTCTCGCACTCACGGCGACGGCCACCGAGGAGGTTCGCACCGACATCGCGCGCCAGCTCGGCATGCGCGATCCGCTCGTCACCGTCACCGGCTTCGCCCGTCCGAACCTGCGGTTCGAGATCCGGCGCACGGTGAACCAGGCGATGAAGGACGCCGAAGTCGAACGCGCGCTCACCGAGGCAACCGGGAGCGGCATCATCTACTGCGCCACGATCAAGGAAGCGGAACGGCTGCACGAGCTGTTTCGTGATCGCTTTCCGATCGGACTCTATCACGGCAAGATGCATCCGCCGGATCGCAAGGCGAGCCAGGATGCCTTCATGCGCGGATCCCTCACGTCGATCATCGCGACGAACGCGTTCGGCCTCGGCATCGACAAGCGCGACCTCCGCTTCGTGCTGCACTATCATTTTCCCGGATCGGTGGAGTCGTACTATCAGGAGGCGGGCCGTGCGGGGCGCGATGGCCTGCCTGCCGTCTGCACGATTCTCTACCGCGTCGAGGATTCGCGCGTGCAGTCGTATTTCCTTGGCGGCAAATACCCGGACGTGGAAGAGGCGGTGAAGGTGGCGCTGCTGCTGGAGCAGTATCCGCTCGGCGAACGCGTGGAGCTGGACGAGCTCTGCGATCGCTCGGGAGTCGCACGTCGCAAGGCGCGGATCGTGCTCGTGCTGCTCAAGCGGCACGGCCTGGTGCGCGAGCATCGCGGCGGCGGCTGGGAGCGGCTGCGCGATCGATTGACGGCCGTGGACATGAGCGCCGACCTGACCGACTACGAGGAGCGGCGCGTGCAGGACCGCGCGAAGCTGCGGGTGATGGTGCGCTACTGCCAGAGCGCCCGCTGTCGCACGCGCTTCATCCTCGAGTATTTCGGCGAGGCCGTGAATGCGGACTGGACGTGCAGGAATTGCGACGCGTGCGACGCACAGCACGCATTCGCCACGCGCACTCGGCGGGTGACGGCGGCCGTGTAGCGCGCCGTCACCTCACGCGGTCATCGGCCGCCGAGCAGGCCCCCGAGTCCACCGCCGCTCGCCATGCGGCCGATGTCGTTGAGCGGATTGCCGTCGCCGTCGCGATCCAGCATGCCCAGCAGGCCACCCAGCCCGGTCGGCGCGCGCTGCTGCGCTTCCTGCGCTTCCCGCTGCAGGATGTCCGGCAGTCCGCTCGGTTCCGCCGACGTCGGCGTGGGCGCGCCGGGCACCGGAACCTGCTGCTCCTGCTGCGACTGCTGACGACGCGCGAGCGCCGCCATGACGATGGGCGCCAGCACCATGAGCAGCTTGCCCACCTGATGCTGCTTGAGGCCCGTGGCCTGCCCCACGCCCTGCTCCACCGTGCTGCGTTTCTGGCCGAACACGTGACCGAGAATGCCTGCCCCCGGTCCCGACTCCGCGTTGCCGAGCAGACCACCGAGGTTTTCCATCATGCCGCCGCGATGGTCGTTCAGGGCCGTGCCGAGCGAGGCGGCGCCGTCGACACTGGAGGCGTTGCGCGCCAGGCCGCCGAGCAGCATCGGCAGCGCGGCCTGCAACGCCTGTGACGTGGTGGCCTCGTCAGCACCGATCTGCTGGCTGAGCTGGGAGAGGTTCGCGCCGCTGAGCTGCTGCGTGACCGAATCGAAGATCGAGGGCATCGTGTACTCCGGGAGAACGAGGAACCGATACCAGAGGGAAAAAGCGGGCCACCGTGCCAGGGGGCGTGTTCACCACCACGGCACCTGGCTCGATCGAAAGAAGTTCACGCCCAGCGCCGCAAGCCGTGGTCCGTGCGCCGCCAGCCGCTGGCGAAACGCGTCGAAGTCGCGCTCCGCAGCGGACCACCCCACTTCCGAAATCGCAAGCAGTCGCGGGAAGGCCATGTACTCCCAGTCTTCGGGCTTCACGAGCGTCTCGGCCCACAACGGCGCTTCCACGCCGAGCACGGAGCGCTCGTCCACGCCGGGAATCTGCTCGGCCGGGTTCCAGTCGTACGCGTCGCGTACGTCGATCAATCCCGCCCAGCGCAGCCCGAGAATCGTGCTCGAGTCGTACTTCATGTCGAGGTAGGCGCGCTTGTTCGGCGAGAGGATCACCTTGCCGCCGCGGGCTGCGTGCACGGCTGATGAATCCGTTTTCCAGTGCTGCACGATGGTGCCCGGATCGAGCGCCGCGGGCGCGATCTCGCCCCACCCGATCATCCGTCGTCCGTGCGATCGCACGATCCCCTGTACGCGTTCGATGAACGCACGGTATTCGTCGTGGCTCAGCTTCTCGACTTCGTCGCCCCCGATGTGGAACCAGGGCGACGGGGTGAGCGCGGCGATCTCGCGCACGACGTCGCTCACGAATCGATAGGTACTGTCGCTCGCCACGCACAGCGTGCTGAATCCGACCCTGGTGCCGGTGTAGAGCGGCGGTGTCACGCCGTCGCAGTTGAGTCCCGCATACGACGCGAGCGCGGCGTTGGTGTGCCCGGGCATGTCGATCTCGGGCACGATCGTCACGTACCGCTCCGCGGCGTAGCGCGCCAGCTCGGCGAACTGCTCCTGCGTGTACGAGCCTCCAGCGCCGCCGCCCACCTGCGTGCTGCCGCCCACCTGCGCGAGCGCCGGCCACGACTTGATCTCGATGCGCCAGCCCTGATCGTCGCTGAGGTGCAGGTGCAGTCGATTCAGCTTGTAGAGCGCCATCCGATCCACGTGTCGGCGCACGTCCTCCAGCGGCAGGAAGTGTCGCGCCACATCGAGCATGGATCCGCGCCACGCGAACCGCGGTGCGTCGATCACGACGCCGGCCGGGATGCGCAGGCCACGGTTGAAGGCAGCGGGATGTTCGATCGACACGGGCAGCAGTTGCCGCATCGTCTGCACGGCGTAGAACAGGCCCGCGGGCCGGCGCGCAGTGATCGTCACCAGCGCCGGTGTCACGTCGAGCCGATAGCCTTCGTCGCCCAGCGTGGACTCGTCCGACAGCCGCAGGTAGATGCTGCGGGCCGGGATGGTATCGACGGCGATGAGTCGCCGGGGGAGGGCGGAGGCCGGCCGCCCGAGCAGGGCGAGCACATGGCTCGCCACGCGCTCCACCTCTGCGCCGGCGCCCGGCGCGACGACCACGATGGTGGTGGTATCCACCACGAAGCTGCTGCCCTCCACCAGCGTAATCGATGCAGGCCGCGGAATGACCGCGTGCGGGATGGCGAGGCGAACCGGGGCAGGCACTGGAGCTGTCGCGGGGCCCGGCATGGGCCGAGGAACAGGAAGCGTGCTGGGCGCGGGCCCACTGCCGCACGCGGTCAGCGTGCTGGCTGCGCACGCCACCACGAGGAATGTCAGATGGCGGGAACGCATCAGGACGACGATCCGGGATGTTCGAGGAGGAGGGTGACGAGCGCGTCGTGGTCGAGTGGCAGCGTCAGCACGCGCAGGTCGAGTCGGCCTGCGAACTCGGTTCTGTCGCGACGTGTGTGGCGAGCCCGGAAGAGATGGACCTTGGCGCCGGTCATGAGCGCGGGTCCGACGAACCCATCCGAACAGGCATCTTCATCATCGCAATCGACAAGGACGATGTGTGGTCGAATGCGACGCAGTGCGTCGCGCGCGGACTCGGCAGGACGCGAAAAGTGCGGGGCGCGTCCAGCGAGTTCGACCGCAGCCCCCAGGAGCGCGGCGGCGAGGGAATCGGGCGAGAGGATCAGGACGTCGTGTCGGCTCACGTCGCCATCAATCGTGGAGTCAGCATCCGTGCTGGTGACGAGGGAAGGAGTCAGCGGCGCAAGCGCGAGGCCAGCGCCGTCGAGCACAGCCTGAGCTCCCGCCCTTGACGTTCGCGCGGCGGCGGTAAACATTCGACGCGACGACAACCGGGCCAGCGAGCGCTCCGTCGGCGTCTTGACGTCCCGCCTCCCAACACCGCAGCGGCTCCGACGCATGATGATGGCCCACGACTCGAGCTCTCCCCCGCCGAGTCGCCTGGACGACGACACCGTCGCCGCAGTGCGTGACGCGCTGCGCTCGTATCTCTCGAATCCCGCACACACGGCTCCGCTGCAGCGCGCGTTGCTGCGCGTGTCCGTCGAGGCACGCGAGCGTGCGCTGATGCCCGAGCAATTGCTGGTGGTGCTGAAGGGGGTGTGGGGGACGCTCCCCGAGGTGCGTGCCATGACCGACGCAGCCGAACAGGTCCGCCTGCTGCAGCGCGTGGTGACGATGTGCATCAAGGAGTACTATAGCGCGTGATGGTCGCACGTCCGGCGGCTGAGCGACTCTCCGCGCGAATCGCGGCGCGCCTCGCCGCTGTCCCGTTGCCGCGCTGGCGACGCATCCTCATCAGTCTGTACCTGCTCGCGGCCATCGGCGATACGGCGGGAAAGGCGCTCGCGTCCGACCCGAGGGTGAACCGGGCGGTCGCTCGCGCGCTGCCCGCGCGCGCCGCCGTGGAGGTGACGGAGGCGCGGCGTCCGCGCGGCAACTTCGAGATCTTTCGCGCCGCACCCGGTCATCTGTTCGCCGGCGAGGATCTCTACGCGTGGTATCCCGACGAACTCCAGGATCAGTTCAAGTACAGTCCCGCGTTCGCGATGTTGTTCACGCCGTTCGCCTGGCTGCCCTGGACGCTCGCCCTCTTTCTGTGGGGCGCGCTGAACGCGTTTGCGCTGTTCATCGCCATCGAGCGATTACTGCCGCAGCGCGCCGCCCTGGTGGCGCTCGCCTTTCTCCTGCCCGAAGTGCTGCGCGCCATGCAGAACGCGCAGAGCAACGCACTCGTGGCGGCGCTCATCATCTTCGCGTTCGTGGCCCTCGAGCGCGCGCACGTTTGGAGGGCTGCCACGGCCATCGTCGTCGGCGCGGCGATCAAGCTCTTTCCCCTCGCCGCGCTCACCTTCGCCCTTCCCCGGCGCGTCGCCATCCGGACGGGTCTCGCGGCGGCGGCCGCGAGCGTGGTCATGCTCTCCCTGCCGCTTCTCGTCACGCCGGCGTCGACGCTGGCGAACCAGTACCGATCATGGCGCGCCATCGAGGCGAGCGACGCACTGCTGCGCCTCTTCTCGGCCATGGAGCTCGTGCATCGCTGGGTCGGAGGCAACTGGGCGAACTGGCCCATGCAGGTTGTCGGAACGGGCATCCTGCTCGCACCGCTCGCGCTGCGCCGCGAGCGGTGGACCGAGCATCGATTCCGCCTGCGCTACCTGTGCTCCCTGCTGCTCTATGTGGTGCTGTTCAATCACATGGCGGAACGGGCGAGCTTCGTCATCGCCTTCACGGGGATGGCGATCTGGTTCGCCAGCGAACCGCGCACCGCCTGGCGCACCGCGATGTTCGGTGTCGCGTTCGTGACGATTCCGCTCATGGCCACCGTGCTGCCCGTTCCGTCGTTCCTCAAATCCGAGACGGGGACGCTCTACCGCGTGGCGCTTCCGACGCTCCTCATCTGGGGCGCGATGCAGTGGGCGTTGCTGCGGCGGCGCGAGAGCGAGACGAGCGACGACGTCGACGACGATCGTCTCGCTCGCGCAGGGGTGCGAGAGCGCCCGCTCATCGCGCCGTCGCCCACCGCCGTCAGCTGACCAGGGTCGCTTCCAGATCGACCTGCACGTTGCCCTTGAGCGCGCCCGACACCGGACACCCTTCCTTGGTGGCGGATGCGATGTCCTGGAACTTCGCGTTGTCGATGTTCGGCACGGTGGCGCGCGTCGAGAGCTGCATGCGCGTGATCTTGAATCCCGCGCCCACCTTCTCCACCGTGCACGCAGCGTCGGTCTCCACCTTGGTGGGTGTGAAGCCGCCTTGCTCGAGCCCTACCGCGAGCGCCATGCTGAAGCATGCGGCGTGCGCCGCCGCGAGCAGCTCCTCGGGATTGGACCCGGAGCCGTTCTCGAATCGCGACGAGAAGTTGTACTGGCCTCCCAGCCCCGTCTGACCCTTGAACGTCCCGGTGCCCTTCTGCAATCCGCCCTGCCACGTCGCGTTCGCCTTTCTCGTCGGCATCTCTCGAATCTCCCTGAATGCACAATGGTTGATCGCGAGGTCGGCGGCGCTTGACGCGTCACCCCTCGCGCGGTTTATCTCCTGCCATGACGGACACGGCAGCCGGGCAGGCCATTCCTCCAAGCGTGGCGCGAGTACTGAGCACGTTTCGCGCCCTCGGCCGCGAGGAGAAGATGCAGACCCTGCTGCACTTTGCGAAGCGGCTCGAGCCCGTTCCGGAGCGCTTCGCCGCACTCGATCGCGCCGCGTTCACCGTTCCTGAATGCCAGACCCGGGTCGACCTGTTCCCTGAAGTGGTCGACGGAACCCTGCACTTCTACGCCGACCTCAACGCGCGACAGTCGCCGACCATCGCCGCGTTCCTCGCCATCCTGTTCTCGGCCATCAACGACCAGCCGCCGCGCACGACGCTCGCCATTCCCGATGATTTCGTCCGCCAGATGATGGACGGCATCGGACTCGCCGGCCGCGAAGCCGGTTTGAACGCCATGCTGGCCCGCGTGAAACGCTACGCGCAGCGCGCCCTGGAGGTGTGAGCTGTCTTCCCCGTCCCACGGCCTCTCATGACCGCGATCGTTCCCACCGTCGTCTCGTCGCGACACGCGCAGAGCTACGCCACGCACCGACGGCTCTTTCCACTGTTCCATTACGTCGCGCTGCCGATCCTGCTCGCCAACATCGCCGTGGCTGTGGGACATGCGATCCGCCGGCCGACAATGTGGAATGCCTGGCTGGTGGTCGTGGCACTCGGGCTCGTTGCGGGTCTCGTGGCCAGTCGCGCGTCGGCGTTGCACGTGCAGAATCGCGTCATCGCGCTGGAAATGCGATTGCGGCTGGCGGGCGCGCTCGCGCCCGAACTCCGCGCACGCATTCCGGAGCTTCGGCTGTCACATCTCATCGGGCTACGGTTCGCCAGCGATGGCGAGCTGCCGGGACTGGTGGAGCGATGCCTGCGTGGTGAGCTTGCGACCACCGATGCGATCAAGCGCGAGATCCGCGACTGGCGCCCGGACGTCGCCCGCGCCTAGCGGCACCTTCCACTCCGATACACACATGCCCGTCACCATCACCGTCCGCCACAACGGCCCGTACCGCATCGACCTCACGCAGGGCGACATCGCGCTCGTCGATCACGAAGGGAACGCGATTCCGCTGCCCGAAGGGAAGACGACGATCGCGCTCTGCCGCTGTGGCGCATCGACGAAGAAGCCATTCTGCGACGGCATGCACAGCAAGGTGGGATTCATCGCGGCCGAGGCGGCGCAGAAGATGGCCGACCTGGCGGGCATCGTGTTGCCGCCGCCCGCGCAGGCCTGACGGGGACCGCGGGCCTCGGCTCGGCGTCGCATGCAGCGCATTCTCAGCGCCTGGGCGTGGGTCGTGGCGGTCGGTGTGGTGATCGTCGGCTTCTTCTACGTCGCCGTGATCTGGATGGTCACCGCGCCGTTCGACCGCGGCCGGTATCACGCCGGCCGCGCGTTTCGGCAACTGGCCATGGTCGCGGCCAATCTCAATCCACTCTGGCACTTTGAGACCGATGGCGTCGCGCCGCCGGATCCACGCCTGCCGTACGTCGCGGTCTCCAATCACGAATCGTATGCCGACATCTTTCTCATCAGCCATTTTCCGTGGGAGATGAAGTGGCTGTCGAAGGACACGATCTTTCGCATTCCCGTGATGGGCTGGATGATGCGCATGGCACGGGACGTCCCGATCAAGCGCGGAAAACGTGAGAGCGTCGTGAGCGCCATGCAGGGCTGCCGCGACCGGCTCGCCAAGCGCGTGAGCGTGATGATCTTTCCCGAAGGCACCCGCTCCATGACCGAGGAACTGTTGCCGTTCAAGGACGGTGCGTTCAAGCTCGCGATCGAGGCAGGCGTGCCCATCCTCCCCATCGCCGTCGCCGGCACGCGCCATTGCATGGCCAAGCACAGCTTCGCGTTCCGCCGCGCACGCGCGAAGGCGCGCGTGCTGGCGCCGATTTCCACGGTCGGGATGACGAATCAGGATGTCGCCGCGCTGCGCGATCGCACACGCGACCTGATCGACGCCGAGCGGCGTGTGCTCCAGCGCGAACTGGCGGCCGAGCTGGCCGGCGGAGCGCGCGCCGGATGAGTGTCACCGAGCGCGCACCGCGCTCGGAGGAGGCGCTGGAGGAACTGCTCTCGCGACCCTGCGCGTCGCTCGTCTCCACGCTCAGTGGCATTTCGGGCGACCTCATCGTGCTCGGCGCCGGTGGCAAGATGGGGCCATCGCTGGCGCGCATGGTGAAGCGCGCCGACCCGTCGCGACGCGTGATCGCCGTGTCGCGCTGGACGCAGCCGGCGGTGGAGACCTCGCTGCGCGACGCCGGCATCGAGACGCACCGCGCCGACCTGCGCGACCCGCGCGAAGTGGACCGACTGCCGAGCGCGCCGAACGTCGTGTTCATGGCGGGTCAGAAGTTCGGGACGTCGGGCAATCCGGCCGCCACGTGGGCGATGAATGCCGCCGTGCCGGCGTTCGTGGCCGAACGGTTCGCCGGTGCCCGCGTCGTCGTGTTCTCCACCGGCAATGTCTATTCGCTCACACCGGTCGCGCGTGGCGGATCGCGCGAGACCGACGAGCCGGCGCCGGTGGGTGAGTACGCGTGGTCCTGCCTCGCACGGGAACGGCTGTTCGCCGCGAGCGCGGCGCGACATGGCACGCGGGTGTCCATCGTGCGGCTGAACTACGCGCATGACCTGCGATACGGCGTGCTCACCGATCTCGCATCGCGCGTCATGGCGAATGCGCCGGTGGATCTGTCGATGGGCCACGTGAACGTGCTGTGGCAGGGTGACGCGAATGCCTTCGCGCTCGCGGCGCTGGCGCGCGCCGCGGCGCCGGAGCCGTACATCGTCAACGTCGCCGGCGCCGCGACCCTCCGCGTCGCCGAACTCGCGCAGGCGCTCGGCGCCCGCCTTGGCGTCGCGCCGAGCTTCACGGGAATCGAGGGCGTCAGCGCACTGCTGAGCGACAGCAGCCGCATGCATGACCTGCTCGATCGCCCCCTGCTTCCGCTCGAGACGATGCTCGACTGGGTCGCGGACTGGATCGCACGCGGCGGTCCGCTGCTCGGCAAGCCCACCGGCTTTCAGAGGCGCGATGGCGACTTCTGAGCGCATGAGCGTCCGCGCGCATCTCCAGCGCGGCCAGGTGATTCCCGCGCATCCGCTCGCGCTCACGGCGCGCCGCACGCTCGACGAGCGCAGGCAGCGCGCGCTCACGCACTACTACGTCGATGCCGGTGCGGGCGGGATTGCGGTGGGCGTGCACACCACGCAGTTCGCCATCCGGCACCCGCATCACGGACTCTATCGCCCTGTGCTGGAGCTGGCGGCGGAGACGGCGCGGTCGGTGCGCAGCGGGGCCGACGCACCGTTCGCGCTCATTGCCGGTGCGGTGGGCGATACGCGCCAGGCCACGGGCGAGGCGGAGATCGCCGCGGCGCTCGGCTACGATGTGGTGCTGCTCAGTCTCGGCGCGATGGCGTCGGCGAGCGACGCTGACCTGATCCGGCATTGCCGCGCGGTGGCCGACGTACTGCCGCTCTTCGGGTTCTATCTGCAGCCGGCCGTGGGCGGGCGGGTGCTGAGCTATCGCTTCTGGCGGGAATTCGCCGAGATCCCGAGCGCGTGGGCGATCAAGATCGCGCCGTTCAACCGGTATCGCACGCTCGACGTCGTGCGTGCCGTGGCCGACTCGGGGCGTGACGACCTGGCCCTCTACACCGGCAACGACGACGCCATCGTGAGCGACCTGCTCACCGCGTTTCCCGTGCAGCGGGGAGGACGTGCCGGAGTGCGGCACATCGTCGGCGGCCTGCTGGGGCAGTGGGCGGTCTGGACGCGCACGGCGGTGCAGTTGCTCGAGCGCGTGCGGGCCGTGCGCGATGCGCCGCTCGACGCGTCATGGCTCACGGAAGCGGCCGCGCTCACCGATGCGAACGGCGCGATCTTCGACGCCGCGCACGACTTCGCCGGCTGCATCCCGGGCATTCATGAAGTCCTTCGCCGGCAGGGTCTGCTGCAGGGCACCTGGTGCCTGGACCCCACGGAGACGCTGTCGGCCGGCCAGTCGGACGAGATCGATCGCGTGAGCCGCCAGCACCCGATGCTCGGGGACGACGCGTTCGTCAGGGAGAATCTGGAGCGGTGGATGAACTGACTACTTGAGACGTGAATCGTGAGCGGTGAATCGTGGCGGCAGGAGGTACGACTCACCATTCACGATTCACCATTCACGGCACGTTCAGTTCGCGATCTCTCCCATGAGTCCCTTGATCCAGCTTTCCTTCGCGCGTTTCTCGAATCCGGAGCGAAAAGCACCGAGGTCGGTGAGACTCGTGTCGAAGACGACGGTGTCCTTCGTGATCGACTGCGACGTCACCAGGGTGGGAACCTGCTCGCGCGTCGTGCCCTGCACGGCGGCGTGGCTGTCGCGATAGAACACGCGGCCGCCCCCCACGAGGTTCGCTCCGATCTTCGGCTCGAGATCCTGCAGCACGCGGAACAGGCCGTCGATCGAGCACCCGGTGGCGCCCGCGACACTCTGGTCCACGGCGATCACGAGGAATCGGTTGTCACGGAGCTGGCTGCCGACGGTGAGCGGCTCACCGTGCGCTTTCCATTCCGTGAGATGTTCATCCACCGCCTTCAGCAGCGTCGTGACTCCGTCCTCGGTCAGCGGCCGGTCGCTGGCGAAGATCCAGACACGGGAGGCATCGGGGAGATTCTCGAACGGCACGACGGGCATGATCACGCCAGGCATGAGGATCGCGAGAGTGCATCTCGCGTACGGGGTGCTCCCGTGGCAAGATAGTCGAAGGCTCGCCCCTCCTACCAGCACCGATGGTCGTTCCTTCCCACACTCCCGAGGCGCTGGTTTCGCCGTCAGCCGAGCAGTCGGACCGTAACGCCGACGCGCGCTACCAGCCGCTGTTCGCCCTCTCGCCTCAGCCCGCCTGGGTGTACGACAGCGAGACGCTCGACTTCCTCGAGGTGAACGAGGCGGCCGTGCGCAGCTATGGCTGGACGCGCGAGGAGTTCCTCGGGATGACGTTGCGCGATATCCGTCCTCCCGACGAGCAGGAGGCGCTCGACCGGATGCTCGCCCTCACGCCGGGCCGCCAACAGCAATCGAGCGCGTCGCTCCATCGCACGAAGTCGGGTCAGCTGCGGCGCGTCGAGATCAGTTCCTACCCCCTGGAGTTCGACGGACGGGCCGCGCGCATGGTGCTCGTGCTTGACGTGACCGAGCGGCTCGAGGCGCAGAGCGCGCTCGTGCGCAGCGAGCAGAAGTACCGAACGGTGATCGAGCAGCTCCAGGACGTCTTCTTCCGAACCGATGAGCAGGGAATCTGGACCTTCCTGAACTCGGCGTGGATCACGCTCACCGGTCATCCGGTCGAGGAAAGTCTCGGCTCGCACTTCCTCGCCTCCGTGCATCCGTCGGATCGCGCGACCCTGCTCGACGCCTTCCGGCCCCTCGCGGAAGGGCGGGTGGAGCACTCGGTGGTGGAGGTGCGCTATTTCCGTCGCGAAGGGGGATATCGATGGGTGGAGGCGAGTACGCGGTCGCTGCACGACGAGCTCGGGCGCTTCTGCGGTACCACCGGCACGTTGCGTGACGTCACCGAACGGCGCGCCGCCGACGAGGAGCGCCTCCGCCTCGCGACCAACATCCGGCAGTTGCTCGATGCATCGGGCGAAGGGGTGTATGGACTCGATGCGCGAGGCATCGTCACCTTCATGAACCGGCGCGGCTCCGAGATGCTCGGCTTCGAGCCCGAGGAGCTCGTGGGCCGAGTGATGCACGAAGTGACGCAGTATTCCCGCGCCGACGGCACGTCGTATCCGATGCAGGAATGTCCCGCGCACCTCGCGGCGACGCAGGGCATTCCCTGCCGCGTGGACGACGAGGTGATGTGGCGCAAGGACGGCATTCCACTCGAGGTGGAGTACTCCGCTTCTCCCGTGCGCGAGCAAGGGCGCCTCTCGGGCGCCGTGGTGAATTTTCGCGACGTGACGGCGCGCAAGCGTGCGGAGCTCGAGTTGATCGTCGCCCGTGACGCGGCCGAAGCAGCCAACCGGGCGAAGAGCGACTTCCTGGCGCGCATGAGCCACGAGCTGCGCACGCCACTCAATTCGATCATCGGATTCGCCAACGTCCTGCTCAAGAACAAGTCCGGCCTGCTTCCCGACACCGATCTCTCCTTCCTCGGCCGCATCGCGGCGAACGGTCGCCACCTGCTCGGCCTCATCAACGACGTCCTCGACCTGTCGAAGATCGAGGCGGGGCGCATGACGCTCGAGGTGACCGCCGTCGCGCTGGACGCGCTGGTGCGCGAGACGGTGGAGGAGATCGAGGGACAGACGCCCGATCGGGCGGTCGCCCTGCGCGTGGAGCTGCCGACGAGGGTGGACGTGCTCGAGACGGATGCGGCGCGCATGAAGCAGGTGTTGATCAACCTGATCGGCAACGCCCTCAAGTTCACCGAGGAGGGTGAGGTCGTGGTGCGGCTCGCGACGAACGACGACGGACGACCGGTGCTGCTGGAGGTGCGCGATACCGGCATCGGCATCCCGACCGACCGGCTGGACGCCATCTTCAACGTCTTCGAGCAGGCCGAGACCATGATCACGCGCCGGTTCGGCGGCACCGGACTCGGACTCGCCATCTCGCGGTCGCTGTGCGAGCTGATGGGACACCGGCTGGAGGTGACCAGCGTGGAAGGCGAAGGCACCAGCTTCACGATACAGCTTGGCGATGGCGCGGGGCGATCGCGGATGCGGACGCCGAACTCCATGCCCGCCGAGATCCGGAGCGGTGGAGTGAGCACGGCGGCGGCGCAGCACGTCGTCCTCGTGATCGACGACAGCGCGGACGCGCGGGTGCTGCTCGGCAACCTTCTCGACGAGGCGGGATGTCGCGCCGTCGGCGCGGCGACCGGCGTGGAGGGCTTGCGACTCGCGCGCGAACTCCGTCCCGCGGTGATCTTCCTCGACCTGCTGCTTCCGAAAATCAGCGGATATGATGTCCTGCGCATTCTGCAGAGCGACGAATCGCTGCGCGACACACCGGTTGTCGTGGTGAGCGCGGTGGGAAGCGAGTCGAGAAATGCGCTGCACGGTGCGTGCGCGATTCTGGACAAGCCCGTGAATCGCACCGCACTGTTCGACGTCCTGCGCACGCTGCACATCGCGGTGCCCAACTGACCTCGCGCGATTCACGCAGGTCGGTGCTCCACGTAGCCGGCTCGCTGCGTCGCACGAGCCTGCTGGCGATGGGCGCGACCGCCGTGCTTGCCCTCGCGACGCGCGTTGCCGTCGTGCAGGACGCGGACGACGCGGTCGAGCGCGCCGTTGGCCGGCGCCGTCCGCGGCTCGTGCGCATCGCGCGCATCGGCACCTTGCCTGGCGAGAGTTACGTGCATCCCGCGATGGGGGCGCTCATCGCGTTCACCATCGTCCGACGTCGGCCTGGTACGGCGTCCCGCGTGCTGGTCCCGATGGCGCTCGCCTCACTCGGCGCCATCCTGGCGCATCACGCGGTGAAACTCGCGTATCGACGCCGCCGTCCGGAGATCGCATTGCGCCGAGGCAAGGTGGAGCCGGCGTTCCCGAGCGGCCACACCGCCGACGCGACCGCCGTGGTGGCGACCGGTGCCTACCTCCTCGTGCGGGAGGGCGTCCTGCCCGCGCGCGTCGCGATCCCGCTCGCGTCCGCGCTCGCCATCAGTACCGGCGTGAGTCGCGTCGTGCTCGGATGGCACTGGACGACCGACGTCATGGGAGGATGGATGACGGGGGTGGGCGTCGCGGCGGAGTGTGCGGTGGTGTACGAGGGACTGCGCGAGCGCGTCGACGTGGGCAAGGCTCGTCGTACGGCGAAAGGCGTGCGGCGCGTCGGGCGGCGAAGCGCGTGACGCGAGAGGCGGGAATTCGGAGGGTGCGGTTGGATAACTGCACCCACTGATAACTGCCCTTCCCTGTCGGCGCTGGTAATACAAACCGCTCTTTCCGAATCCCCCGCCGCACGCCGCACCCCTCTCGCCACACGACGCGCCGTACGCCGTTCGCCGTACGGCGGAGCGCGGGCCGCGGGCAGTCTTCGGCGAAAGGCGCTCGACGAGCTTCCGGCGCCCCGCGCCCTGCCATCCGTGACAGCTGGCCCGGCGTACAGTCCTATGAGGATATGCCCCCTTCGTACCTGACCGAGCGCAATTCGTGAGCACCTCCCTGGATGCTTCCTTCGGCAGCGCGGAACGTCTCGCTGCACTCCGCGTCACCGGCCTGCTCACCGCCGCACCCAGCGAGTCGTTCGATCACCTGACGCGCCTGGCCGTCCGCGTCCTTCGCGTGCCGATGGCGTTCGTGAATCTCATCGACGAGCAACGGCTGGTGGTGCTGAGTTGCGCTCCGATCGGTTCGTCCGGAGAGCGCGAGATGCCCCGGGAGAATTCCCT
>JANLTI010000090.1:0-10655 GCA_031362845.1 Gemmatimonadaceae bacterium | reverse complement strand
CCTCGTCGACATGCACGATCGTCCCATCCTGCACGTTCGAGTCGGTGCCGACGACGATCGGCGCGGTGTCGCCGCGCAATACCGCGGTGGGCCACACGCTCGCCCGCGCGCCAAGCGTCACGTCGCCGATGACGTGCGCGGCGGGATGGACATACGCGTCGGGGTGAACGTGGGGCATCGAGTGACCGGAAGACTGTGCGCGATGAATCAGTAGGAGAGCCCGAACGCCACATACGCACTCGCGCGGCGCGCATTCGCCACCTCGCGCCCGACAACCGGCACGGCCACACCGACGCGAATCGCCTGGGGCGCGTCCCATTGCAGCAGCGCGGCCGAGATGCCGAGCTCCGCGCCGACGCTGGCGATGGTGCGGCCGATGCGTGGCACGGGAGCGCAGATGGACAGATACAGCGGATCACTCGCGCAGGTCGCGACGCCAGCGTCGGCGAACGCAGTGAGCGACGAGCGGTCGAAGAAGAACGGCAGCAACCGGAACCCACGTCCGCCGAGCACGAACGGTGCGCGATACTCGAGCGACCCCGCAGCCGCTCTCGTGCCGTAGACGGATGCGGACCCGAACCCGCGCACCCCGAACGTCCGGCGTCCTTCGCCCACAGTGTACCCCGGGACGATTTCCAGCGCGGTCCCGCTCGTGCCGCCTACCTCGAGCGCCGTCGCCGCTCGGCGATCGGCGAATCCGCCGGCCAGGCGAAGCGCGAGCACATGATGGGCGAATCCCGGCAGGTCGAGTGAGCGATATCCGGTGGCCGTGCCCACGACGCTGAGCGACGCCGTGCGGCCGAGGGCATCGGTGCGCAGACGTTCGCGCGCAGTGAATGCGAGCCCCACGCCGTCTTCCGGCGAAATGCTGAGCGCGGGTCGCTGCGCGTTGATCCACGCCGCACCGACGAACAGTCGCGGATAAACGTAGGTACGGCCGAAGCTCGCATCGAGCCGCGACAGCGCAGTCGCTGGATCGGTGGCGAAGCGACGGCGTTCCATGCCCAGCCCGACACTCACGTTGGAATACGAGCGCACTTTCGGACGCACGAAGGTGGCGGCGAGCACGGCATCCTGCGTCCGCTTGAGCAACGAGCCCCGCACGGCGCCGCTGGAGTCCACGAAGTTGCCCTGTGACGTCCAGTCCTGCGCGAGCGCAGCATCAATGACTGGCCGGCGCAGGCCGGCATGGCGGTAGAACAATCCGCCCACCGCGCCCTCACCGGACGTGGAAAGCGCCGCATATCCCGAATAGAGGTGCCGGTTGAGCGCATCAGCGCCGCTGGTGGTTGCGCCGAGCCGTGTACCTCGCACGTTGGCCGGCTCGATGATGGGATACCAGTATCGCGGGCGGGCGGAACGCCATGCCGAGTAGCGTCGATAGTCGCCGGGCGCGAGCGCCTGTGAGTCGGCTGGCGCCGAGGCCGCGCTCGCGCGGTCGGGCTGAGTCACCTGCGTGATCTCCGAGACACCAATGTGCTGCCCGTCGGCGCGCAGTGATGTTCCGGCGAACGCGTTGTCGAACGGCGAAGACTCCGCTGCCACGAGCCGGACGAACGAGCCTGTCTCCGGGCTCTCCGCGGTCTGCTTCACCGGACCGCGCGTCAGCGCGCCGCGCAGGCGAGAACTCCCGTCCTCCTCGCTGAGGTACCGCACATGTACGCCGTTGCGGTGCCAGCTCGGCGAGGTGATGACATACCGCCCCCGGTCGAGCACCCGGGTCGAGTCGCTCGCGACGTCGATCACCTCGAGGGAAAACTCGCCGCCATGACGCCGCCGCACCGCCACGACCTGCTGGCCATTGGGCGACCACCGGGGCTCGCTCCAGCTTTCGTCGGCCGCCGCTTCGCGCAACACGCGCTGAAGTGCGCCGCTCGCTCGGAGGAGCACGAGCCGCGAGCGAGCAGGCGCGAGCTGCACGGCCACGATTTCGCCATCGCGGCGCGCGTCCGGCTGGATCAATCGATCACCACGAGTCAGACGCTGCACCCGGCCATCCGACGTCGATCGATACAGATCGGATCGCACTTCGTTCGGCCCGGTGAAGTCCAGCTGCGAATACAATAGACCGCCGTCGGGGAGTGGCACGTTCGCGCCCAGTCCGTTGCGCCGCCCCAGGCGTGTCCGGACGCCACTCGTCGTCACCTGCCACGCGGCGTTCGTCTCGCGCCCGTCCGTGCCGGCGTACACGAGTGTGCTGTCGGAGCGCCAACGGGGCGCGCCGGCGTAGTAGCCCTCCCCCGTGAGCTCACGCCAGCGCTCCAGCGGCGGACGCGGCGCACCCGCGCTCCGCTCCACGGAGTCTCGCCAATCCGCGAATGCACCCGACATGGAGACGCCGATGCTTCGCTCGGCCGCGTGGTTGAGACGAAAGGGGATGAGCTGCCGACTCTGTTGCTCCACCAGCCGGCCGACCATGGAATCGCCGTAGGTCCGTGCGAGATAGTCGACGAAGAGCGAACCGTACGCGTACGCGACGTTGCCACCGGGGAACTGCGGCGTGCCGAGGCTCAGCTGGTCCAGGCGAGGCAGGCGATGCTCGCCCGCACTTGCCAGGGCCAGCTGTCGAAACCCCGATTGCTTCAGGCGTCCGCCCCCGGTGAGCCGAGACTCATAGTGAACGGCAATCCCCTCGATCAACCACGACGGCGCGTATGCGTTCGGAAAGAGAAAGGGCGCGCGGCCGAACACGTGCTGCGCCGCGCTCCAGATGCCGCGCGAGCGATCGAGATGGAAGATGTGCGCGAGCTCGTGCGTGACGACGATCTCGATCCAGTCATCGTTGAAGCGCAGCCCCGTATTCTCGATGGGCGGCGTGGCGAAGATGTTGATGCGATTGCTCGGAAAGGGCGTCGCGTTGCCGTTCGCGTAATCGGCGTCGTCCGACACGACAAGCTCGATCATGCCGCGCGGCCGCACGAGCTCGCGACTCAGTTGGGCGTACGCGCGCTCCGCCGCCGCGGCAGCAACGCGCCCCTCGCGCTCGAGACCATCGGCGACGTGCACGCGAAAGTGCGGCGTCTCGAGCGTACGATACCGATGATACGCCGCGGGCTGGGCACCGGCCGACGCACCGAGCGCGAGCAGCACTCCCACGAGCAACGCGGCGACGATGCCGCCGCGCGCGAGCCGGCTCACTGCGACGTCAGCGTCCGGAAGTATTGCTCGACGCCGTCGGCGACGCCGCGCGCGTAGCGCTCCTGGTACTCCGGCGTGCGCAACGCGGCTTCCTGATCCGGCAGCATGATGAACGCGCCCTCGCACAGCACAGCCGGATACCAGGTGCCGCGCACGACGGCCAGGTTGTCGTAGTTCACGCCGAGGTCGAGCAGGCCCATCTGCGGCACCATGCCCCGCTGCACCGCGCGCGCGAGCGGCTCGCTGTGCGTGCGGAAAAAGTACGTACCCGTACCGGGCGCGACGAATGGATTCACGCCGTCCGGATATGCGTTCAGGTGAATGGACACGAACGCATGCACGTTGGCGCGCCGTGCCATGATGGGTCGGTCGCCGAGTGCGATCGCGGAGTCGGTGGTGCGGGTCATCAGCACGCTCGCGCCGCGTTCCTCGAGCATGCGCTTGAGCCGCACGCTGATGGCCAGCGTCGCCTGTGCTTCATAGAAGCCGGTGGGCCCGGTGGAGCCGCCAGGCGGATGACCAGCGTCCACGGCGATGGTGAGCCCGGACAGCGGCCGGCGTGAATCGATGGCGGGCCGGCCGCGCAGCCGCAGCACGAGTGCGTTGTTCTCCCAGTAGACGAGATACCCGAACGGCGCTGCGCGCAGATTGACGGTGACCTTCGCGCGCTCCGACGACTCCTGCGCCCACTCGACGGACCGCACCATGGAGTCCTGCGGCGCGAAGTTGACGATGTCGGTATTCACGCGCACGCCGTACAGCGTCACCACGATGGCACGCTCCATCTCCTCGACAAAGTAGGGCACCCGCGGTCCGATCGGCATGATGACATCCACACCCTGCGGTGCGCCGCGAACTCGCATGTTGGACGCGACCCGTCGCGGAGCGGGCGTGTCGGCGGGCAGGTCGATCGCATCGGCGGAATCGACGTACACATCGAGCGCGCGATCGAGACGCACGCGCGCCATGCCGCCCGTGCGGGCGAGCAACGGCACCACGGTGCCGGGCGTGAAGAACCACTTGTACGTGCCGCCCACCAGCGGACGCCCGATGATCACGCGATCCGTATCCGTCGCCGTGCTCGGCTGGCCCAGCTGCACCCAGCCGATCGGCTCTTCCTGCGCCAGCCGCATGCGCAGCGAATCCACACGGGCCGAGAGCGCAGCGATGGTATCCGCGCGCGAGGTCGGGAGCGAATCTGGCTTGACGGCGCGCGCACTGTCCAGCACTTGAACAACGGCGACGGCGCGCTCGGGATAGCGAATGGTGTGGGTCGCGCGCGCCGTGTCGGCGCCGCGCACAGCCACCAGTTCGTACCGCGGCGCATCGGCGGGCGGATTCACGACGTACGCCATGTAGGCCCCGTTCGCATACACGCGCGCTGGCGCACCGTTCACGGTGAGCCTCGCCTTGCCGCTGCCGATGGACCCGAAGATGAAGTTCGAGTCGCGTGAGGTGACGACGGCGTCGGCGCGCGGATACTGGACGCGAATCGCGAGCGGACCGTCCACTTCCGGCACGGGTGGCAGCGGGTTCGCCGGTGCGGTACCCGTGCCGGTGCCTGTCGGGGCGGGCGGGGTTCCCGCGCCAGGAGCGCCCGCGCATGCGAGCGCGGCGGCCAGCGCTAGCGCCAGCGCGGCGCGAGTGTATCGGGACAGCATCATGGCGTGAAGCTAATCCGTCGTCCGGCACGAATGCGAGGCTTCGCCCGTGTCGCCAACGATCGTGTTGGCGCGGCAGTTTGGCGCTCCCTATATTCGCGCCGCACGGAGGGCGCAGCGGCAGTGCGCCCGCCCGAATCCCGAGTCGGGGCGCCGTCGTAGGGGGAGAAAGCCGCGCGGTCGGAGCAACTCGTCCGTGTGTGCCACGGAGTCTTCATTGCCACAGCCAGTCGACGTGACCGCCCTCAAGATCTGCCCAACCTGCAGTGCCGAGTATCCGGCCAACGAGCGGTTCTGTCCCCGGGACGGCACCGCGTTGCGGGCGCAGGGTGCAGCCGGCGCCGATCTGGTGGGCGCCATCGTGGCCGAACGGTATCACGTCGTGCGGAAGCTGGGCGAGGGTGGCATGGGCACGGTGTATCTGGCCGAGCACGTGAAGATGGGCCGCAAGAGCGCGGTAAAGGTGATGAATCCGGGCATGGGGCAGGACGCCGACGCGATCAGCCGGTTCAATCGCGAAGCGTCGAACGCCAGCCGGATCAACCACCCCCACGTCGCTGGCATCTATGATTTCGGCGAGACGCCGGACGGCCTGATCTATCTCGCGATGGAGTATGTGGAGGGCGAGTCGCTGACGTCGATCGTCCGGGCGCAGGGGGCGCTGCCCGCCTCGCGG
This sequence comes from Gemmatimonadaceae bacterium, assembly GCA_031362845.1. Taxonomy (GTDB): domain Bacteria; phylum Gemmatimonadota; class Gemmatimonadetes; order Gemmatimonadales; family Gemmatimonadaceae; genus AG11. Next base: position 5,180 of record JANLTI010000090.1, on the reverse strand, counting down.
GCGGCCGAAATCACGCGGCAGGCGGCGGACGGGCTGACGGTGGCGCACGAGATGGGGATCGTGCATCGCGATCTCAAGCCCGACAACATCATGCTCGCGAAGAATCGCGACGGGTCCGACTGCGTGAAGATCGTGGACTTCGGCATTGCCAAGTCGGCGAGCAACGACGCGCAGAAAGTGACCCGGACCGGGATGGTGGTGGGCACCCCGGAGTACATGAGCCCCGAGCAGCTCGCGGGCGACCCGGTGGATGGACGGAGCGACGTGTATTCGCTGGCCCTCGTCGCGTTTCATCTGCTCACTGGCAGGCTGCCCTTCCCATCGGAGACGGCGCAGGAGGCGATGATCATGCGCCTCACCGACCGTCCGAAGACACTGGCCGAGATGAAGCCCGACGTGGCGTGGACACCGAAGGTGCAGCAGGTGATGGATCGCGCACTGGAGCGTGACGCGAAGGCGCGGTACCAGACGGCGGCCGAGTTCGGCCGGGCGCTGGACACCGCCGTGCGCGAGATGCCCGCGTCGGCCGACGGGTCCGCGGGGACGCTCATCATGGGAGTGGCGACTGGCACGGTGCCGAAGACGCGGGTGGCAGCGGGTCCCGCGCCGGCGGTCACCGGCTCGCCGGCGCAGAGGCCCACTCGCGTACGCGTCGCGATGGCGGCCGGTGTCGTGGGGGCGATGCTGCTGGGTGGCGGGGTGTACGCCACGCAGCGAGATCGCGCCGCGGTCGTGCAGGGCGACTCGAGCGGTGCCGCGCGCGCGCTGACGGACAGCGTGCCGCCGGCGACGAATTCCTCCATCGCGCCACCGCCGCAGTCGTCGAAATCTCTCGCGGATCGTGTGCTGGTGCCCCCGGCGGGCGGACCGGCGGGAGTATCGCCAGTGTCCAGCAGGAGCTACGCTGGCGAGCTACATTCGCTGTGGGAATCGGTAGCCGACCCCGCATCGGCGCGGCAAGCGGAGCAGCGACTCGGCAGGTATCGTAGCACCGTGAGCGCGCCATCCGATGTGGCCGCGGTGGCCCTGATCGATGCGAAGGCGGCGCTCCTCACGGGAGGGGCGGAACGAGGCTGCGGCATCATGCGACGCATCGATGCGGCAGCGCTGAGCAGCAAGATGCGGCAGGAACTCCTGGAAGCGCTCGCAACCTGTGAAAGCCCCTGATCTCGTGACCGTGCCCAACCCTTCGCCACCGAAGCAAGCGCCGCGTGAGCCGGTCATCGTGCACGTCTTCGGACGCACGGACGTGGGGCGCATGCGCGAGCACAACGAGGATGCGTTCGTCGTCGCCGACCTCACGCGCGGAACGTCGACGCTGGAGCCCGCGCTGCTCACGCACACGGTGGGCATCCATGGGACGCTGTTCATGGTCGCGGACGGCATGGGCGGTGCCGCGGCGGGCGAGATCGCCAGCGCCATGGCGATCGACGTGGTGCTCGAGGAGCTCACCACCGCCCTCACCGCGGACGAACGGCCGACGGACGATGAGTTCGCCGCGGCGATCAAGCGCGCGACGGCGGCGGCCAATGCGCACATCCATACCTTTGCGCTGGAGCATCCTGAATTCCGTGGCATGGGCACCACCGCCACGGTGGCCGGCGTGCTCGGCGACACGCTCTACCTGGCCCAGGTGGGCGACAGTCGAGCGTATCTGGTGCGCAATGGCGTCGGGCGACAGATCACGAAGGATCGGTCGCTCATGCAGAAGCTGATCGAGGCGGGCGAGCTGACCGAGGAGGAGGCCGAGCAGAGCGAGCGACGCAACATCATCCTCCAGGCACTCGGGCCCGAGGCGACGATCAAGGTGGATCTCACCCACCAGCCCGTGCGGCGCGGCGACCTGCTCGTGCTGTGCAGCGATGGATTGAGCGGGCAGGTGCGCGGCGACGAGATCACACGCATCGTGACGGAAGAACGGAGCCTTGCCGCGGCCTGCGAGCGGATGATCGACCGTGCGAACGAAATGGGCGGGCCAGACAACATCACGGTGATCGTGGCACGGTTCGACGGCGAGGGACTCGACGCTCCGGCTGGTGGCGACGACGTGGGGCATCGCGTCTTCCGGCTGCCGAACGATTCCGGCAATGTCTCGGCGATCGACCGCCCGCTCAGCCAGGTGACGACGAGTGAGATGCCGGTGATGCGCCGCACGACGCGGGAGCTGCCTCCCGAAGCATTCGTGCTCACCACGACCATCCCCGATGACAACGCGGCCAGGCGTCGCAGCCGCGGCTCGCTCATCGCGCTGATGTTCCTGCTGGTCTTCCTCATCGGCGCGATGTGGTGGGTGTACCGGACGGCCGAGCAGGTCGTGATTCCTCGACAGTCGAGCGCACCAGCGACGGCACCGACCTCACCGTGACGCTGGAGCTGCGCGTCGTGAGCGGCGCGCGCGCCGGCTCGACGGAGCGGTTCGACACGGGCGTCGTGATGGTAGGCCGCCACCCGACCAGCGACCTGCGATTCGATCCGCAGGAGGATCTCGACGTGTCCGCGCGCCACGCGGAGCTGCGACTGGTGGGCGGAGCGTGGAGCGTGCACGATCAGGGCAGCACGAACGGGACGTTCGTGAATGGCGAGAAGATCGAGTCCGAGCGCGCGATCACCACGGGCGACACGATCACCTTTGGCACGCATGGACCGAGCGTGGAGGTCACGGTGCATGCCCCGCGCGTGGACACGAACGTGCGCGTGGCCGCTGCGGTCCGCGAGCAGACCGCGTCTATGACGCGCACGATGTACGTCGGCGCGGCGGCCGTGCTCGTCCTGATCGTGGCGGCGGTCGCGGCGCTGGCGGCGTGGCAGCGTCGCGCCGTGGTGGACTTCACCGCCATTCACGCGCGCAACGACGCCGCGGTGGCGATGATCGCCAGCGACCTGGATGGCACGTTCACGGCGGGCACGGCGTTCGGCGTGGATTCCACCGGACTGCTCGTGACGAACCGGCACGTCGTGCGCTCGGCCGCGGGGCGTCCGGCGCGACGCCTGCGCGTGATCTACGGCAACACCACCGCCTGGCTGCCGGCGCACATCGTCCGCCTGAGTGAGCGCGACGATCTCGCGCTGGTGCAGGTGGACGACGCCGGCATGTATCCCGTGGTGTCCGGTCTGCGGAGCAGCGCCGAGGGCGCGCGCGTTGGAGCGGCGATCGCGTCGATCGGGTATCCGCACGCCGTCTCCACGCCCATGGAGGGAACCGGGCTGCACATCACCGCGCGCTCGACCACCACGGTGGGCACGGTGAGCAAGCGGCTCGATGACGTGGTGCAGATCGATTCGTACGCCGGACAGGGCTCGAGCGGCGCACCGGTGTTCGACACGCGCGGCGCGCTGGTGGGCGTCGTCTACGGCGGGGCTCCGGAATCGAGTGGGCGGATCGTGTACGCGGTGCCGGCGTCGCGCCTGATGGCGTTTCTGGCCGGCGCGCCCGCAAAGGCGCCCGCCGCGCCCTGACCCGCGTCGCTAGGCGGGTGTCAGCATTCCCAGCACGCGACGGCCCTTCGCACCGGTGGCGGTGGGCACATTTCCCGGCAAGCCTTCCAGATGCAGGTGCGCGAGCAGCGCGAACGCCACGGCCTCTTTCGCTTCACCGTCAAAGAATTCTTCGTCGAACGTGCGCACGCGGAGTCCACCGAGCGCCGAGGCGAGCTGCGAGCGGAGCGTTAGATTCTTCGCGCCGCCTCCCGAGAGGATGGTCTCGGTGATCGGTTCGGGAATGAACCGCCGATACGCATCGGCAATGCTCTGCGCGGTGAGCGCCGTGGCGGTGGCAATGACATCGTCGTCCGTGGCATCGGCCCGCTCGGCGCGGCAGCGCGCCACGAGTCGTTTCACGTACGCCGCATCGAACAGCTCGCGCCCCGTGCTCTTGGGTGGCTCGGCGCGGAAGTAGGGTTCCGCGAGCAGGGCGTCCACCACACCCTGGATGACGCGACCGCGCGCGGCCATGCGCCCGTCGTGATCGTAGCGGAGCGACGGGTCCACGAGCCGCACGACCGCATCGAGGACGCCGACCCCGGGACCCGTGTCGAAGGCGCGAACGCTGGCCAGCGTCCCGTCGGGTGGCACAACCGTGACGTTGCCGATGCCGCCGATGTTCTGGAGTGCGCGCCACTGACGTCCGGCGAACAGGAGCGCGTCGGCGATGGGTACGAGCGGCGCACCCTGCCCACCCGCGGCCACGTCGCGCACGCGGAAGTCGCTCACGACCGCGAGCCCCGTACGCTCGGCGATGAGGGCCGGCGCGTCGAGTTGCCAGGTGGAATGACCCGGCTCGTGCCACAGCGTCTGGCCGTGCGAGCCGATCGCGCGGATGTCCGCGCGCGAAATGCCCGCGTCGGCCATCACCGCGATGGCCGCGTCGGCGAGCCAGCCGCCGAAGTCCACGGCGAGCCGGCAGTAGTCGCGCGCGGATCCGCTCTGCATCGCGGCCAGCATGCGCTCGCGCTGCGCCGGTGCGTACTCGTGCACGTGGAACCCCAGCAGGTCCACGGCGTAGCCGGCAGCGTCGCTCGGCGTAAAGCGTGCGACCGCGGCGGAGATGCCATCGAGCGACGTGCCCGACATGAGCCCCACATAGATGCCGCCGCGGCGAGTCGAATCGCTCACGCGATAGCCGGCGGTGGCGATTTCACGACGCGTCGAATCACACCGCCCGCCTCGGCGAGCTGTCGCTCCGCATCGCTCCGCTCGACCCCCAGCGCGTGCATGACGATCGCGAGCTTCACACTGCCGCCGGCGCGCTCGAGCAGCGTGCGCGCCTCGGGTCGTCCGAGCCCACTCACCTCGGCCACGATGCGCTCGCTCCGGTCGGCGAGCTTCACGTTGGTGGCGCGCAGATCGACCATCAGGTTGCCGAACGTCTTGCCGACACGGATCATCGCGCCCGTCGTGATCATGTTGAGGATGAGCTTCGTGGCGGTGCCGGCCTTGAGTCGCGTGCTGCCGGTGACCACCTCCGGGCCCGTGATCGCCACGATGGCGATGTCCGCGCTGCGCAGCGTCTCCGCTGGCGGCGGCGAACAGGCCACGATGACGGTGCGTGCGCCCACCGACTTTGCGTGTTCCAGCGCGACGCGCACGTACGGTGTCGTGCCCGAGGCGGCAATGCCCACCACCAGGTCGCCGGCGCGCACGCCGCGTGCGGTCAGGTCGATGGCCGCTTGCTGGAGATCGTC
>JANLTI010000067.1:0-38137 GCA_031362845.1 Gemmatimonadaceae bacterium | reverse complement strand
GTGTGCGTGACGCCAACTGCATGTTCTGCCCATGCAGGACTACCACAAGCTCAAGGTCTGGGAGAAGGCGCACCTGCTCGCGATCGATGTCTATCGCTTGAGCGAAGGCTTTCCGCGGAAAGACGGGGTGGCGCTCACGAGCCAACTGCGGCGAGCCGCGCTCTCCATTCCCACGAACATCGCCGAGGGTGCGGGCAAAACGGCGAGCAACGATTTTCGTCGCTTTCTTGATATCGCGTTGGGCAGCGCGTCGGAAACTCACTACCAGTTGTTAGTTGCCCGCGACTTGAGTCTGATCGAAAGAGAGGTCTACGACGACCTGTCGACTAGAGTGGTTGAGGTTCGCCGCATGCTGGTTGGCCTACTGAAGCGCGTGAAGCTCAGTGCGTCGCAGTCAAGTCAGTAGAGCATGCCCAACGATGTTCGTCCCGACAGCGCCCGAGTCCTACACCCCGTCCAAGGCGCAGAAAACAATGAGGGTCTTCAGTCAGCTCACAGCTTGCAGCTATCAGCTCGGCCGTGATACTCCCCACTCCCCGTCGCAGTACTCAGTGTCACGATTCGCCGAATAGCGCGATCAAGTCTGCCCACGAATACCCGGCCCCCAGCGCCAGCATCGTCTCGATCCGCGCCTGCCCCGGCCGTCGTCCAAACGCAAAGATCGCCCCCGCGTCGAGCAGCTTCCGACCCCCTCCCGGATACGCATAGCTCGGCCCCACTCGTCCGCGTTGCGCTCTCGAACTCACAACTACCGGCCGCCCACTCTCCACCCATCGCGTTACGCCGTCCACCATCGCCGGCGGCACGTTGCCTCGCCCCATCGCCGCCAGCACCACGGCTCGCGCGCCAGTCTCTCTCGACGCGTCCAGCAGCCGGGCGTCCGAGCCGGCGTACGCATGCACGAGATCCACCGGGCCAGCCGGCTCCGCGGGCACGATGGGCGACGCCATCGCGAGCAGTGCGCGATGGAAGATCACGACGCCTTCGTCGACCTCGCCGAGCGCGCCAAGGCCCGGGCTCTCGAATGCGTCGCGCGCTTCCGTGTGCGTCTTGCCCACCTCGAGCGCGCTGTGGATCCGTTCGCCAATGCACACCAGCGTCCCATTACCACGCGAGAGCGGACTTGCCGCCACGCGAGTGGCGTCCAGCAGATTCGGCGGCCCGTCCCAACCGAGGTCGCTCGCCGTCCGCATCGCGCCCGTGAACACCACCGGCTTGTCGGGCGGGAGCGAGCGAGCCACCAGATAGGCGGACTCCTCGAGGGTGTCGGTTCCGTGGGTGACCACCACGCCGTCGACTTCCGGCCTCGCCAGATGCTCCGCGATCCGGTTGCGCAGCCCCCACATCCGCTCGATCGTCATGTGCGGACCAGGGAACCGCCCCCATTGCTCGATCTCGAGCGCGGCGAGGTCCGACAGTCCGCGCGTCGCCTTGACGATCTCCTCCCCACTCAGCGACGGCACGGCCCCACCCGCCTCGGCATCAAACCTCATGGAGATCGTGCCGCCGGTGAACAGGAGCACGATCATCCGCAGAGCACGCTCCCGCCGTTGACATTGAGGATCTCGCCCGTCACATGCCGCGCGAGCCGCGAGCAGAGAAAGAGAATCGGACCGGCGATGTCGTCGGCTGTCGCGATGCGACCCAGCGGAATGGCTGCGTCCACGCGGGCGCGCACGTCGCCAGCCAGGGCAGACGCCACCATCTCGGTATCCACCCACCCCGGCGCGACGGAATTTACCGTGACGTCCCGGCCTCCCAGCTCGACGGCGAGCGACTTCGTGAGCGAGATGACGGCGCCCTTGCTCGTCCCGTAGTCGGCATGATATGCCTCGCCGCGCTGCCCCGCCGTGCTCGACACGAGCACGATGCGCCCGTGATCCGCAATCACGCGAGCGACGGCTCGCGTGCAATAGAAGATGGAGTCGACGTTCTCGCGCATCGTGCGCATCCACCGCTCCTCGGTCATGTCGGCCAGCGCGACTGCATCGGCTGGCCACACTCCCGCATTACCGACGAAGATGTCAAGTCCGCCGAGCACGCGCACCGTCTCGCGGACGAGCGACTCACTGCCGTCGAGCGTGGACAGGTCGCCACCATGCGCAGCGGCGGTCACGCCGCATTCCCGAAGCTCGGCGACGACACGCTCGGCATCGGCGCGTCGTGACCGATAACCGATCATCACGTTCGCGCCGGCCCGCGCCAGCAAACGCGCCGTCGCTGCACCGATGCCGCGTGATCCGCCCGTAACCAGGGCCCGCCGCCCACGGAGCTCGATCATAGGGAGCGCTCCACGACGTCGCAGATGATGTGCTCGATGCACAGGTGAAGTTCCTGCGCCCGGTCCGTGCGGTTCGTCGGGATCACGACGCTGTGATCGGCGAGTGCCTTGAGCGCACCGCCATCGCGCGCGCTGAATGCGAGCACCTTCACTCCCTTCTCGTGCGCCGCTTCCGCCGCGCGCAGCACATTGGGCGAGTTGCCGCTCGTCGAGTGAATGATCAGCAGGTCGCCCGGCTTCGCGAGCGCCTCGATTTGACGTGCGAACACGTTCTCGAATCCGATGTCGTTGCCCGCCGCCGTGAGCAGCGAGGTGTCCGTCGTGAGCGCCAAGGCCGGATACGCCCGTCGGTTGCGCATGTAGCGGACGACGTACTCGGTGGCCATGTGCTGCGCATCCGCGGCGCTTCCACCGTTGCCGCAGAAGAACAGCGTGCCGCTCACCTTCACCGTGGCCTGCACCATCTCGAGCGCGGCGTCGAGATCGGCTTCCAGCTCCGTCGCGACCCGCTCGGCGGTTGCGGCGAGTTCACGGAGCGCAGTACTGAAGTGCGATGACATCGGGAGCCGGTGATGATGTGAGGAGAGAGCGTTCTGCGGGATGCCGCCTATCGGCGGGAAAACAGTTCGCGGAGTCGCTCGAACACGCCGCGCTGCTCCGAGAGCGGCGGCACGGGCACGACATCCTCGTTATCCAGCAGCCTCCGGGCATTCGTGCGCGTCAGGAGATCCACATGCTCCTGCGTGGCAACGTCCAGGAGCCAGGTGCGAGCCGTCGCCAGCGAACGACCGTCGCCGTGGTTGTCGCTCGCGAAGAGGTCCACCACACCTGCCTCGAGCAGCGCTCGAGAAATCCTGGCGACTCCTCCGGTTCCCTTCAGACCCGCCGTATCCATCTGGATCACCGCGCCGGCCGCTCGCCACTCGGTGACCTTCGCGACGGTGCATCCCCAGTAGCGCTCCGGATGCGCGAGGACAGGCACGCTCCCGCTACTTCGAAGTCGAAAAAGTTCCCTCGCCGCACCATCAGGAACACTCGTACGGGGAAACTCCACGAGGATCGCACGTGACCCTCCGAGGCCGAGGCGCGATCCGCGCAGATCCACGTTCGGCTCGTCGAGCATGATCTCCCAGCCCAATCGAAGTGCAGGTTGAGCTGGCGCGGACGCACGTAGCGTTTCGAGAATCTCGAGATGCTTCTCGTACGGCGCTCGATGCGCCTGCGATGCCACCAGATGCGGCGTGAGTACGACGCACTCGACGCCGTCAGTGGCGAACTGCTGGAGCACCGGCACCGATCGCTCGATGGACCGAGACCCGTCGTCGACGCCGGGAAGGAGGTGTGAGTGGATGTCGATCATGCCGGTTGGCCGCACGCCATTCGGAGTGGCGAATTCACTATCCGGTGACTCGCTGGCCCGTCGCGGCACCGAGCACGGCCATCCGCACCATTGCGTCGGTCGCTCGCTGCGCAAGTTCCAACGGTGACTCGCTGGCGGCTTCGAAGGCATAGGTCACGAGCGCGTCGGCGGCCAGCAGGTCGAGAGCGGAGTCGCGCGTGCTGCAGTCGCGGAGCATGAGATCCTCCACGAGACGCTCCGCCGCAGCGAGGCAGGCGTGCGTCGCGGTGGCTCGGTCATCGGCGGAGGCAGCACCCAGCGCGGCGTCGATCCGCGCACGCAGCGCGGCAGGACCGGGCGGCGTACGCGCGTCCAGCCATTCTCGAACCGTCACGACTGGTTCACCATCGCCTCCACCAGCCTGGGCGCCTCAGCCATCGCGTCGGCCATGCGCGCGGCGTCGGGCACGCCGGCCTGCGCCATGTGCGGTTTCCCGCCCCCCCGACCACCGGCGAGCGCCGCGACGTCTCGCACGATCGCATCGGCGCGGATTCCGCGCAGACGCAAGTCGTCGCTCACGACAGCCAGCATCGCACCCTTGCCATCCGGCAGGTGCGTCGCGAGCAGGCCGACGCCACTCCCCATCTGCTCGCGCAACGCATCACCCATCGCCTGCAGCGACTTCACGTCGGGCGCACTCACGGTGCCGACGATCAGCCGCGCGCCGTTGACGCCCAGCGACGCCGCCGCCGCGATGAGTCCGGCGAGCTCATCCCCGCCACTGCGTCGCGCCTCGTCGAGCTGCTTCTCGAGTCCGCGCCGCTCGTCGACGAGCTGCTGCACTCGTCGCTCGATGGTGTCCACCGGAGCCTTGAGCGCCTCTCCCACGCGATGCAGCGTGCGTTCGCGCTCCTTCAGCATCGCGAACGCGCCGGGGCCGGTGAGGGCGTCGATCCGCCGCACGCCGCTCGCCACGCCGGTTTCGCTCACGATGACGAAGAGGCCGATCTCCGACGTATTGCGGACGTGCGTGCCACCACAGAGCTCCATCGATACACCGGCGACGTCCACCACGCGCACGACATCGCCGTACTTCTCGCCGAACAGCGCCATCGCGCCCTTCGCGCGCGCCGCCGCGTACGGCATCTCGCTCCATCGCACCGGATGGGCGCGCCAGATCTCGCGATTGACGATGCCTTCCACCTCGGCGAGCTGCTCCGGCTTCACCGGCCCATGCTGCGTGAAGTCGAACCGCAGCCGATCAGGATGCACGAGCGACCCCGCCTGATGCACGGCGTCTCCGAGCACGGTCCGAAGCGCGGCATGGAGCAGATGCGTCGCCGTATGATTGCGCTCCGTATCCTTGCGCCGAGCGGTGGGGACGCGCGCGGTCGCGGCGCCGAATCGGAAGTCGCCAGTCAGGCGCCCCAGCGCAGCGGAACGACCATCGATCTTCCGCACGCCATCGACGTCGACGCGCCAGCCCTTCCCTACGATCTCGCCCTCGTCGGACACCTGCCCGCCGGACTCGGCATAGAACGGTGATTCGCGCAGCAGGATGGCGACGCGATTCCCCTCGAGACGGCGCAACGCGGCAACCTGCGTCTCGATCTCGATCGCATCGTATCCGACGAATCGCGAGTCCACGTCGTCGCCCGCGCGCTCCCACGCGGCGATGTCGCCGAGCGTATCGGATTCCACCGTCAGCTTGCGGGACTTGCGCTCGTCCTTGGATCGCGTGCGTTGCTCGCCCAACGCGGCCTCGAATCCGGCGATGTCCACGGTGTAGCCGCGCTCGTGGGCCATCAATTCCGTGAGATCGATTGGAAAACCGAAGGTGTCGTAGAGGCGGAACACATCCTCGCCGCTGATCGTCCCGCGCACCCGCGTGCTTCCCTGGGTGCTGCGTTGCGGCGCGAGCTGGTCGAATCGGGCGAGTCCCCCCTCGATGGTCGCGAGAAAACTCTCCTCTTCGGCTCGGGTGGTTTTGAGGATGAGCGCTCGCCGCTCCCTCAGCTCGGGATAGTCATCGCCCATCGTGTCGATAACCGTCTCGACGACCTCCACCAGCGTGGGCTCCACACGACCGAGCAGGAAGGAATAACGAACTGCGCGGCGGAGAATTCGCCGAACGACGTATCCACGTCCGTCGTTGGAGGGATTGATTCCGTCCGCAAGAAGGAAGGCCACTGCGCGAGCGTGATCCGCGATGACGTGGAACGCGGCTGGGTCGACGGTGATGCGGTTATTCTTCACGACGCTCGAGCGCTTTTGCACCGCGGGCCCGAACTGACTGAACTCGAGTTCGTACGGCTCCATCGATGTCCGTCCGCGATACTCCGTTGTCATCGACTCGACCTTGGCGATGATCGGAGCGAATAGATCGGTGTGGAAGTTGTTCGTGACCCCCTGCTTGACCGCCGCAATCCGCTCCAGCCCCGCGCCCGTGTCGACGGAGGGTTTCGGCAGCGGGACGAGCGAGCCGTCGGCCTGCCGATCGAACTGCATGAATACGAGATTCCAGATTTCCAGGAACCGTCCCGCCTCCGCGCCCTCCACGAACGCATCGTGCGAGAACTCCACGCGCGAGAGATCCGTCCACTCTCCCTTCGCGCCATTCGGAAACCGGAAGTCCGTCGCGACCTTCGCCAGGTCGACGTAGATTTCCGTGCACGGGCCGCAGGGACCGGTGTCCGCCATCTGCCAGAAGTTGTCCTTGTCACCCAGCCGATAGATGCGCTCGGCCGGCAGGCCGGCGATTTCCTGCCACAGGGCGAACGCTTCGTCGTCGGTGTGATGCACCGTGACGCGCAGGAGCGACGGGTCGATGGCGAGCTCCGACGGACTCGTGACGAGCTCCCACGCGAAGCGAATGGCGTCTCGCTTGAAGTAGTCCCCGAACGAGAAGTTGCCGAGCATCTCGAAGAAGGTGTGATGTCGCGCCGTGTGCCCCACCTGCTCGAGATCGTTGTGCTTGCCTCCCGCGCGCACGCACTTCTGCGCGGTCGTGGCGCGCCGCTTCCCGTCCGGCGCCTCGTCCATGCCGAGGAACACCTTCTTGAACGGCACCATCCCCGCGTTGACGAACAACAGGGTGGGATCGTCGGCCGGCACGAGCGACGCGCTCCGGCGGATGACGTGCTGCTGGCGCGCGAAATAGTCGAGGAAGCGGCGGCGGATCTCGGAGGCGAGCATGAAGGGCAATATAGGGCGGCGTGGCGCGGCGTTGGTAGCGCGCTGGGGCGCCGGCGCTACTCCTCGAGATCGTCGGCGCGATTCAAGTCCACACCGACGGCGGCCATCGCGTTCCGGATGTCGTCACCGTCGTATCCGCGGCGGGCGAGGAACGCGTAGAGCCGGCGGCGCCGGACCGTGGGGTCGTGTTTGGTGAGCGATCGGAGTTTCCTTCGCGCCGCCTCCTCTACCACCGCCCGCTGGTCGACCCCCTCTTCCTCGAATACCATCGCGATGGCAGCATCGGTGACGTCCCGCGCCACTCCCTTGCGCGCAAGGTCCTGCTGCACTCGCCGCTTCGACTGGCGGGCGCTCAGCACCCTGGACCGCGTGAACGACCTGGCAAATGCGGCGTCGTCAAGCAGCCCCTGCTCCTGAAGTCGCGCTATGGCGCGATCGGCGTGCTCCTTGAGCGCACCCTTCCGCACGAGCAACCTTGCCAACTCGGTCGAGGCTCGAGCGCGAAACGCCAGCATGCTCAACGCGCGATCGTAGACCTCGAGCTGCGCCGCCTCCAGTGCGATTCGCTCCTCCAGGCCGTCGACGCTGCCCCCGACGACGAGCCTCAGCTGCTCGATCGCATCCAGGGAGAGCGTGGCAACGCGCACGCCGTCCACGAGCAGCTCGAACCGGCCGGCATGGCGGAGAACGGGGGTGATGGCGGTAATATGCGACACGTTGCGGACTGTGAACCGTGAACCCTGCTGGAGATTCGGCTCAGCTGTTCTCCGGCTCCGATAGAGAGCCACCGGAATCCAAGTTGAGCGTTTCCCGTTCGGCGCTTCGTGTTCCGCGTTGGAACGCCGAACGGGCAACGCTGCACGGGAAACGCTGAACGTGGATTCCCCATCCCGACAATGATGCCAGTGCCGTTCAAAAAGAGGAGGCCGAGATGCGACCTCTGGTCACGGTGGGGATTCCGGGCCCCATCGCTGCCAGAGACCAACACCTCGGCCCCTCTGTCGTCCTGCTACCCCGCTTTGCAGCGGGAGAGCCCTAGCTCGCATTTGCGGTGCCAGCACCCGGTTGGGCCCGACCCCGTCCTGCCCTACTCCGCCTCGTCCGCCTCTGGAGGCAGTCCCGCCTGATCGGCACCGATGCCGAGCACGACTTTGACCTTCTCTTCGATCTCCGCCATCATGGCCGGGTTGTCCTTGAGGTACATCTTCGCGTTTTCGCGGCCCTGGCCGATCTTCTGACCGTTGTAGCTGTACCAGGCCCCGGACTTCTCGATGATGTTCGCTTCGGACCCGATGTCGACCAGCAGCGACGTGTGGCTGATCCCCTCCGAGTACATGATGTCGAACTCGGCCTGCTTGAACGGTGGGGCCACCTTGTTCTTCACGACCTTCACCCGGACGTGGGAACCCACCACCTCCTCCTTGTCCTTCACCGGACCGATCCGGCGGATGTCCAGGCGAACCGACGCATAGAACTTGAGCGCCTTGCCACCCGTCGTCGTTTCGGGGTTGCCGAACATGACGCCGATCTTCTCACGCAGCTGGTTGATGAAGATCACGATCGTCTTGGAGCGAGAGATCGCACCGGTCAGCTTGCGGAGCGCCTGACTCATGAGGCGCGCCTGGAGACCCATGTGCGATTCGCCCATGTCGCCCTCGATCTCGGCCTTGGGCACGAGCGCCGCTACCGAGTCGATCACCACGATGTCCACCGCCCCAGAGCGCACGAGGATCTCGCAGATCTCGAGCGCCTGTTCGCCTGTGTCGGGCTGCGAGATCAGCAGCGCCTCGACGTCCACTCCGAGCTTGCGCGCGTACTCCGTGTCGAGCGCATGTTCCGCATCGATGAAGGCCGCGACGCCGCCCAGCTTCTGCGCGTTCGCCACCACGTGGAGACACAACGTCGTCTTGCCGCTCGACTCCGGACCGTAGATCTCCGTGACTCGCCCGCGAGGAATCCCGCCGACGCCGATGGCCGCGTCGAGATTGATGGCGCCCGTGGGTACCGCCTCGATGCGAACCTTTTCGCGCGCGTCCATCCGCATGATGGAGCCTTTTCCGCAGCTCTTCTCGATCTGCGCGATCGCGAGGCTCAGCGCTTTCTTCTTGTCGTCTGCAACCGTGGTCCCAGCCATGTCGTGAACATCCTCTCGTTTGTCGTGGATTCCTCTGGCCACGCGGACATAAGCGTACCGGAAAAGCAGGCTACCCGATACCCGAATAAAATACGAAGATCGCCACCCGAAATCAAGCCGAAAGGTGTAGAGGGAACGCGTTCGGAACGTGGCGGATCCGCACCCTGGGCCCGACGAGGAGGACGCCGATCACATCGAAGCGGTACGCGTCGTCCCTGCGGCCATGGCGGGCGACCCAGACCCGGGCTGAGCGACCCAACTCCTTCTGTTTCCGCCAGTTGACCGCTTCCACCGGGCCTCCGAACTGCTCTCCGCGACGAGCCTTCACCTCAACGAATGCCACCACCCCTTCCTGCTCGACGACAAGGTCGATGTCCCGATGTCCGCTCCGGAAGCGCCGCTGCACCACCCGCCAGCCACGCTCCCGAAGCCATCGCTCCGCAATCCGCTCTCCCAGCTCGCCCAACGCCTGCGTGGCTGCTGACATGGGGGCACGATACGCGAACGCCGACGAGGCGTGGCATCGTCGGCGTGCGCATGGCAGCGTTTTCCCGCGACCGGACGGACTAGGGCTGCAACACCGCGGTCAGCATGCCGGCGCCCGTCGCCTGCTCCGTCTTCACGACCCGCAGGCCGTCCCTGCTCACCCACAGTCGTTCCTCCAGCGCTCCCGCCCGCAGGACGACGACCCAGCAGCTCACCGTACGATCGGGCAACATCACGGTCTCCTCGGCATCCACCCGCAACTCGGCAGCTACCGCCCTCGGCGCACCCATTTCGAACAGCACGATCGTCGCGCCGGTGCGGAATCCGATCTCGAGCGGCAGCAGCTCGACGATCCGCTCCACCATTCCCGGCGTGAGTAGCGCGCCGGCCGGCAGCGGGGTGACCACGGATGATCGGCCCTGATACGTCTGGATGGCGACGAACATCGAGTCGCGGCTGAACGACGACGCAAGCTGCGACTTGCCGTTCGTGGCCAGCCATCGCGACGGCGAAAGATCCGAGCGCGCAAGGTACAGCGAGTCGGTGGTGTGTACCGCGGTGCCGGTGCGAGCCTCGGCGATCAGCCACGACGGCGACCCGGCAAAACTGGTCTCGGTGATGACCACGGTGCGCAGCCCCAACGGCGTGACGAGCGTATCGCGACGCGAGAACTGCTGGTAGACCAGGGTGTCGGCGCGCAGCAGCATGCCGTTGGGCCGAGCGAAGGGCGGGAGCGACTCCACGGGCACGTTGGCGAGCGCGCCCGACACGTCCTCCATGCGGAGCACCATGGACGACGCGCGCGGCGGCGCGTCGAGTGGCGTGAGCGGCGGCACCTGCTGCGCGTGCGCCCGCGGCGGTGCAGCGATGGCAAGCAGGCCGAGCGTGGCGCTGCGAATGAGAATCGACCGCATCGTCATTCCCGCACTCCGCAGATCCGGTCGAGGTCCTCGAGTCCCACCCGCACCTCCCGACCCTT
This sequence comes from Gemmatimonadaceae bacterium, assembly GCA_031362845.1. Taxonomy (GTDB): domain Bacteria; phylum Gemmatimonadota; class Gemmatimonadetes; order Gemmatimonadales; family Gemmatimonadaceae; genus AG11. The sequence goes on along the minus strand of JANLTI010000067.1, from coordinate 27,723 downwards.
GGGACCGCTCTTGGGATCGAGCACGCCGGCATCGGCGAGCTGGTCGATCACCCGCGCCGCGCGCCCGTAGCCGATGCCCAGGCGACGCTGCAACAGCGAGGTCGATCCGGACTGATTCTGGATGCAGAGCTCGGCCGCCTCACGAAAGAGCGGATCGCGCACGCCATCCGGCGGAGCGCCGTCGTCGCCGCCGCCATCGAGTGCCGCCCGCGCTTCGGCTTCGCGCGTGCGCACGGTCTCGAGAATGTCCGGCTCGTCGGGCGACATCTCCGCCTCGAACACCAGGCCCGCCGCGGCCAGCTCGGCACGCCGGCGATCGCGCTGGGACTCGTACCAGCTCATCAGCTTTTCGGTCTCTTCACTCGAGAGGTACGCGCCCTGCAGCCGGCTCGCTTCGCTCTTGCCCGGCGGAATGAACAGCATGTCGCCGTTGCCGAGCAGCATCTCCGCACCCGAGCCGTCGATGATCGTGCGACTGTCCACCTGCGACGCGACACGAAATGCGATGCGGCTCGGAAAGTTCGCCTTGATGAGCCCCGTGATCACGTTCACGCTCGGCCGCTGCGTCGCGAGAATGAGGTGGATGCCGATGGCGCGCGCCTTCTGCGCCAGCATGGCGATCGGCGTCTCCACCTCGCTCTGCACGGTCATCATGAGGTCCGCCATCTCGTCGATCACGACGACGATGTAGGGCAGAATGCCCCCGCGGTACACGTCGTCCTCGAACGCGACGCTCTTGTCGCGTGGCTTCTTGAGCGGCGTCTCCTTCTGCACGCGCTGGTTGAAATCCTGGAGGTTGCGGCAGCCGTTGGCCGCGAGCAGCTGATACCGTTCCTGCATCTCCATCACCGCCCACTTGAGCACCGAGGCGGCATCACGATTATCGGTGATGACCTTGTGACGGAGGTGGGGCAGTGTGTTGTAGACGGACAGCTCGACCATCTTGGGATCCACCATCAGGAAGCGCAGCGTGCGCGGCGTGTGGCGGTAGACGAGGCTGGTGATGATGGTGTTCACGCAGACGGACTTGCCGGACCCCGTCGCACCCGCGATCAGCAGGTGCGGCATCTTCGCGAGGTCGGCGATGACGGGCTTACCCTCGAGATCCTTGCCCAACGCGATGGGGAGCGCTGCGCGCGCGCTGCGAAAATCCGGATGCTCGATCAGCTCGCGGAACCCGACCATCTCCGGCGTGGGATTCGGGACCTCGACCCCCACGGCGCCTCGGCCCGGAATGGGCGCGACGATGCGGATCGACGGCGCGCGCATGGCGAGCGCGAGGTCGTTCGAGAGATTCGCGATCTGTCGCACCTTCACCCCGGGCGCGGGCGACACCTCGAACTGCGTCACCACAGGGCCGGTCGTGCGTCCCGTCAGCTCGCCTTCCACCTTGAAGGTGCGCAGCGCGTCCATGAGCTTCACGCCCATGGCGTCGAGCTCACGCTTGCCGAGCTCCGCGTTGCGCGTGGGCGGCATGGTCAACAGGTCGGCCGGCGGAAGCTCCTCGCTCGAGCCTTCGGGCAGGGCGGTCGCGCCGATCGCCGCCGCGATCTCCTGATCGCGACCCGGCTTCGATGGGCCATCCTTTTTTTTCCCGCGGCGCCTGGACGCCTCCTCGATCGCCGCATCCTCCTTCGCGTCGGCGTCGGCCGACGCGGACGCCTGCATGGCGGCGAGCGGATCGCCGATCGCGGCGAACTCCTCCGGCGGCGGCTCGAGCGAGAGGGCGAGGTCCTTCATCTCGCCCTTCTTCCGGCGACGTTTCGGCGGCGCGTACGGCTCGTCCGACTCGCTGCTCGGACCGGCGACGGGAGCGGCAGCCGCGGCCGCCAGCCGGCGGCCCACGAGCATGCGCACCGGATTCCACCGGAGCGTCGCCGCCGTGAGCGCGCTCGTGGCGAGTGCCACGATCACCCACGCTCCCACGCCACCGAACCACGCTCTCCAGTAGAACGCCACGAACCCGCCCCACAACCCTGATGACGGCGCGTACGCACCGCGCGGTGCGTTCACCCCGAGCCCGATGGCGATGGGCAGGAGGGCGACGACCCCGGCGAAAAAGATCATCCAGGATCGATCGGTCTCCGACTCCAGCCGTCCGAACAGCCGAAGCGCGTGGACGGCTGGGACAGCGGGGACGAGCGAGGCCGCGGGCCATCCGAGAAACGCGACGAGAGGCTCCGACAGGATGCGGCCGACGGGGCCCATGTCGAAACCCGCGCCGAGGTCGCGAAGCGCAAGCGAGAGCAGTGCGCCGGCGAGGAACACGGCGGAAAGGAGGAGCGCGATACCGATCAGTTCGCGCTTGATGCCAGTACTGCCCACGGGGGTTACCGCTCGCGTTCGGGCCCCAGCTTGGTGATCATCCGGTCCTGGTAGATCGGGATGACCGGGAACGAATCCACGGCCGCACACGCCGCCAGATCCCCTTCGAATCCCGCGGCGGCCAGGGCCCGGCCATGCGCCGCGGTATTGAAGAGCCGCATCAGGTTGTCGCCGTACTTTCGGTCAATCAGCGACGCGGCCAGCGCGGCATCGTTCAAGTCGATGTCGGCGAGCCGCTTGGAAATATTATGGACGTACCGCCCAGCGCACGCGGCGTCCTCGAGCGCGAATTGTCGCTCCTGTCCCGCGCAGACGATCGCGATATCCGCGCCCCCGCGCAACGCGGCGCGCAACATCGTGCTCACTCCCGTCAGGTTGACGTACGACGCGACCACCACGTCACGAGCGCCCTGAACGGCGAGGAGCGCCTTCGTCCCGTTGGTGGTGGCGAGGAGCACGGTCGTGCCCTCCACGACGGCACGCGTGTGCTCCAGCGGGGAGTTGCCGAGGTCGAACCCTTCCATCTTGAGCATCCGGCGCTCGCCAGCAATCCGGAATGACCCGCGTTCCATCTGCTTGGAGCGCATGATCGCATCCTCGGAGCTCTCGAAGGGCACGACCGCCTTCGCGCCGTTGGAGAGCGCCACGGCGATCGTCGTCGATGCCCGGAGTACGTCGATGACGGCGACGACCCGTCCCTGCACATCCTGTGGCGAAAGCTGCTGCACGCCATATAGCACATCGACCCGCACCTAGCCCGGCTCCTTCATCAGGTCCGGTTCCCGTTCCAGGAACTTCGTGTCCACATCGCCACTCTGGAAGCGGGGGTTCTGCATCACGCGCGCGAGGAACGGAATGGTGGTCATCGGCCCCTCGATGATGAACGTCTCGAGGGCCAGACGCATCTTCGCCAGCGCCTCGGGACGATCGCGTCCCTGGCAGATCACCTTCGCGATCATCGAATCGTAGAACGGCGGCACGGTGTAGCCCGCGTACACATGGGTGTCGAGCCGTACGCCGTTTCCACCTGGTGGATGGAAGGTGTGGATCTTTCCGGGCGACGGCTGAAAGTTGCGGTTGGGATCTTCCGCGTTCACCCGGCACTCGATGACGTGGCCGCGCAGCGGCGGCATCTCGAGGACGGACAACCGCTCCCCCGCGGCGACACGAATCTGCTCCTTCACAAGGTCGATGCCGGTGATCATCTCCGTCACCGGGTGCTCGACCTGAATGCGGGTGTTCATTTCCATGAAGTAGAACGACCCATCCTCGTCGAGCAGCATCTCGATCGTCCCTGCCCCGACATATTCGATGGCCTTGGCTCCGGCGACGGCGGCGTCGCCCATCCGCTTCCGGAGGTCGGGGGTCATCGCGGGACTCGGCGATTCCTCGATCAACTTCTGGTGGCGGCGCTGCACCGAGCAGTCCCGCTCGCCCAGATGGATGACGTTGCCGAACTTGTCGCCCATGATCTGGAACTCGATGTGCCGCGGGCGCATGAGGTACTTCTCGACGTACACGTCGCCATTGCCGAACGCCGACAGCGCCTCGCTGCGGGCGAGCTGGAAGGAGCGCGCGAAATCGTCGGCGTCCTTCGCGACACGCATCCCCTTTCCGCCGCCGCCCGCCGCCGCCTTGATGATGACGGGAAAGCCGATGCGCTTCGCGAAATCGAGCGCCTCGTCGACGTCTTCCACGGGACCCGGTGTGCCCGGCACGATCGGCACGCCCACCGCCGTCATCGCCTTGCGGGCCGCCGCCTTGTCGCCCATGACGCGGATCTGCTCCGCCGTCGGACCGATGAACGCCAGATTGCTCGCCGTCACGATCTCTGCGAACTCGGCATTCTCGGCCAGGAATCCGTAACCGGGATGGATCGCGTCCGCGCCGGTGATCTCCGCCGCCGCGATGAGTCGCGGAATTTTCAGGTACGAGTCGCGCGCTGGCGCCGGACCGATGCAGACGTCGTCATCGGCGAATCGAACGTGCAGCGACTCGCGGTCCGCCTCCGAGTAGACGGCGACGGTCTGCACGCCCAGCTCGCGACACGCCCGGATGATGCGCAGGGCGATTTCGCCGCGATTGGCGATGAGCACTTTCTTGAACATGACTTGCCGCGTCCTGCGGTCAGGCGGTGGAGTCGGTCTCGAAGCCGGACCAGCTCGTGTCGCTGGTGCCGGCTACGCCCTGGGCGCGCAGCGCGAACTCGCTGGGGCTGGTGGCATAGAAGACCGCGCTCTCGTAGGAGATGATTCCCTGCGAGTAATACGCCATCAGCGCCTGATCGAAGCTCTGCATGCCGTACTGCACCGTGCCTTCCTTGATCAGGTCCGGGATGTTGAGCGTCTTGTCCATGTCCCGGATCTGGTCGCGCACCGTCTGCGTGTTGATCAGCACCTCGACCGCGGGCACGCGGCCCGGCTTGTCCGAACGCGGCACCAGGCGCAGCGACACGACCGCCTGCAACGCGCTGGCCAGCGAAAACCGCACCTCCGCCTGCTGGTGCGGCGGGTAGAACGACAGCACGCGATTGATCGTCTGCGTCGCATCGGTCGTGTGCAGCGTGCTGAACACAAGGTGCCCCGTGTCGGCCGCCTTCAGCGCCGTGTCGAGCGTTTCCAGATCGCGGATCTCGCCGATGAGGATGACGTCGGGATCCTGCCGCAGCACTCGGCGCAACGCCTGGGCGAAGGTCGCGGTATCGGTGCCGACCTCGCGCTGGTTGATGTTGCAGTTGATGTCCCGATGGAGGAACTCGATCGGATCCTCGATCGTGATGACGTTTGCCTTCCGGTGCTCGTTGAGGTGCTGGATCATGGCCGCGAGCGCCGTGCTCTTGCCCGACCCGGTGATACCGGTGACGAGCACCAAGCCACGCGGGCGTAGCGCGATCTCCTCCAGCACGGGGGGAAGATTGAGCTCCTTGAGCGTCTTGGCCTGGTACGGAATGGATCGCATGGCGTAGCAGAGCGATCCGCGCTGCTGATACACGTTGCACCGGAAGCGCCCGATGCCCGGCACGCCGATGGCGAAGTCGCATTCCTTGTTGTCCGTGAACTCCTTCACCTGTCGCGGCGTCATCAGCTGCTCCGCGAGCCCCTTCAGGTCTTCCGGCTTGAGCGCGGGATGATCCAGCGGCACGAGATCGCCATGCAGCCGCAGCGTCGGCGGCCGCCCCACCTTGAGATGCAGGTCGGATGCGTTGCGCTGCACCAGCTGTTGCAGCACGTCCTTGAAATTGAATGCACCCGCCGCGGCTCCGGCTGGAGTGCCAGACGCGCCGGGGGCCGACGGAGCCGGACGCTTAGCCATTCGAATCGATGCGGAAGAGCGCCTGTCCGTACTCCACCGGTGCGGCATCCGGCGCCAGCACCTCGGTCACGACACCCGAGACCTCCGATTCGATCTCGTTCATGATCTTCATCGCCTCGATGATGCAGAGAATCTGGCCCTTCGAGACGCGGCTGCCCACCGACACGTACGGCTTCGCGCCCGGCTCGGGGGCGCCGTAGAAGGTGCCGACCATGGGCGACTTCACCTCGGTCCCCGCCTTTCCCTGCGGACCCTTCGACGAATCGTCCACCGCCGGCATACCATCAGCCGGCGTCGGACGACCCGGCGGCAGCGCGGCGGGCGCGGCCAGCAACGGGGCCAGCACCGGCTGCGCCGCGACCTGCATGGCGCCCCGCCCCGTCGGGCTCTTCGAAATGCGGATCTTGAGACCCTTGTCCGACGAAATCTCGATCGAGTCCACGGTCGATTCGTCGAGGATGTCGATGAGCTTCTTGACGTAGCGTAAGTCGATCATAGGCCCACTGGATTGGTCGTGCCGCGGTTCATCGCGCGGCACTCAGCCGAGCTCCATGAGCTCGCGCGGAAACTCCGTCAGAATGTGCGGTCCGTCTGCACCGAGCACCACATCGTCCTCGATTCGCACGCCGCCCCACCCGGGACGATAGATACCCGGTTCGATCGTGACCACCGCGCCTTCAGGGAGCACGCCATCAGCGGTTCGCGCCAGGCGCGGCGATTCGTGCACCTCCAGCCCGATGCCGTGGCCGAGGCTGTGACCGAACTGCTCGCCGAAGCCAGCCCGATCAATGTAGTGGCGCGCGATCGCATCGGCATCCCGCCCCGTCATTCCGGCCCGCACGCCCCTCGTCGCGCGCTCGTTGGCGCCGCGCACGATGTCGTACACCTCGCGCTGCGCCTCGTTGGCCTTCCCCAATACCACCGTACGCGTCACATCCGAACAGTAGCCACCGACTTCCGCGCCGAAATCCATCAGCAGGAAATCCCCCTGCTCCAACGCGCGCGTCGAGGAGCGCGCGTGCGGCAGTGCCGAACGCGGCCCACTGGCGACGATGGACGGAAAGGGGAATCCCTCGCTTCCTTCATCGCGCAACGCCTTCTCGAGCACGCCCGCCACCGCCAGCTCCGTCATGCCCACCGCCAGTTGCGGCAGCGTCCGCGCGAGTGCGCGCGTCGCCACCCCGGCGGCGTCCTGGATGCGCGCGATTTCGTCGCCATCCTTCCGCTCGCGCAGCGTCTCCACGAGATCCACGGTCGGACGCCACTGCCACCGGGCGCCGGCCTCCACCAGCCGCTGGAAATCGCGATGCAGCACGTGCGCCGTCTCGAATCCCAGTACCTTGACGGACGACATCGCCGCCAGCTGCTGCCAGAGTCCCGTCCAGAGACTCGCGGCCTCGATCGAGACCCGGGCGATCGATCCCACCTCGGCGACGACCTGCGTCTGATAGCGGAAGTCGGTGATGAGCACGACGTCGCGTGCCGTGATCACCAGCAACGCGCTGGATCCGGAGAAACCCGTGAGGTACCGGATGTTGGAGAGGCCGGTGAGCACCAGTCCGTCGAGGTGCGCCGCCGACAGGCCGTCCACGAGCGCGGCGAGTCGCATCGGCCGCATGTCGATCACGTGCCAGCCTCTCGTCGACGCAGCTCGTGCACGAGTCCGCGCAGCGCGAGCTCGTAGCCATGCGTGCCCAGCCCCACCACCAGGCCGAGCGCGGCAGACGCGAGCATGGAGTGTCGTCGCTCGGGCTCGCGCGCGTAGACGTTGCTGATGTGCACCTCGACGTACGGGAGCGCGATGCCGGTGAGCGCGTCCCGCAATGCGAGGCTCGTGTGCGAGTATGCCCCGGCGTTCACGACGACACCGTGCGCGCGCCCTCGCAGCGCATGCACCATGTCGACCAGCGCACCCTCACCGTTGTGTTGCATGCACTCGATCTCGATCCCGAGCTCTCGCGCCACGTCCGCCATGCGCGCGTCCACGTCGGCGAGTGTCGACCGACCGTAGATCTCGGGCTCGCGACTGCCGAGCAGGTTGAGGTTCGGTCCGTTCAGGACGGCGATCCTCACTTCGGCTTGAGCCCCTGCAACCACGAGTTGAATTGCTCGATGTCGTCCGCGTTCCGCTCGGCGGGTTCGGTCGGCACCGACGGATCACTCGTCGCGGGCGCCGACGGAGACGAGCTGACGGCCGGCTGCTCCTTGGCGTTCGCGTCCGGCGCGAAGAACTCGTCGAAGGAAAAATTCTGCGACGCGCGGGGGGGACGAGGCGGTCCACCGCGGAAGACGCTGTCCAGCGACAACTCGCCGGCAGCCGCGCGCGCGGGGCGACCGCTGATGGCCGGAGCCGACTCCAGTCCACCACCGAACGCCTGCGCAAGCGCCGAGGCGGCGGAATCCTCCGATGTGCCGGCGGACCGATTGCCGAACAGGGCGTCGATCGAGCCGCCGCTCACCTGCGTTGCGGCACCTCGCTCGATGCCGGTCGACATGCTGGACGTCGGAGTCAATCGCGGCGGAGTCGCAGGGGCGACGTCGGGCTCCGTGAACGCGCCGGTCTCGACCGCCGACGCAGACTGTGGTTGGGCCTCCCAGGCAAGCTCTGGAGCAGGCTCCGGCTCCGGCTCCGGCTCCGGCGTCGTTGGCATGGCGAAGTCATCATCCGACGGAGGCGCCTCGGCGACCGCACGATCTCCCGGACGCAGTGCGGCGAAGCGCGCCAGGAAATCGCGTACCGATTGTCCCGCCAGTGCGGGAGCCGCCGGCTGCAGCTCGGCGAGTCGCGCCGCAAGCCGTTCGTCGTCGGGTTTGGCTGACAGCAGCTGACGATACACCGCCAGCGCCTGGTCGCGCAGTCCTTGCTTGAGGAACAGTTCGGCCATCGTCTCGGTGACGAATGGCGTGGGGGACGGCGCAGCCTCTGCGGCGCTCACGGCATTGCGCCTCGACCACGAGACCGGTAACGCGTCGGCAAGGGGATCCGGCGGCAGCTCCGACGGCGGCTCCGACGTCGGCGCTGGCCGCGACTCGAATCCTGTCTCCGGCATCGTGTCGTTGAGGTCCATCAGCTCGGCTTCCGCGGCGATGACCGAGGGCGGAAGCTCCGGCGGAATTCGTAATGACTCGTCTCCCGCGGACGGCGGTACCGGCGGCTCGGCGCGCGAGCGTTCGGCCGACTCCGGCGTGATCATGCCGCGCGTGGCCTGGTAGGGATCGTCTGCGCGCTCGAACTCGGGCGTGGAGTCGGCTGGTAGCGCACCGACGTCAGAGGTGGTGCGGCTCGTCGCGGGCTCCGACGTATCGAGCATGATGAGGTCCGGCCCGCCGTCCGGTGTATTCCGCTCGAAGGCACCCACGCTCGTGTCCTCGAGCCCGGCGAGCGGCTCGATTGCCGACGCGGGGCTCGTGAACTCACCCGGTTCGAGGCTGCTGCCGAGATCGCGCGCACGATCCACCGGGCCCGTGAGCGGCGCGAATTCCACCGACTCCAGTCCCTCGGCTCGTCCCGAACCCACTGTGGATGACGGCGTTGGCGGAGCGAATGTCGCGTGATCGGGCACGGGCGACGCGTGCTCGACGGGCGCATCAACGGCGGCAGGCACCGGGAGCGGTGGCGGCACTGACGAGGGAGCATCCCACGACGATGCGGACGTGGAGGAACCACTCGTCGCCTCGATCACAGTCGTGCGTGCTTCTCCGCCGGCGTCAGTCGGATCAATCAAGGCGATGAGCGCCTGGATTTCCTCATTGCGGGGATCGGCCTCGAGCACGCGGTCGTACCAGCGACGCGCAGCGTCCGCATCGCCCTGCCCCCGCGCGATATCGCCGAGGTGACGCAGCGCGATGAGGTTTTCCGGATCGAGCGTCAGAGCGGTTTCGAAGACGGTGCGTGAGTCCTCGAAGCGCGAGGCTTCGAACAGCGCCTGCCCATAGACGATGTGCCCGCTCATGTGTCCGGGCTGCTGCGGCAGGAACTCTTCGCAGATCATGATCGCCTGCTCGATCTCGCCGGATTTGCGGAACTCGTTGGCGAGCGGAGCGAAGTACCGCCGCGGATTCTCGTCGAATTTCTTTTTGAGCTCGTCGATGCGGGCGGTGCTGGCCATCAAAGCCTCGGTGGCGGCGCGCGGGCAGGGGGAGGATGAAGCGGATGAAGATACGGTACACGAGGGACAAGTCAATCAGAAGTGCCACCGTCACTTGATTTTAGCCCTTCTCGCCGGATAGCTTTTGCAGCTTATCTCGGTCCCTTTTTCCAGCTGCATCAAGGAGTCCTGCTCGTGCTCCAAACCATGCGGAGCTCCGCCAAGTTCGTGTTCTGGATCCTCGCGATCGCGTTCATTGGCGGATTCCTGCTCGTCGAAACGTCCGGCCTGCTTGGCCGAGCCGCCGTCACTCCCACCACCGCCGTGGCGTCCGTGAACGGCGCGGACATCCTGTACACGGATTGGCAGCGCCGCTCCCAGCAGATGGTGCAGCAGCAGCAACAGGCGCAGTCCGGACGTTCGCTCACGCAGGACGAGATCAGCCGAATCGATAATCAGGCGTTCGACGAGATGGTCGCCGAGCTGCTGCTGCAACAGGAGTACGAGCGTCGAGGCATCACCGTGTCGGACGACGAACTGCGCGACTACGCGCGCTTCGCGCCGCCGCAGTGGGTGCGGTCGGCGCCCGACCTGCAGACGGAGGGTGTGTTCGACCCCGCCAAGTACCAGCGCCTGCTCGCCAGTTCGCAGGCGCGGCAATCGGGCCTGCTGGTCTCGCTCGAGCAGTACTTCCGCGGCGAGGTGCCGAAGCAGAAGCTGTTCGAGCAGGTGACGAGCGGCATGTTCGTGCCGGATGCAGAGCTGTGGCGTTCGTGGCAGGATGCCACCGACAGCGCATCGGTGAGCTATGTCGTGTTCCGGCCGCGCGTCACCGCTGCCGACACGGCCGTGAGCGACGGCGATCTGCGCAAGTACTACGAGGCGCATCGGAGCGAGTTCGACCGGCCTGCGCACGCGTCACTGAGCGTGCTGTACATCCCGCGCATCGTGTCGGCCACCGACAGTGCGGCGGTGCGATCACGGATCACCGCGCTGCGCGCGGAGATTGCGAACGGCGCAAAGTTCGAAGACGTGGCCAAGCGTGAGTCCGCCGACTCCGCCTCGGGCGCAGACGGCGGCAGTCTGGGCAAGAGCACGCGTGGCCGCCTCGTCCCCGCGTTCGAGCAGGTCGCGTACGCGCTCAAGGCTGGGGAGCTCTCGCAGCCGGTGTTGACCCAGTTCGGGTATCACCTCATCAAGCTCGATGCGCGCGCCGGCGACACGTTGACGCTTCGGCACATCCTCTTGCGCATCGAGCCGAGCGATTCGTCGGCGGCCAGGGTGGATCGCCTGGCGGACCAGCTCGCGCGCATCGCCGCGAGCAGTGAGCAGCCAGCGAAGTTCGACGAAGCGGCGCGGACGCTCAAGCTCACGCCGTTCCGGGTGGCGGTGGTGGAGGGCGAGCCGGCGCAGCACGAGGGGAAGTACATCCCCAGCGTGAGCGCGTGGGCGTTCGCCGGCGCGAACACCGGGGAGAGCAGCGACCTGTTCGATGCCGAAGACGGCTACTACATCGCTCGCCTCGACACGTTGTCGGGCGGCGGGAAGACGTTCGACGCAGTCAAGTCTGCGGTGCGTGAGCGCGTGGGGCTCGATCGCGCGGTGGAGCACGCGGTGCCCGACGCCCAGGCGCTGGCCCAGGCAGCGCGCACCTCGTCCCTCGAGGCGGCCGCCACCGCGAAAGGGCTGACGGTATCGAAGACGGAGATGACGACGCGCGGCGGCGCCGCGCAGAAGTTCGGAAGCCTCGGCGAGGCAGTCGGCGCCGCGTTCGCGCTTCCGGCCGGCACGTTGAGTACGCCGATTCGTCAGCGGGACGGTGTGTTCGTGATGCGCGTCGATGCTCGGAAGCCCGCCGATCGTGCCGCGTTCGACACGCAGAAGAACGACCTGCGCAGTCGACGGGTGCAGCAACTTCGGCAGCAGCGCCTGCAGATGTTCCTCGAGGACCTGCGCAAGAGCGCAAAGGTGACCGACCATCGGAAGGACATCAACGCCCAGCTGCGCCGGCAGGCGGTCACCTGAAAACTGGTTACGGTAGGTCGCTAGCTGAGTAGGTCGGTAGCTGGGTAGGTGGGTAGGTGATACTGCAAGGGCACACCAGACAGAGTCCGGTGTGCCCTTCGTGTGTCCGGACCTACGGACCTACCGACCCACCCCCGTCATCAGATCAGCCGCTTCGGCTCCGGCCGCACTTCTTCCGACGCCTGGCGCGGTGTGGCAAGCGGGTCGGGCGCGGGGAGGCGCGCCTCGGTGCGGGGCTCCGGCTCGGTGACCGATCGCTCCACTTCGTTGATGTTCTTCTTGAACTCGCGAATCCCCTTGCCGAACGATCCGCTGATCTCCGGAATGCGCTTCGCACCGAAGAGGACGAGCACGATGACGAGCACGATCACCAGCTCGCCGAAACCAAGATTGAAGGGCATCGAAGACTCCTAGAAAAGCGATCGGGCGATGAGATACGCGATCAGGACGCCGAGCAGGCTCAACAGCGAAACATCGAGCGCGACGGGTCCCAGCGAAAACTTGAGGATGACGAGGTCGAGCGTGACCGGTCCGACCGACGGAGTCACTCCCGTCGTCAGGAACTCCTTCACCGCACCGACAGGCAAGAATCGGCGCGCGGCGACCGTCAACAGTCCCCCGGTGATGAAACCGGCCGCGAGTGTGAGGCTGTGAAAGCCCGCATTGTGCTTGGTGGATCCCCGATGAGGAGGCATTACGACCGCCGGTGCATGACGTAGATGATGGCGTCGGCGAGCGCGGTGCGCGCCGGCGTGTCCGGAAGGCTATCGAGCGCCTCCTCGGCTTCATGGGCGAACTGTTCTCCCCGGCTCTGCGCGCTGACGATGCCCCCCGCCTCGGTGACGAGAGCGATTGCCTCGGCAAGCTGGTCGTCTCCCGGTGCATCGGCGGCGAACAGCGCATCGATTCGTTGCCGGCCCACCACCGACAGTCGTGGCAACGCGGCGATGAGCGGCAGAGTGACCTTGTGCTCGCGCAGGTCGAGCCCCGACGGCTTGCCCGTCACCGAGGCAGTCTCCGTGTAGTCCAGAATGTCGTCCGCCACCTGAAACGCCATCCCGAGCCGCTCACCATACCGCTTGAGCGCGAGGCGATGCGGTGTCGCGCCGCACATCGCGCCCGTCTCGCATGCCGCGCTCAGCAGCGACGCGGTCTTCGCCTGGATCAATGCTTCGTAGTCCGCCTCGTCGAACGAGAGTGCGTCCACGGCCGCGAGCTGCCGCATCTCCCCGATCGTGAGTTGGGTGGATACGCTCGTGAGCACGCGCAGCAAATCGAGGTCTCCCATGGCCACGAGGGCCTCGAGCGCACGGGAGTAGAGGAAGTCTCCCATGATGACGCTGACCTGATGGCTGAACAGCGAGTTCACGGTCGGTAGCCCGCGACGCAGGGCCGAGTGATCAACCGAGTCGTCGTGAACCAGCGAAGCCAGGTGCATGAGTTCCACCGCCGCGGCGAGCGTGACGACGCGGGGCTCCGGCGTCTCCGCCGTTTCGCTCGCCAGCAGGGCGAGCGTGGGCCGGAACATCTTGCCTTGCATCTGCAGCAGATGGCCGCTCACCTGCTCGATGAGCGGAAGGTCCGCTGTCACGACGCGCCGCATTTCTGCGACGACGTCCTCCAGGCGTTCCGAGACGGGCGCCTGGATCGCGCGCAACGCCGACGTCGCCGGGACGCGTGCGCGAGTGGCGGCTCCGGTCACCGACGCGCGCCTTCGAGCGCGACCAACCGGTCGCCGACATCGCGAAACTGGATGTCGACGACGAACACGCGATGATAGAACTCGACCGCCGCATCGTGCTGTCCCCGCTCTTCGGCGCATCTCCCCAGGAGGTACAGTACGCCCACCAGCTGCTCGTCGGTGACGTTCTTCTCGTTCAACGCGCGGGAGAGCACGGTCGCCGCCATGGGATACTGCTCCTTCTCCATGAACGACTGGCCGAGTGCCTCGTAGCTCGGCACGCGGTTGCTCGGCGAGCGCAGCGCCTTCTGGAACTCCCCGATCGCTTCGTCAAGCAGTCCCATTTCCTTGTACGCGACCCCGAGATCGTAGTGGCTCTGGTGATCCTCGTCGTCGATGTTCTCGGCGATGCCCTGCTTGAATTTCCGCAGCATGTCCTGGAAGTCCGCTTCCTCGTCGCCCGTCGGCTCCTGCTCCTCCACCACCATCCGCGTATTCTTCTGTACCTCGTCGCCTCGCAGCCAATCGCCGAGGTTCACGAACTCCTCGTCACCGACCGATGCGCGTGGCGCACTGGGGGGAGCGGACGAGCGAGATGCACCGCTGCTGACACGGCCGGTCTGCGCAGCGGACGCCGACCGCGGCGGGGGCTCAGGGGCAGGAAACGCCTCGAGCGCCGCCTGGACGCGCGCATCCTCGGGCGCGAGGTCGAGCACGCGTTGATAGATCGCGCGCGCCTTGTCGAGCGTTCCGGCGCGAAACAGGGCATCCGCGAGCTGGAGGTACGCTTCGATCAGCGTGCCCCGCTCATTGCGGCGGAACGCGTATTCCACCCGCTTCTGGTGATGCCGCACGGAGCTCGCATCGAGGCGCACGATCTCGTCGACGAGCGAGGAGGCGGCGTCGAGATTGTCGGCGCGCTCGAAGCCCAGCATCGCCGCTTCCAGTTCGCGAAGCCCGCCCTCGCGATCACCGCTGTCGAGCAGGGCTTCGGCGAGTCGTCGACGAATGCCGTGGTCGTCCGGGTCGGAGTCGACGATGTTCTGCAGCACCTCCACCGATTGCGCCGCCTTGAGCGTGGAGCTGCGCCGAGCCGTGAGTGGACTGCTGGGGACGACTGGTTGGTCGGCGAGCGCCTGCTCCCCCACCGCGATGTCCTCTGCGCGCAACGGCCGCGACTCGAGTACCGGCTCCATCTCGACTTCGAGCTCGCGCGGCGGTGACACGGCTCGCGTCGGCGACTCGAGATCCAGGAGGGGAATATCTTCCGTGGCCCTCGCTCGCGCTCCGGAGTGACCGCGATCGAACGTGATCGCGTCCGGCATGATGAGATCGAGGTCGCCCCCGACCGGCGTGTCGTCAGTCGGCTCCGTCGGCGCCTGGCCGACGTCGTCGAGCAGCGAGAAATCCGGAGAGGAGGGTCGTCGAGGTGCAGGCGCTGGTGCTGCCGGCGGGGGCGATTGAAGAGAGGAGCCACCCAGATCCGGCATGTCGAAATCGAGCAATCCGTTGTCCAGACCGCCCATCGGGCTCACATTCGACTCGGCGCTTCCGAAATCGATCGTGTCGAGGTCCAGCAGCGAGTCCGATCCGGCGAAGTCGTCGTCCGACCTGGTCGACGTGGCCTGGAGTCCGTCGAGCAGTCCCGCTGATGGCGCGTCATCGAACTGGTCGAAGCCCGTGGTGTGCGTCAGGCCGTCCAGGACGGCAGGCTCCAACGGCGGCAGCTCGATGATCGGTTCGGGTTCGTATGCGGGCGGCTCCGGCGGCGGCGCGACGACCGCTGACCTCACCGGTGCCGGCGGAGCAGCTGGCGGCGGGAGTGGTTGCACGACCGGCGGGGCGAACTTCTGGACGGCGGGCGGCACCACAGGAGCGCTCGACGACGGGACGTCGATGACCCGCTGCGTGCCCGACGCATTCCGCGGCGGCGTGTCGTTGAGATCGAGGAAGACGAGGTCGCCGGTGTTGCGCTTCGGCGGATGTCCCGGGGCGCGTGGTTCCACCGCGGGATCGATGGCCTTCATGCGCGAGACAGCGGCGTCGGCCTCGGCCTGCCGTCCTTCCTGCATGTACCGTTCGTACACGAGCTGGAGCTGTTCGATCGCTTCCTCGCCGCGCTTCGCCTTGTGCAGCTGATCGGCGAGCATCAGGCGAATGTCGTCCTGATCCGGACAGAGATCCGCGAACTCCTTGAGGGCGCGGAACGCCTCGTTCAGCTTCCCGGACTTCTGCATCCGGTCCGCATACTCGAGAAAGTTGGCCTTGGCGTCGCCCTTGAAGCCCTTGTGGGCGCTGATCTTCCCGAGCTTGTAGTAGATCGAGTTCCGGCCCGGCGAGCTGCGCAGGATCTTGTTGCACAGCGCGATGGCGTTGTTGTAGAAGCCCGTGTCGACGTAGTGGTCGACGGCCTTCTCGTAGTAATCGACGGCGTCGGCGACGTTGCCCTGCTTGAGGTGAATGTCGCCAACCCGATTGTAAAGGGTGACATCCACCTCGTCGCGCGACCCTTCGTAGCTGTCGAGGATTTCGACGTAGACCGCCAGCGCCTTGTCGAACTGCTTCTTCAGCTCGAGCTCGGCTGCCTTTTTCTTCAGCTTTGCGACATCAGGCATCGTCGAGGGGCGGGCTCCGCGAGGGGCGTCCCCGGCCTCGAGGAAGAGGGGGGCTCAACGGTGAAAAGCTAGTGCTAAGTCATGGGCATGACAAGGTTTGCCGCGTGCCCATGACGCCGCGCAACGACCGGCGCCATACCAATAGGGCAACTCGCGAACGTCCTCCGCCTCCCAGAGCGCGAGGTCGGCGGAAAAGCCGGGCGCCAGCTGCCCGACGCGATTCGCCAGCGCCAGCGCCGCAGCTCCGTTCACCGTTCCGGCGATGAGTGATTCCGCGACGGACAACTTGAGCTGGCTGACGCCCAGGGTGAGCACCAGCGGAAAATTCGTCGTCGGCGACGTGCCGGGATTAAAGTCGGTGGCCAGGGCGACGGGCACGCCCGCGTCGATCAATCGACGAGCCGGAGCCTGGTCACGCTTACCGAGGAACAACATCGTACCCGGCAGCAGCGTCGCCACGGTGTCGTGCGCGGCGAGCGCAGCGATCCCGGCATCGCTCACTGCGGCGAGATGATCGGCCGAGATCGCGCCGAGCGCGCCGGCGAGCTCTGCACCACCACCGGCGACGAGTTCGTCGGCGTGCAGCTTGATGGCCAGCCCGCTGGCGCGTGCAGCCGACAGGATCTCGCGCGATTCGTCCACGGTGAACACGCCGGGCTCGCAGAAGACATCCGCGAACGACGCAAGGGCGTCGTGCACCACGGCGGGCAACATCTCGTGCACAAGGAGTTCGATGTACGCGCGCCGGCCGCCATCACGCTCTCGATACTCGAGCGGAATCTCGTGTGCACCCAACCAGGTGGAGCGGATCCGCATGGGCAGCGCGGCGGCGAGCCGGCGAACGACGCGGAGCGACTTGAGCTCATCCTCGAGGGTGAGTCCGTATCCGGACTTGACCTCGACCGTCGTGATGCCGGATGCGGCGAGCGCGCGCAGCCGCGGCTCGGCCAGCGAGAACAACTCGTCTTCGCTTCTGGTTCTGAGATCCCGCACGGACGCATGAATGCCCCCGCCCCGACGCGCCATCTCCATGTACGGAACACCCGCCGCGCGCTGCTCCTGCTCGGCGAACCGCGGACGACCGAACACGGCGTGCGTGTGCGAGTCCACGAATCCGGGTGTGAGCACGCCACCGGCGCAGTCCACCACCGTCGTCGCGACCGCCGCGGTGCGGCGGAGGCTGCGCTCGTCATCCACGCTGGTGATGACGCCATCCGTCACCAGCACCCCGACGCCGGTGCGCACGACCGCATCCGACATTTCCGGCCCGCGACGTCCGCGGCCCGGCCCGGCGCACGTCACGACCTGTCGCGCATTCACGAACAGCAGGCTTGTGGACGTCATGCCGAGACGCGCGAGGTACCCATCACGTCGCGTACCCGAGAGAATCGGAGCGGCGCCTGCGCTTCCCCGCGACAGGCATAGAAGCAGGCGTTGCAGGCGATGGGCTCGTAGCGCTGGAAATCGCGCCAGTGGAAGTCGGTGGGAAAGTCCGGACATCGCTTCACGTGCCCGGTCGGATCGAGATGGATCGTGCGCAATCCGGAGCGGCACGGCTCCATCGCATCGCCGCGGGCCCATCGCGGAATCTGCTCGAGATAGGCGTCGGAGTTGGTGATCACGCCCCGCCGGTGCCGCTTGTATTCGAGGAGCGCATCGATCGCGTTTTGCAGTGCGCCGAGCTGTGGACCGGCGAGCAGGTGATCACGGTTCCCGTTCTTGGAGTCGGTGTACACGCTGAAGTTCACGCCGCATCCGATCGCCGCTGCCCGCTCGACGATCGGCAGCAGCTCATCGAGATTGTCGTCCTTGATGACGGTGTTGAAGCGGATGTTGTCGATGCCGCGGGCGCGCATTGCGTCGACGGCACCGAAGATCTTCGCTGTGAGCCCGGGAATGCCGCGTGCCGCGTCGTGCCGGCCATCGAGGTAGTCGAGCGAGATGTTGAACTGGTGGATGCCCGCGTCCCAGAGTGACTGCGCGCGCTCCGGTGTGAGCATGCCGCCATGGGTGATCAGCGTGGTGTACTTGAGGCCGGGCACGCGATCGACATCCGAGACCATCTGCTCGAGGTCGCGGCGCAGCAAGGGCTCGCCGCCGGTCCAGGTGACGAGCATGGGATTGAAGTAGCGCGTGGCGTCGACGAACGAATCCAGCTCGTACTGCTTCGCCGACGCGGGCGTCTTCCAGTAGTCGCAGAACCCGCAGCGGGCGTTGCAGCGCTCGGTGACCTCGAAGTGCACGAGCACCGGCCGGCGTCGCGCGACCTTCCAGAGGTACTTGCCGATGAACATCGGCACGTGATACGGCTTGAAGCGCGCCGAGAGCACGCTACCCTCTCATGGGAATCACGATCCCCGTGCGCGCGGCTGTCTCACGCGCCGCGTCGTAACCGGCGTCGGCGTGTCGCGCCACACCGATGCCCGGATCGTTCGTCAGTACGCGCTGGAGTCGTTCGCGCATTTCGGGCGTGCCGTCGGCCACGATCACCTGGCCGGCGTGGAGCGAGTTGCCGATGCCCACGCCGCCACCATGATGGAACGACACCCACGTCGCGCCGCTGGCGACGTTGAGCAGCGCGTTGAGGATGGGCCAGTCGCTCACCGCGTCCGTTCCATCGCGCATCGCCTCCGTTTCGCGAAACGGGGAGGCGACACTGCCGGTGTCCAGGTGATCGCGTCCGATTGCGATCGGTGCGGACAGCTCACCACTCGCGACCAGATCGTTGAGCGCCACGCCGAATCGCGCCCGATCGCCTTGGCCGAGCCAGCAGATCCTCGCCGGCAGGCCCTGAAAGTGGATGCGCTCGCGCGCCAGCGTGATCCAGCGGTGCAAGTGCCGGTCGTTCGGAAACAGGTCGAGGACGAGACGGTCGGTGCGAGCGATGTCGGCGGGATCGCCCGACAGGGCCACCCATCGAAATGGCCCTTTGCCCTCGCAGAACAGCGGCCGGATGTATTCGGGAATGAACCCCGGAATGTCGAACGCGTCCGTCACTCCGGCATCGAATGCGACGGTGCGCAGGTTGTTGCCGTAATCGAACGTCACGGCGCCACGACGGCGCAGTTCCAGCATCGCACGCACGTGCCGAACGGCGGTCGCGGTGCTGGCGGTGACGTATCCCGACGGATCGCGCTCCCGCCACGCTGCGGCCTCGTCGAGCGCCACACCATCGGGCACATACCCGCGCAGCATGTCGTGCGCACTCGTCTGATCGGTCAGGACGTCGACGCGCACCCCGCGTCGCACGAGCCTTTCGAGCGCCGGTGCGGCGTTCATCGCGACGGCAACCGAGAAAGCTCGGCCGTCGCGCCGCGCCTGTTCCGCCAGCGCGATCCCTTCGTCGAGCGTACCGGCTTTCGCGTCGCAATATCCGGTGGCGAGCCGCTTGTCGATGCGCGACTCGTCGACGTCGAACGCGAGCACGACGGCGCCCTGCATCGTCGCCGCCAGCGGTTGCGCGCCGCCCATGCCACCAAGACCAGCCGTGACGACGAGCCGCCCGGCGAGCGAGCCGCCAAAGTGCGCGCGCGCCACTGCGCCGAGCGTCTCGTAGGTGCCTTGCACGATGCCTTGCGAGCCGATGTAGATCCATGAGCCGGCGGTCATCTGCCCGTACATCATGAGCCCCTGCCGCTCCAGCTCGCGGAAATGCTCCCACGTCGCCCATCGACCGACGAGGTTGGAGTTCGCGATGAGTACGCGCGGCGCCCCGCGATGGGTGCGGAAGACGGCCACCGGCTTGCCGCTCTGCACGAGCAGCGTCTCGTCGTTCTCGAGCGCGCGCAGCGACGCGACGATGGCATCGAACGCCTCCCAGCTGCGCGCTGCCTTCCCCGTCCCGCCGTACACCACGAGCTCATCGGGCCGCTCGGCCACCTCGGGGTCGAGGTTGTTCATCAGCATGCGGAGAGCGGCCTCCTGCGGCCATCCCTTGCAGGTCAGCGCCGATCCGCGCGCGGCCCGCACCACGCGCGCGCCCGCGGTGGCCACCGCCTGTGCACTCACGCCGACCCTCCGACTCCAGTGGTGAAGTGGCCCCGTTCGATGCCTTGCGCGAGCGCGATGATGTCCGGCGAGAGCACACGATCTCGCTCGAGCGGCGCCACGAGCTCCCGCACCAGCCGACGCCCGTGCTCCGCGCCGCGGCCGGCACGCAGCGGAAGTCGGTAGTCCAGCCCCTGCGCCGCGCACATCAGCTCGATGCCGAGGACGTACCGGACGTTGTGCACGATGCGGCGGAGCTTCCACGCGGCGCCCATGGCCATCGGCACGACATCCTCCTTGCTGCCGTCCGTCGGGATGGTGTCGACACTCGCGGGGTGCGACAGCACCTTGCATTCGCTGGCGAGCGACGCCGCGGTCACCTGCGCCATCATGAAGCCCGAGTTCACCCCCGCATCCATCGTGAGGAACGGCGGCAATCCCTGATTGAGATCCGGATGGACGAGCCGGTCGATCCGTCGTTCGGAGATCGTGGCGAGATTGGTCAGGGCGATCGCCATGAAGTCGAGCGCCATGGCGACGGCCTGTCCGTGAAAGTTGCCACCGCTCAACAGCTCGCCCGTTTCGGCGAAGACGAGCGGGTTGTCGGTGGCGGCATTGAGTTCGCGCCCGATGACCCCCGCGCAGAAATCGATGGCATCCAGGACTGGACCGTGGACCTGCGGCATGCAGCGCAGCGCATAGGGGTCCTGGACGCGCGGGTCGTTCGCTCGATGCGACTCGCGGATCTCGCTCGCCTGGAGCAACGAGCGCAGCAACGCGGCGCTCGCTGCCTGGCCGAGTTGACCGCGGGCGTCGTGGATTCGCGAATCGAATGCGACCGGGGTGCCGAGCAGCGCTTCGAGCGACATGGCGCCGGCCAGGTGCGCCACCTGCCAGAGTCGATGCGCGTCCACGACGGCGAGCGCCGCGATGGCGGTGTGCGCCTGCGTGCCGTTGATGAGGGTGATGCCTTCCTTCGGACCCAGCTCCACGGGCCGCAGCCCCGCGAACGCCAGCAGCGTCGCCGCATCGGCCCGATCGGCGCCGCGATAGAGGTCGCCTTCGCCGATCAGCGCCAGCGCGAGGTGCGCGAGCGGCGCGAGATCTCCACTTGCGCCGACACTCCCCTGCTCGGGAATGGGAGGATGGAGTCCGGCGTTCAGCATCCCGACCAGCAGCTCGACGAGCGCAGGCCGGGCACCGGAATATCCCTTGGCGATGACGTTGGCGCGCAGAAGCATCATCGCGCGAACTTCGCGCTCCGGGAGCAGCGCGCCGACCCCGGCCGCGTGGCTGCGCACGAGATTGACCTGCAGCTCACCGAGGCGGGCGCGCGGAATCGCGACGTCGGACAACTTGCCAAAGCCGGTGGTGACGCCGTAGGCGACGGCGTTGCTCTCCACCAGTGCGGAGACGACCTCGTGCGCGCGCAGCATGCGGAGCCGAGCCGCCGGCGCGAGTTCGACCACCGCACCGTTCGCCACCGCCACGACGTCGTCCAGCACGAGCGATTGTCCGTCCAGCACCACGGAGGTCAGCATCGGCGCAATGTCTTGCGTGCGACGCGACAATACAAGTCTCGCCGAGCATCCAGCGGTGCGTCGCTAGAAGCCCTGGTTCCTGTAGGTGCTCTTGTGGTAATCGAACTTGAGGTCCGGCTCCGCCTTGAGCGAGATCAGGAAGTTGAAGGCGAAGTTTCCGTTGGATGCCTGCGTGAAGGCGAAGATGGCGCGCCAATCGTGGAGATCACGCTGCAACGACACGATCTGGCTGGCGAACTTGCTGCTCTCGAAGTCGTACGAGGTGTTCCAGGTCGCCGCCCAATGCTCGGTGACGTTGAAGCTGAGATTGCCGCTCAGCGACGTCGAGTTCGGGTAGCGGTAGATGGGCGATCCGATGAGCCCCGAGGTGATGGGCACCGCCGTGGAGGGATTCGTCGATTCGCGGGCGATGCACTGATCGTACACGCCGACTCGACGGAGCTCCGCGGTGTTGAACGCGGTGCAGCGCGAGGCCGCCGTGAAGTCGATCACGTTGGCGCCGTCGGCCACCGGCCGCTGCCGCTGCGCGCTGAACTGGAACGACGCCTGCCACCCTTTCGTGATCGTCGGCAGGAGGCCCGCATTGCGCGCGGCTCGTCCGGCCACCGGCTGTGAAGCGATCTGCCGCGCGTACCGGTCATCCCCCCGCTTCTGCAACTGGTCGGTGTTCGCCTCGCTCGACGGCACCGACCGGCCGAACAACCGCGCGAATACCGCGAACGGGTTCGCTGTGTTGCTGAACGAGAACGATGCCGCGACGCGCTCGCGAAAGGGGGAGAACTTGGCCGAGTCGCTCACGGTGGAGCCCTGGAACAGCGAATAGCCCACGTCGAGTGCGAGCCCCGGCAGCAGGTCCGACCCGACGGTGTAGTTGAAGCTCTGCGTCGTGAGCCCGCGAATCGCGTCGCCGGTGTATTTGGCGCGCTCGAAGTCGTAGGACAGGGCGCCGAAATTCACCGAGATGAGCTTGAGCTTGTCTCCGGACTCCGGATTGGAATCACTGAGCGACCGCGTCTTCGCCTCGATGTTCGTCGAGAGCTGGAAGGTGAGCTGATTCTGCTGGAGCGCGCCGAGATAGCCGGTGGGCTGCCCGTTCGAGCCGGCGCGCGTGCGTCCGAGGGCGGCCAGATACGCATCACTCACATCCGCCTTCGGCGCGTAGCTGTACCCGATCTGCGGGGTGATGGAGTGCCGGATGCGCGTGAACGGGCCGAAGCCGCCGAACAGCCCGAACAGAGTAGGCGATGCCGACACGCTGAAGTTCGGACGCTTCGACTGATGCACCCAGCGCCCTCCCGTCCGCTCATTGCGTATCCAGTACGCGGAGCCGTCCACGTTCGACAGCGACACGGACGCGGACAGGTTGTAGTTGTTGCGTGCCAGCGGCGGCAACGTGAAGACAGGCGTCCAGTCCACCTGGGTGCCGTACGTCGACGCGAAGATGCGCTCCTCGGTGCGTCCGGTGGTCACGTCCGCGACGAGCGCCGCTTCTGGAAAATCATTGCGCTGCGAGGAGACGGTGAACCGGTTTCCGAGCGCGTAGCCGAAGATCGTGAGCGGCGTATCGAACGACAGGTTGCTGTCGTATGAGTTCCGGCGCAGCGTATCGCCAAAGATGGAGTCGACGCCGGCTGGCGTCGTCCCCGATCGGAGCAGGAGCCCCAACGACGACGGCTGGTCGATGCCCGTGACCTGATGCGACGTGTAGCTCAGGCTCGGCGTCCACGTCAGCCAGCTGCCGAGACTGAGCGGACTGGTGTTCACGCTGAGGGTCGGAAAGGTCTGGTCGGTCTGGCTGCGGCCCGGCTGCTGGCTGCGAGATCCGCCCAGCGTGAAGTCGGCTGGACCGACCTTCTGGTGATACGACGCCGACGAGCGGATCGTCGAGAGGACCGCATACGGATTCACGGTCGTCGACCGCTGAATCTGCGTGTTGCTCACGTAGTTCAGGTCCATGCGCAACGAGCTGTTGCGCGTGAAGTCCTGCGAATGCCCCCAGCTCACCGCCGAGTTGCGCTGGTTGCCCTGAATGGTGTAGGCGGTGGCGAGATTCCCCGTGACGTAGCGCTCGAGCCACCGATACCGGAATTCGCCGTTGTACCTGGTGTACGCGACGTCGTTCAGATCGAGCTGCCCGGCCGAGCTGCGCCAATCGAACGACGCCTGCGCGTCGATGAAGTCGCTGATCGCCCAGTAGTAGCCGAGTCCTTCCACCTGGCGACGATACGACGGGCTGTTGCGGACGATGTCGCTCACGCCGACGTTCGGCGACAGGATGCCGCTGTGCCGTCCCCCGCGGATATCCTGGAAGAGAAAGGGCAGCCACATCACCGGCACGTCGCCGATGTAGAGCACGGCGGGCCGCGCGACGACGAAGGAGCCGGTGCGCTTGATCTCCCGCGCCGCGAAGTGGTAGTCGGGAATGGAATCGTCGCAGGCGGTGATGGTGCCGTCCCGCAGGTAGTATGTCGCGTCGTTGGCGCTCTTCAGCGAATCGCGTCCTGCCACGACGACGACGCGTTCGCCGGTGATCTGCAAAATCTCGCCACTCTGCGGAATCGAGGTGCGGATGTCGCTGACACTCGCGCGCCGGCTCGCGATGTCGTACGTCCCCGGTCCTCGGCTCACGATGGGCGCCTGCCCCGGCGAGACGAAGACGCTCCGGCCAGTGGAATCGGTACCCACGCGCACGGCGCTTCCCGTGCCGCTGTAGCTGATCGTATCCGATTTGACGAGCTGCGAATCGCGCTGGACGATGGCCTTCGTGGTGAGCTGGATGGCCCTCGTCACCGCGTCGAACGAGATCGACTCGCCCTGATACTGCGTCACGCTGTAGCCCGGCGTGTTGAGCAGCCGGAGCATCACTGAATCGGGGGGCGCGAAGTTGGCCTTCGCGATCGTGTCGCGAACTGCAATCGAATCTCCCCGTGGCCGAAGCGTGTCGGCCCGCGCCCGGGGAACGGATCGTGGAGCTTGTGTGGGTCGATTCACCTGCGCATCCGCCACAGGCGCCTGCGCCACGAGCGCGATCGCCACCAGCACGATCGCCGCCCGCGGCATCAGGCGCCGCCAGTTCACGCCGGCACCTCGTGCGAGGCGGCGCTCTCGGCCGCCGCTGCCGCCGCCTTCTTGCGGAACACGATGAGCGACAGGAGGATGCTCACCTCATACAACAGGTACAGCGGCACCATCAGCGCGACCGATGTGATGAACAGGTCGCCCGGCGTGATGATCGCCGCGACGACGTACGAGCCGAGGAGCGCATGGCGGCGGTACTTCGCGAGAAACTTCGGCGTCACCAGCCCGAACAGCGAGAGCAGCAGGACGGCGATAGGCAACTCGAAGACCGCGCCCATGGCGAGCACCATGCTCGTCACGAAGCCGAAGTACGCCGACACGGTGATCATCTGGTCGAACGCCTTGTCGCCGAGATTGAACAGGAACTTCAGCGTGAGCGGGAGCACGTAGTACCACGCCAGTGCCGCCCCACCGATGAACAGCCCCACGACCCCCAGGATCACCGGGATGGCGATGCGCTTCTCGTGGCGATGCAGCGCCGGCGAGAGAAAGGCATACACCTGCCAGATCAGGACCGGCAGCGCGAGCACGATGCCGACCATGATCGACGTCTGCAGCAGGATCGAGAATCCCTCGCCCGGCGCCGTGTACACCAGCTTCCGTCCGTGCAGGAAGGGCAGGATCGGACCCTGCATCCAGGTGAGCAGGTCGAACCGATAGACGAGGGCGAACGCAATCGCGACGCCCACGAGGAGCGCGCCCAGGGACCAGATGATCCGCCACCGCAGCTCCTCGAGATGATCGAGAAACGGCATCTCCCCCGTACTGCCCATTACGTCACCCGCCCTGCCGGTCGAAGGTTATTCAGGTGTGCTCAGAACGTTTTCAACTGCTCGCGTGCCAGCGTCGCCTCGTCCGACCGCGGATAGTCCCTGACGATCCGCTCGAACGCCGCGCGCGCCTGTGCCGTGCGTCCCGCCGCCCGGATCGAGATCGCGTGCTTGTAAAGCGCCGTCGCGGCCTTGGGCGACGAAGGATAGCGCTGCACAACGAGCCCGTATACCGAGTCGGCCGCCACCTGGTTCCGTTCAGCGGCGTACGTCTCTGCAATGTAGATCATGGCTTCGGGGGCGTCCTCCGAGCGCGGATAGGTCCGCAGGAGCTCCTCGAATCCGCTTCGCGCCACCGTCGCACTGCCGCGCCGCAACTGGTCGAGCGAGCTCTGGAAGAGCTGCGCCGGACCGGGACCCGCCGGCACCACGCGCGTCGTGTCACCGGCAACCGGAGTGGGCGGAGCGGCCGCCATCTGGCTCCGCTCCTCCAGCGACGCGCGCAACTCCTGGAGCCGCCGTTGACTCTGCCCGCTCAGCTCCTGGATCTGCAGGATCTGCCGGGCCATCTCGTAGTGGTCCGTCGCCACGGTGGATTGCAGCTTGGCGAGCCGCGCGCTCAACGCACGGACCGAGTCGTTCGACTGCACGATCTGGTTCAACACGGCGGTGACCTGAGCGCTCCGCGCAGTATCGGCACGGGCCGACGCCGACTGCATGGTGCTGAGCTGCGTCTGCAGCAGGAAGACGTCACGCTTGGACGCGATGCAGCCACTCAGCGACAGGACGACCGCAGGCAGGATGACGAGGCGGCGCATCAGTCGCGCGGACGCACGAGGACGCCGCTCGCCCCTCGCACGGCGAACTCCGCGCGACGGTTCTGCTGGTACGCGGTCTCGTCGCTGCCGGACGACGCCGGCTGCGAATCACCGAGGCTCTGCGTCGACACGCGACTCTCCGCGACGCCCTTGCCACTGAGATACCGCTTCACCGTCGCCGCGCGGCGCTGGCCGAGCGCCAGGTTGTACTCGGCCGTGCCCCGCTCGTCCGTGTGCCCGGTGACGACGAGCGTGATGGATGGATTCGCCTGGAGCACGGCGGACTTGGCGTCGAGCACCGCGGCGCCGTCGTCGCGGAGTTGGTCGCGATCGAAGTCGAAGTAGACGCGCTGCGCGAGCACGTTGGCCATATCGAGCTGGGCCTGCCGGTCGGCCATGGCATCCCGCGAAGCCGCGGCGTTCGCCGCCGCGAGCGAGTCGGCACGGCGTTGCGCGGCTTCGGCCGCCAGCGCATCAGCGCGTCGCTGCGCCGCCGCGGCGTCATCGCCCGCCGAGACCGGCGTCGCCGCCGGCGCCACCTTCCGCCGGCATCCTTCCAGCGCCGCGAGCGAGGAACAGGCGAGCAGTGTGAGGACGAGGGAACGAGAGTTCATGTACGTCTCCGGTTGGGAACGAGCATCGCGTGAACACGCGAGATGAGATTCATGACCCGCCGAGTCGTGGTGACCACGACGGGAGGCGAACCGATGCGCCGCGCGTGAGCTGTCGGGCACGACCGCTCTCGGCATCGATGACCCAGAGTTGACGCGTCCCGGAACGATTGGACACGAACACGAGGTGGCGAGCATCCGGCGCCCACGATGGGTCGTCGTTGCTGCCGTCGCTCGTGAGTTGCTTCAGTGCGCGGTCTCGCAGGCTGACGGTGAGGAGCTGGAACTGACCGCCGATGCGCGACTGAAACGCCACCAGCCGTCCGTCGGACGACCAGTCCGGACTGGCGCGATACGCACTCTCGCCCACGTCCAGCGGCGTGAGGAGATCGACGTTGGTGCCGTCGGCATCCATGGTATAGATCTCCGGGTGCCCCGCTCGCCCGGACATGAAGGCGATGCGACGACCATCAGGGCTGAACGAGGGCGACACATTGTCGCTGCCCCGCCCCACCGACAGCCGCCGCGCCGCGCCTCCGCTCGCCGGCACGCTGTAGAGGTCGACGCCATCATCCTCGCCATGCGCGTACACCACGCTCGCGCCATCGGGCGTGAAGACCGGCGAAATGAAGACGCCGCCGCCGCTCGCGACCGTCCGCCCGCGACCGCCAATCTCCTGCACGACGATCTGCGAGGGCACGTACGTGGAGTACGCGATGCTCCGTCCGTTGGGATGCCAGGCCGCCGAACCTGGCGTGACCGCGCCCGCCAGCGGCGACTCCCCATGACCATCGCTGTCGACGAGCCAGAGTCGCCCGCCGCGCGTGAACAGGATCCGGGTCCGGGCGATACCGCGTGTGCCCGTCAGCGAC
>JANLTI010000065.1:0-12605 GCA_031362845.1 Gemmatimonadaceae bacterium | reverse complement strand
CGCGCAACGCCGCGGCGAATCGCGCCATCGCGGCCAGGATCGCGAGCACCTTCTGCACGTGGTGCTGCACGTAGTCGGTCTCCTGCCGCAGCTCGAGCAGCACGTACACCACTCCGCCGTCCGCGGAACGAAACCACGAATGATCCGGGTTCAGCTGATCGCCGAGCACGAGGCGCACGGTGTGCGCCGGCGCGGTGTCCGACGATGTGAGGCGCGTTGCCTGGCGCCGCGTCGCAGGCCGCGGTGTCCCGTGCGCGCTCACCGACTGGAGGTTCGGCCGGGCAGGGCGTTGGACGATGCGCTGCGCGACAAGCCTGCGACCGAGTGACCCTCCTCTATCCGGCGCTTCTTCTCCGCTCGCTCGTCGATGCCGGCGGCGAACACGAGCGCGATCACGACAGTGGCCGCTGGAATGGTGACCGCCAGTCCGACGACGAACAGGGCGAGGTTACTCAACTCGATCATCGCTGATCAGGAGCGCGACACATCCGAACGAGAGGATGGACGGTACCCACAGCCCGACGAAGAGTCCCTGCTCGCGGCTCCCTGTGAACCAGAGTGTGACGGAGAGGAGGAACGAGACGAAGGCGGCGACGAGAATTGTCACCGCGGCACGTCGGCGCAGGGTGCGGCGTGAAATCATTGGAGAACGTGACGGGGGCCGGCGAATTTCAGTGCGTGAACAGAGAGCATGTAGTGGATGAAGCGACGATGCGGCAGCAATGTTCCACAGCTTGATCTCGTCGATGACTACGGCGTATGCTCCTACACATTCATCGCGGGGAAGTCACGATACTTCACCGCCTTGGTGCACGACT
This sequence comes from Gemmatimonadaceae bacterium, assembly GCA_031362845.1. Classification (GTDB taxonomy): domain Bacteria; phylum Gemmatimonadota; class Gemmatimonadetes; order Gemmatimonadales; family Gemmatimonadaceae; genus AG11. Next base: position 11,787 of record JANLTI010000065.1, on the reverse strand, counting down.
TCCTTCGGTCTCGACCGCCGTTCCCCCGAGGAACTCATGAAGAAGCACCGGATCTTCACCATGTCCTTCGCCATCGTCTATCCCCTCTACGTCCGGAAAGCCGAACGGAAGGGGCGCACTCGGCAGGAAGTGGACGCGGTCATCCGCTGGCTGACGGGCTACAGTCCGGAAGCGCTCACGGAGCAGATCGAGAAGCTGAAGGACTTCGAGACCTTCTTCAGCGAAGCGCCGGCGCTGCATCCAAATGCCAGCAAGATCACAGGTTCCATCTGCGGCGTTCGAATCGAGGAAATTCAGGATCCGCTGATGCGAAACATCCGGTACATGGACAAGTTGGTGGATGAACTGGCGAAGGGCCGGCCCATGGACAAGATCCTTCGAAAGTAGAGGCGCTCACTACCCGGATCCGTTTGCGCGTTGATGACAGCACACGCATTCGATGGGGCGTTTCGGCACGTGACCGCAGCAGGATAAGCATGGTGCTGGCGATGCTATCAGCGTTGCGCACGGAGGTCCCTCGCGTGCTCACCACGGTCGAAGCTGGATGGTACCGCTGAACTTCCCGAGCGGGCACGGGCGCTCGCAAGCGGTTGAGCTCGAGGCGGTCGCGAGACCCTCGACTTTCGCTTGCCGGCATCGTACTCAGAGGTGATGCCCGAGCCAAGCCACTCGACTGACCGCGTGGAGCCTCATTGCATTCGTGGACTCCTTGACGGCTTATACCGTTAAGAGCACGCGAGCGGCAGCCGCCGCCGCCTCGCATAAATCCTGCTCACGCATCGCTATGTGTTCTGGAATGCGCCACCGAGTAACCTCGACAGAAGTCGTGCTCGAAGCGGAAGGCTTTGTCTAGCAGCGCGCAGGCGCACCCGGCAGCAGCCGAGATACTCCACCGTCCGAATCCACCGAATCTTGCGCCGGGAGGAAAGATGTGTCGCAACATCAAGACGCTCGCCAACTTCGAGCCGCCGGCAACCGAGGACGAAGTGCGGGCCTCGGCGCTGCAATTCGTTCGGAAGCTGAGCGGAACGACGCGGCCCTCGCGCGCGAACGAGGCAGCGTTCGATCACGCCGTCAACGAGGTCACGGCCGCTGCGCGACAACTGCTTCACGCGCTCGAGAGCTCGGCACCGCGGCGCGATCGTGACGTGGAGCGCCGAAAGGCGCAAGCGCGGGCGCAGCGACGGTTCCCCTCGGAGCGTGCGCTGGACGGTCGATGAACATCGGAAACGGCTTGGTCCAGGGCCATGGGCAACACTGGTGCGGTACCTCGTCGCGTGCGCTCCGCACCGGCTCGCCTTCACCATCTTTCACAGGTAAGTGTCCTACACGCGCAGCTCGCGCTCGGAGAATGATGATACGTCGTGACATCGTGACAACGGTAGCTGTCCTTGCCTTGCTTCTCAGCGGGCAACGATCGTGGGGGCAGGCCCCGAGCGCGCTGGGCACGCCGGTGGGATGTACGTACGCCACGTGCGCACTCCGCATCGAAACCGCGTGGTTCGGCATGCACGTCGTGCGCGGCACGCAGGGTGAGCGCGTTGGGCGGTTGGGTAGTTTTGGCGGAGGCGTAGAGTCGTTACTCTCTGGTCCTGACTCTGCCGCAGCATACGGACGGCAATACGTACGAGCCACTCGTCGTTCTTCAACTCTCGGATTGATTGGGGCAGTCGCGTACGCCGTCGTTGTCGTTCGTACCGACAACTTCAAGCGCGAGCAATTTGGTGATGCTGAGGTGATCACCGCGATTGCGGGCGCAGGGCTTACCTTGGCGTCAGTACCATTCGCGGTGCAGGCCCAGCGATCTCTGTCCCGCGCGGTGTGGTGGTACAATTCGGCACTGCCACGCTAGCGCCCTCAGTGTCTGCTGCACGATACGCTTGCCCTTCTCGATAACTCGATCCTTTTTATGTTCTCCTGTCGCGCCACCGTGTTGCTGGTCTGCAGTGTGGCGGGGATGTGTCCGCCCGTCGCGCGCGCCCAAAGTGCTGCGGGCCAGGCGGTGGCGCCCGGCACCTTCGTCGGTCGCGACAGCCTCGACACGCGAGAGGAACCCGCAACCGCGAGCCGCGTTCGCTCGTTCGTCGACGGCGTGGCGACATGGGCGATGGAGTTCGACTCGCTCGACCTCCGGCGCAAGTTCACGATACGACTGACGATCCCGGCGCCGTCGCCGGTGACGATCGTGCTTCGGGCGGTGGATACTCTCGCGCCCGCCCCTGGACGATACGGGATGATGAATCCGTCGTCGGGGGCGTCGCACGGCTCGCGCCGGACCATGCGCGGCGACGTGTACGCGCGCGAAGGGACTCGGGAGCGGACTTACTTCCCGCAGACGTCTCAGGTAGTCATCACCTCCGTCTCGATGGAGAGCGGCCAGCCGGTCGTCGCTGGGCATCTGGACATGCCAAGCGACCGATATGCCGACGGCATACCCGGTCAGGTGGTCTTTCCTTATGTGCGGCTGAAGATCGCCGGCGACTTTGCCGCGCGAGTCGCACCCGACATGCGGCCGCGAATCGCGGTGACTCCCGCGATGCAGAAGGCCGTGCTCGTTCGCGCGCTCGACGGCTTCATGATCACGAACATGGGCGCCGCCAACGGCGACGGCGACGCAGACAGCACGCGGCAGTCGGCGCTCGCCCGGCAATTCCTGGAATCGCGATGGCGCGATGCCGCGGTGATCGAGCGCGTGGACGTGCACGGGATGCGCTACGATCTCCGGTTGCGCGGTCGACTGGCGCCCGTCGTCTGCGAGATGCGGTCAGATCGAGAGGGGACGGAGTGTACGACGCTCCCGGCTCCCGTGAGCCGGATTGGGGCGCCGGCGCGACTGTCCGGCCGCGTTGCGATCGAGCTCGGACCGCAGACTCGGGGATCCAGAGCCGCGGTCGTCGTGCATCTGTTGCCGAACCCCGCGCCGCTCAAGGATGCATTCGCGCGGTGGTGCGCTAATCGGGACAAAGCCGAGCGCATCGACGAGGCGGCGTTCGAGGCGAAGCTGAGCGCGGCGCGCGGCGATGTGGCGCGGGCGGCGGTGGAGCGCGCGTACGTTTCCGCCTTCGAGAAGCAGGTACCCCGCTACCGAAGGGAGTATCGAGCGCTCTTCGCGTCGTTCGCCACGCAGCACGCGACCGCAGGGGTCGACGGACAGTACCTGTTCGCGAGGGTTCGGCCTGGCAATTATCTCCTGTTCTCGGCGCTACTGGCCGACGAGAGGATCGAGTGGTTCCTTCCCATCGTTGTCGACGATGGAGCGCAGCTGTCGCATGATCTGTCTGCATCGAACGTGAACACGCAGGGATGGTCGTGCGGCACACCGCTTCCCTTTGCCGCCGTTCATGAACAGCAGGAGCGTTTTTAGGTCGTACCTGGTTCGTTCGCGGCTGAACGTGGAGGCGAGGCCCCAGAATTCACACGCTACCGCGACCACCACCCGACATCGGAGGTGCACATGAAGCGAGTCACTGGCATCGGGGGCATCTTCTTCAAGGCGAACGACGCTCCGGCGCTGCAGGCGTGGTACAAGCGGCACCTCGGAATCGATGTTCAGGAATGGGGTGGCGCGGCGTTCGACTGGACCGATGGTGAAGGTACGCCAGTTGCCGGAACTACCGCGTGGTCCATCAATGCGGCGCAAAGCACGCAGTTTGCGCCCAGCACTGCACCGTTCATGGTCAATTACCGGGTGCATGATCTTCACTCCCTGGTCAACGCCTTGCGCGACGAAGGGTGCACTGTTCTCGAGAAGATCGACGAGTCCGAGTACGGCAAGTTTGGCTGGGTCATCGACCCAGAGGGAAACAAGGTAGAACTTTGGGAACCGCCCGCCGGCCAATGAGCTGGAGTGTCTTACTCGACACGAATCTGCGACGCGACCCTTCCTTGCCGGGAGCGTTCGCGATGGTCAGTGTTCGTGACAGGCCTTATCGTATTCGCGCCGGAACGGCCCAACGCTTGTCGACCGATGTCGCTGAAGTGACGGCCGAGCCAATGCCGTTCGAGTGCGAGCACATCGTTTGCTCCGGGCTCGGCAGGCTCATCTCGATGGAGACGTGACATGGTGACGCCTGCAAAGAACACGATTTGCCTGTGGTACGATCGCGATGCCGAGGAGGCGGCGCGGTTTTACGCCACGATCTTTCCCGATTCGTCCGTTGCCGCGGTGCACCGTGCACCGGGAGACTTTCCGTCGGGGAAGAAGGGGGATGTGTTGACCGTCGAGTTTACCGTGATGGGTGTGGCGTGCCTCGGGCTCAACGGCGGACCCGCGTTCCAGCACGACGAAGCGTTCTCGTTTCAGGTTGCAACTGTCGACCAAGCCGAGACGGATCGCTACTGGAACGCCATCGTCGGCAACGGCGGCCAGGAAAGCGAGTGCGGCTGGTGCAAGGATAAATGGGGAGTATCCTGGCAGATCACGCCGATCGCCCTCAGGGACGCGATCATCGATCCTGATCCCGCTGCCGCCAAGCGCGCGTTCGATGCGATGATGACGATGAGAAAGATCGATGTCGCGGCAATCGAGGCGGCGCGCCGCGGTTGAGGTCGCGTCGTCGACGCGTGCATCGTGGAAGCACACGGGCACATGACGGGCGGAAGTATGCGTTGCGCGACGCGACGCGTGCCACATGAGCGTGCCGACCATCCCCACTGGCGGCACCGAGCCCCCGTTGGCGCAGCCTCGCCTCGTCCGCCGCTTCGGCCTCCTGCCCGCGACGGCGCTGAACATGACCAACATGATGGGCGCGGGACCGTTCATCACGATCCCGCTGCTCATGTCGGCGCTGGGAGGACCGCAGGCCATGCTGGGGTGGCTCGTGGCGCTCGTGATCGTGATCTGCGACGGCATGGTGTGGAGCGAGCTGGGAGCGGCGATGCCCGGATCGGGGGGATCGTTCCACTACCTGCGCGAGGCGTTCGGTCGCACACGATTTGGTCCGCTCATGGCGTTCCTGTTCGTCTGGCAGTTCGTGCTCAGTGGCCCGCTGGAGATCGCCTCCGGGTACATCGGCTTTGCCGCGTACGCCGGCTACATCTGGAAGGGCCTGACGCGCGCCGAATCGATCGCGCTCATCGTGGCGGTGGGCGCGTTCAACGTCGTATTGCTTTATCGGCGCATCTCTTCGATCGCCAGCATTACCGTGTCCCTGTGGCTCGGCACGCTGGTCACGGTTCTCGCCGTGATTGTCACGGGCGCCATGCACTTCGATCCGCGCATCGCCTTCGACTTCCCGCCCGGCGCCTTCAATTTCTCGCTGGGCTTCTTTCTCGGGCTGGGTGCGGCGGCGCGCATCGGCATCTACGACTACCTGGGCTATTACGACGTCTGCTACATCGGTGACGAGGTGCGGAATCCGGGGCGCGTCATCCCCCGGTCGATCCTGATCAGCACCGTCGCCGTGGCATTCATCTACCTGGGCATCAACCTTTCGATCATCGGAGTGATCCCATGGCGGGAGTTCGTGCCGGCGGCCACGCACCCGGAAGCGAACTTCATCGTCTCGATTTTCATGCAGAAGATCTACGGCGAACGGGTGGCGATGATCTTCACGCTGCTTGTGCTGTGGACCGCATTCGGGTCCGTGTTCGCACTCCTGCTCGGGTATTCGCGAGTCCCCTTTGCCGCAGCGGAGCGCGGCTACTTCTTTCGCGCCTTCGGGCGACTGCACCCGACGAAAGACTTCCCGTACGTCTCGCTGCTGGTGTTGGGGGCGATCTCGATCGTGGCAGGCTTCTTCTCGCTCGGCACGGTCATTGACGCGCTCATCGTCACCCGTATCCTGGTACAGTTCATGGGACAGATCTTCGCCTTGATGCTGCTGCGCCGGGAAGCGCCGCACATGCCACGACCGTATCGCATGTGGCTCTATCCGCTTCCCGCGCTGGTGGCGCTGCTGGGATGGATCTTCGTGTTCGTCACCACGCAGCTCCGCGTGATTCTGTTCGGCGTGGGCGTCCTCGCCCTGGGGTGCCTGGCGTTCCTGCTCTGGTCCAGGCGTGGCACCCGTTGGCCGATGGGCGTCGAGAAGGCACTATCGTGACGACGTGCCCCGCGCTCGCGCGTGAAGCCTCCTCGAGTGAGTCGGAGTACGACCCATGAACGATCCTCATCAGTTGATCACTACGCGCGACATCGGCGGCATCGGTATATCAGGGCAACCGTGCCGCCCATCGGCATACGCCTACTTCGAGGTCCAATCCATGCGCACGCTTCGCACGCTCTGCCTGGTGATGGCTGGTGTCGCCATCGCGGCCGCGACCTCCACCGGTGTCGCCCAGCAACCGACCCATGACGGTCCATACAAGGTCCTAATGCGCGCCCGTGTCGGTGGCGAGGGTAGCACCGACTACATCTACGCGAACCCGCTCGACGGTCGCCTCTACATCACACGGAATGCGGTGCGCGGCGTCCCCGCCACGGATACCACGCCGGCCCGAGAGGCGGTACCGGGTCGTGTCACCGTCTTCGATCTGAAAACACTCGAGCCCCTCGGCGAAATTCCCAACGGCGGCGGTAACGGTGCCGTCGTGGACGCGAAGTCCAGCCACGGCTTCGCGAGCAGTCATCCGGACTTGACGATGTTCGATACGAGGTCGATGCGCATGATCAAGCGCATCGACCCGAACGCGAACGATCCGACGACGAACGCGAGGTTCAGCGCTGATGGCATCTACTTCGATCCGTGGGACGACCGTGTGTACATCGGCAGTCATCCGACGAAGGACCTCATCGTACTCGACTCACACGACGGGCGCGTGCTCGGCAGAATCGGCCTCGGTGGCGTCCCCGAGCAAACGATTTCCGATGGAAACGGGACGCTCTACGCGGTCCTTCAGGATTCCGCGGGGAGCGTCGCCGTCGTCGATCAGAAATCGATGACAACGATCAGACACTATCCCCTGGGTGATATTGGCCGCTGCAACGGGCTCGCGCTCGATGTCAGGAACAGCATCCTCTTCGCGGCGTGCGCGCTCGGGAGAACGCCAGGTCAGCCGCCGCAGCCCGTGATGGTGATCTTGAGCGCGACGGACGGACACATCATCACGAAGTTGCCGCTGGCTGGCGCATCCGACGGCGCGGCGTTCAATCCGAAAACCATGGAAGCGTTCAGTGCGCACAGCAACGGAACGCTGACCGTGGTGAAGGAAGCGAGCCCGGCAACCTTCGAGATCACACAGACTCTCCAGACCATGAGCGGCGCGCGCACCCTGTCCCTGGACCTGACGACGGGACACATCTACGTCATGAGCGTGGAGCGCGGGATGGCGGCGCCAGCGCCGGCTGGTGGCCGCAGCGGTCAAGCACCGGTAGTGCCGGGTTCGTTCACGATTCTCATGATCGGGAAGCAGGAATGACGCTTAGGGAGGACCAGCGACATGGCAGGTAGGCGTCCGACGACGATCGCCGAGTATATCCGGTCTGCCCCACGCGACGGGCAGCCGCTTCTGCGACGGCTGCGCGCGATCCTCAAGAGTGTCGCGCCAGACGCTGAGGAGGTGATCAAGTGGGGCACTCCCTTCTTCGTGGAGCCCCGATTCCTGTTCGCATTCTCCGCGCACAAGGCCCACCTCAACTTCGTGTCAACGCCCGCGGGGCTGGAGCCATTTCGCAAGGAACTGGAAAAGCACAAGACGACGCAGGTCGCCCTTCAGATTCCCTACAACAAGCCCCTGCCAGAGTCGCTGATTCGCAGGATCGCAGAGTCCCGTGTCCGAGCGGTGCGTGAGCGTGACGACGACGGGTTCTGGTAGCTTGATCCCGGCAGCAACGGAGTGCCGATGTGGCTTGCCCCACGCGGGCAACGCTGGTGCAAGCTGCCGGGTCAGCGCCGCACGAACGGCATCGTTCGTAGTCGGGACGAACCCACGTCCAACGCACTCACTCGACCGCGAGCATCGCGACGGAACGTGATGAGCCATCCCTGGTCGTTCGCGGAATACGCATCGCGATAGCGCGCGACCAATGGGAAGCTCACGCCGCGCCGCACCTCCACGCGCAGCGAATCATTGCCCACGAACAGGCGCCACGATGCCTCGGCATCAGCACTCTCGTAGCGACCCACGAATGCCTCACGTTGTGCGCGCGTCGGCGACCACGGCTCGACGCGATCGTAGACTACCGTGTCGCCGTCGACGGTCGTGACACGATAGCGCGCCGCTTGTGACGTCGCCGGTCCCTCGAATGCAATCGTGCGCCGTCCATCGGTGCTGACGAAGCCGTCGCCGCGTGCACGGTATCCCACCCACGTGTTCACGCTCACGCCCTCGCTGAACGCCCGTATTTGCACCGGCTGCCGAGTGCGTCGGCTGCGGTACATGCCGGCGAGGCGTGTGCGCGAGATGGCAGTCGCCGTCGGACCAAGGTCGGGCTTGGCCTCGACAGGTGGCGAGGGTAGGTCGGCCACGAGAGACAACAACTCGGCACCCATCGACTCGGTATTCAGTGAACCCGCGTTGCACAGCACGGCGACGTCAGCGGTTCGCGCTGGAACCCTCCCGGCGAACGCGCGGTAACCCGCGGTGGCGCCGGCGTGGGAGACCGTGCGTTCGCCGCCGAGCGAGTCGAGCTCCAGCCCGAGCGCATACGCGGTGCGCCGGTTCGATCGCAGCACACCGGCACGCTCCATCTCGCGCGCAAACGCTGTTGCACGAGCGTCAGCCGCATCGAGGTGGGCGTTCCAGCGCAGCAGGTCGGGAACCGTGGTGAGCAAGCCGCCGGGTCCCACGAGATCCTCGAACGGCATGTCGCGTTGCCAGTGCCCCTGTTCATCAGGAGTCCAGGCCGACGCGCGTCGCGGCACCACGCTGCGGTAGTCATCCCGCCACCGTGTGTCGACCATTCCGAGTGGTGCGAAGAGGGCGCGATGCGAAAATGACGCAAACGACTCGCCGCTCGCGCGCGAAACGATCTCCGCCGCCAGGAGGTAGTTGGAGTTGCTGTAGGAGTACTCGGTGCCTGCGGGAAAATTGAGGGAACTTTGCCGAACGATGAGCGGGATCATGTCCCGCATCGTGTATTCCCGGGTGCCACGTGGCCATCCCGAAAGTGCGATGACGTCGCCCCAGTCTCGCAGGCCAGCCTGGTGCGTCAGCAGCTCGCGTATCGTGAACCGCGGGAGCCCGGGAGCAAGCTCGGGAATCCAACGTCGCACGTCGTCGTCGAGCGAGATGCGTCCTTGCTGCGCAAGCAACAGTACTGCCGCGGCCGTGAACTGCTTCGACACGGACCCCGCCTCGAAGATGGTGAGGCTGTCGTTCGGTATGCGGTGCTCCAGGTCTGCGAGTCCGTAGCTTCTCATGATGGTCTGTCCACTGCGTCGCGCGCCGACCACACACCCGGGCGTGGTGGCGGAGTCCACAGAGGCGAACATCCGGTCCAGGCCGGCAGCCACCAGCGACGGGACACCGGATGGGAGACCTGGCGCGCGCTGCGCGGCGAGCATGCGAACCGGTAGCAACAGGACGGCGACAGCGAGCGTGCGAAATGCGCGAGACATATGAAGGCGGGAGGATGGTGAGTGGACTGCCGCCAACCATACATTCCCCAATCCGGCCGCCGCGCTGCAGGGAACGCCACGTGCGCATTTTGGCGTTCGATGAGACGTGAGCGGCGGTTCTACCCCCTGATTTCATGCGCTTCGGTAGCTACAGCCTCATCCTGCTCGTCGGGGCGATCAACGGATGCGTCCTGGCGGCGCTGCTCTGGCGACGGCGCGCGAACGTGCTGGCAAATCGGCTGCTCGGCACGCTTGTGGCGCTGGTGGCACTGCGACTCATGCCGTACGTCCTCGGCTACGCCGGCGGCTACGACCTGCACCCGTGGCTCACCTTCGCGCCGTTCGATCTCTCGTTCGCGTTCGGGCCGCTCATCTGGGCGTATGTCGTCGCGCTCACGACAGGCGCGGCGCCACGGCACTGGCGCCGGCATGCGGTGGCGCCGATCATCCAGCTCGCGTACGCGCTGATCTGCTTCTCCCTGCCTCTGCGCCTGAAGTGGAGCTGGTACAGCGGGACCAACCTCCAGATCATCGAGCCGGCCGGCCTGCTGATCGGCCTCGTGTCGCTCGGCGCGTACCTCGTGGCGTCGTGGCGGCGACTCGCTGCCTACCAAAGTTGGCTACACGCACAGTTCAGCAATACCGAGATGTGGCGGCTCGACTGGCTCCATCATCTGCTCGCCGGCGTTGCGGCGACGCTGCTGATCGGCGTCGCCTTCGCGCTCGTCAGCTGGATCATCACTCCGCTGGACTACTTCCAGCGCTTTCCGCAGATGATCGTCTTTGCGGTGCTTGCCTACTTTCTCGGGGGGCTGGGATGGCGCTTTGGCGACATCGTCTATCCAGTGCCCGTCGTCGACGCCGATAGTCTCACAGCCTTCGGAACGGTCATCTCGCCGGAAGCGCTTGCCGATCCGGTCTCTGTTGACCCGCGGGAATCCGTGCCCGCCGACTCCGCGTACGAGGGATTGGCAGAACGTTGGGCAGCGCGCACATGGGCCGCCGGCTGGTGGCGCGACGATACGCTGTCCCTCCCGTCGCTCGCCGCGCGGCTGAACACGTCGCCGCGCACCGTGTCGCGCGTGCTGAACGAGGGACGCGGCCAGACCTTCCACGCGTTCGTGAACCGGATGCGCATCGACGCCGTGGTGGCCGCGCTGCACGACGCCTCCGATGCGCGCGATCTCATGGTGGTGGCGTTCGACGCGGGGTTCAACTCGAAGGCAAGCTTCAATCGCGCGTTCAAGGCGCAACTTGGCGTGACGCCGAGCCAGTACCGAGTAGCGGCGCGAACGCAACCAATTCCTCTCGCTGCACGGACGGACGTGGTGTAGTCGTCGAGCGATCGATTCTGGCCGCCGTCCATCCGCGTGCCAAACGAGGCGCCTCCAACGGACTTCTGGATCGCGCGCTGCGCGTGCATTGTAGGTGAGCTCGCAGCTGACCTCGGGTATTCGACCGGACTCATTCCACTACTCTCGATGGGCAGCGCTGTCCCGCCACGCCGGCGCGCGAATACTGAGCACCCACGGTCGACGGCCACATTGGCTGAGGCTTCGGTCGTGCTGGGCTTACCCGTCCTGTTCTTCCTCAGCGGAGGACTACGGTCGTTGATGCGTGGAGCGCCAGTCGATCGCGCTGCCTTCACCGATGCGCGGCTTCTGACGACGCTTGCCGGCGAAGTTGTCATTGCCGCGGTACTCGTGCTGTGGCTCGCGCGCAGGGGATGGTTCGCCGCAGACGAGCTTGGGCGGCCGCGGGCTCGAGACGTCGCGCTTGGTGCCGCACTCTGGGTCGCAACTTTCGCCATCGGCCGAGGCGCAAGCTGGGCCCTTTCCCTGGTGGCTCCTGACTTCGTTGGGGCGGCTCGGGCGAGTCCGATCGAAGGAGTACTCTCGTGGTGGGCAGCGCTCGCTGCCCTCGCCATTAACCCACTGTTCGAAGAGGGCCTCTGGCTTGGCTACGGAGTGTCTACCCTTCGTCAGTCGCTGGGCCTGTGGGCCGCCGCATTGGCGAGCATCGCGCTGCGAGTTCTGGTTCACTACAATCAGGGTCCGCACGCGGTCATCAGCGTCCTCCCTGTGGCGATAGTGTTCACGTATTACTACGTGCGCACGGGGCGTTTCTGGCCAATCGTCGTCGCGCATATCATCATCAACGCGTTCGGGTTTGCCGACTTGGTTGCAACCACACGCAGCTAGTCCCGTGTGGGCCGACGTACCGCTGCAGGTGACGGGCGAGCCACCGTGTGCCTCGTTCCAGTCGCGCCGCGCGGGCGGCTCCTTGC
>JANLTI010000064.1:0-2824 GCA_031362845.1 Gemmatimonadaceae bacterium | reverse complement strand
CCCGTGAGGTTGAGCGCGAGCGCGAGATCGGCGGCGTACACCGGCGACGACTCCGTTCCCACGCTCCGCGTGGCGAGCGGCTTGGCGGGATCGAGCACCGTGCGATTGGCGAACGTGCGGATGAAGTCGGCGCTCAGGGCGAGCGGCCCGGTAAGGGTGAGCTCGTACCGCACACCACCCAACGCCGCGCTGCCCGGTGCCACGCCAGCCGGATCGTGGCGCGCGCGCACGTAGCCGGCGAGCGCCGTGAACTCCTGCTTGTACTCCAGGTCGCGATATGGGCTGCTCGTGGGATTGTGTCCGACCTGGGCGGCCGCGGGACCCGCGGCGAGCACCGCCACGACGCCGAACAGAAATGCCTTCACGCGTGAACTCCGGAAAAATGCAGACACTGCAGGGATGATCATGGGCTGAACGCAGGAACGAGTTGGCACGGCCGGCATCAGGCGCGACGCAGGTCGCGTCCCGTCATCTCTGCCGGCTGCTCGATGCCGAGCAGGCCGAGGATGGTGGGTCCGACGTCACAGAGCGCGCCGTCCGGGCGAAGGGTGTGCGACGCGCTGTCGTCCACCACGAGGAAAGGCACCGGGTTGGTGGTGTGCGCCGTGTGGGGCCCGCCCGTCTCGGGGTCGATCATCATTTCGCAGTTGCCATGATCGGCGGTGACGAGCAGTCGTGCGCCTGCCCTGGTCGCCGCGTCGATCACGCGCGCGAGGCAGGCATCCACCACTTCCACCGCCTTCAATGTGGCCGGAATGGAGCCGGTGTGCCCCACCATGTCGGCGTTGGCGTAGTTGCAGAGCACGAAGTCGTGCTCGCGCGCGCCGATCGCGGCGCACAGCACGTCGGTAATGCCCGGCGCACTCATCTCCGGCGCCAGGTCGTACGTCGCCACCTTCTGGCTGGGCACGAGCCGCCGCTCCTCGCCGGGAAATGGCGCCTCGATGCCTCCGTTGAAGAAGTATGTCACATGCGCGTACTTCTCGGTTTCCGCCGTGCGCAGGTTCGTCAGGCCGGCCGCCGAGATCACCTCGCCGACGATGCGCGCCATGGACTGCGGAGCGAATGCCACCTGCACGCCCCATTCGGTGAAGGCCTGGTCGTACAGCGTCATCGTCGCCACCGTCACTGCGGGACGCCGTGACGTGTCGAAGCCGGAGAAATCCGGCTGGGCCAGCGCGCGCACGATCTGCCGCATGCGGTCCGACCGGTAGTTGAAGCAGATCACGGCGTCGCCGTCGCGCATCGGGGCGAGCGCCGCCCCCGCCGCATCGGCCATTGCCGTGGGCGCGACGAACTCGTCCGTCTCTCCGCGCTCGTACGCCGCGCGCACCAACGCCGCCGGATCCGCCGCATGTGGCGACGCACCCAGCACCGCGGCGCGATACCAGCGTTCCGCCCGCTCCCAGCGGTGATCGCGATCCATGCCGAAGTACCGCCCGCCGACGCTGCCGATGGTCGCGCGACCGGCGGATGCGGCGATCAACTGCTCGAGGTATCCCAGCCCGGAGCGCGGCATCGTGTCGCGGCCATCGAGCATCACCTGGATGGAAACCGTCGGGACGCGCTCGCGCTGGGCGAGATCGAGCAGCGCCACCAGATGTGTGTCGATGGCGTGGACCCCGCCCGTGCCGATCAATCCCACGAGGTGCAGGGTGCCGCCGCTCTCACGCGCGCGGCGGCAGGCGTCGACCAGCACGGCATTCGCGAAGAAGCTGCCGTCCGCAATGGACTGCGAGATGCGCACGAGATCCTGCCGCACCACGCGGCCGGCGCCGAGGTTGAGGTGGCCGACCTCGCTGTTGCCGATCTGGCCGCAGGGCAGGCCGACTGCTTCGCCGGACGCCTGGAGCAGTGTGCGCGGCGCGCGCGCCCAGAGACGATCCCACGTGGGCACCGTGGCCATGGCGATCGCATTCCCCTCGCGCTGCGCTCGATATCCCCAGCCGTCGAGGACCAGGAGCACGACGGGCGCGGTTCGCGGTGATGCTGCCATGGACGAAGTGCGCGGGGACGGGGACTTGCGCGCGGACGCGCCGGAGGGAGCATTTGAAACAGGAAATCTATTCAGCCGCGCATGCGCCGACCACGGCCTCGCCTCGCGGACCGTCGCCCGAATGCCGGGCGTCGCCCGCGCGGAGCACGACTCCACACCGCAGATGACCACTCCACCACCACCACCGACGGACGAATGGGATCCCGGTCGCCGCAAGGACGCGGAGCGGATGCGCACCGACCGCCGGCGCATCGGCTGGACCGCGTTCCGGCATAGCTATCCGGGCCTGATCGTCACGATGGCGATTGCCGTGACGATTTTCCTCGCCGCCGATGCGTGGCTCCTGCTGCGGCAGCGCCGCTACCATCGCGAGACCGCCGACCTGCGGGCGTCCATGACCGACGTCGAGCGCAAGCGCACCGACGCGCTGCTCGCGCGCGAGGAAAATCGGCTGAAGGTGATGGTGGAACTGTTCAGGCGGCAGGCCAAGGTGGATCCTACGCTGCACCTGAGCGTCTCGCTCGACAGCGGCGTGATGTATCTCGAGCGCGACGGCGCACTGCTGCGCGAGATGCCCATCACCATCGGCCCCGACCGCCGCGTCGGCACGCCGCCCGACACCCTGCACATCGCCTCGCCACGCGGCAAGCGGACCGTGGAGCGGATCCTGTCCGAGGACGATGCCTGGCAGGCGCCGAGATGGGTGTATCAGGATCGCGGCATCGCCCCCGTGGAGTCGGGGCTCAAGGGCGCCCTCGGGCCCGCGGCCATCGCGCTCGATGGCGGTACCGTGATCTACTCGCTGCCGAGCGTGGGCCCGCTCAACGA
>JANLTI010000063.1:0-7453 GCA_031362845.1 Gemmatimonadaceae bacterium | reverse complement strand
TGCAGCTCGGGTGGCAGACCACCAGTCTCACGACCGAAGACGAGCACGACGCTCTCCGAAGCGCCGAGTGGCGCCTCCCAGAAGAGGCGCGTCGCCTTCGTCGAGAAGAAGTATGGCTCGCCCAGCGTCGCCAGCTCGGGCTCGAACACATCCCAGCTCGGCCACACCCGCACGTTGACGTGCTCCCAGTAGTCGAGGCCAGCGCGTTTCACTTCCCGCTCATCGAGTGAGAAGCCGAGCGGCTCGATGAGATGCAGCGTCGCACCGGCGGCGAGGCACGTGCGACCCGCGTTCCCCGTGTTCCAGTGAATCTCAGGATGGACGAGGACGACGTGCGTTGCCACTGGAACGTCAGGAGGCGGTGAGTCATGGGGTAGCACAGCGGCCATAATGCGTCAGCGTGGCGTTGCGCGCTTGGCCTCAGCCTCGACGTCCGCCTGCCATGCCGCGAGCAGCGGCCGAAGCCGTCGGGCAATGTCGGAGTGCTCTCCAATCACGTCGTTCCGCTCGCCGATATCCGTGCGCAAGTTGAACAGCAGCGGCCTCGGACCGTCGAAGATCAGCTTCCAGTCGCCCGAGCGCACCGCTCGTTGCGGACGAGCGGCGACCACGCGCCAGAAGAGCGTCCGCTCGATCGCCGGCGCGCGCCCTTCGAGCACCGGAAACAGGTCGATTCCATCAAGGCGGGCATCAACGGGCACCGGCGTGTGGGTCGCCGCGAGAATGGATGCGGTCAGATCCATGGTTATCCCGACCTGGCCGGACACGCGCCCGGCCGGAATGTGTCCCGGCCAGCGGAGAATTGCGGGTACGCGGATCCCGCCTTCCCACACCGATCCCTTGTAGTGGAAGAGGGGGGCGTTGCGTGACAACCATTCGCCGCCGTTGTCGTTGGTGAAGATCACGATCGTGGTCTGCCGCAAGCCAAGGCTGTCGAGAGCCCTGAGGATCTTGCCGACGCCTTGATCGGCTCGCTCGAGCATGGCGATGTAGTCAGCGCGAGTGCTCGTCGAATCGTCCATGGGACCCACATGCCTGGCGTTGTTGCGCGCCTTCGATGGCTTGTCCGGCACCTGATACGGCCAATGCGCGGCGTTGAAAGCCACGTCGATGAAAAACGGCCGCCGCGCGCTCTGCTCGATGAATCGCACGGATCGCTCGGTGATGAGGTCCGTCATGTAGCCCGGCACCTCCACCGGACTGTCGTTCTCGAATAGATCGGCTCGGCCATCACCGTCAGTGTGATGGTAGAAATCGGTAAAGCCGTTCTTGAACCCGAAGAATTGGTCGAACCCGTGGGCGCGCGGACTGAACGCGGCCGTCCACCCGAGATGCCATTTTCCGACGAGCGCCGTTGCGTAGCCGTTGCCCTTCAGTAGCTGCGGCAGCGACCGCCCCGTGGGAGACAACCCGCGCTCGAGGTCAGCGGGACCTCCAGCGCCAAGCGGCTCCTCCAATCCAAAGCGTTGTTGATAGCGGCCGGAGATGAGACCGGCCCGAGTCGGAGTGCACGTGGCGCCGTTCGCGTAGAAGTCGGTCAGTCGCACACCGTCCCGTGCAAGGCCGTCAATGTGCGGGGTCCTGATGTCCGGCGCGCCGTAGCTGCCAAGGTCGCCGTAGCCAACGTCGTCAGTGATGATGAGCACGACGTTCGGGCGCTGGGCGTTGCGTGCCTGAGACTGGGCCTCGCCCAACGACGAGGCCACGACGAGGACTACGCTCCCAAGCACTAGCGTGATTCGTACGTTCATCGAGTAACCTCCTGGAAGATCATCACTGTCGCGATTGCGTAGCGCGACCCCACGTTCACTCTCTCCTGCACCGTCAGGCTGCCGACCGTGACTGCGGGAGCGCGTGACCGGTTTCGAGCAAGGTCTTGAGATTCGAGAGAATCTTCGGCCAGCCGCCCGAGATGCCCGCGAGCATCTGCGGATCGCGCTCGAGGTCTTCATGCGTGACCGTCAATCGAATGAGCCCGTCACCCTGCGGCTCGATATCGAATGTCACACGAAAATGCTTCGAATCGTCCTCGGCGTCCTTCGGCCTGGCCCATGTCAAGGCCAGGCGACGGGGAGGGATGCTCTCGACGACCTTGCCCACCATGTCGACCGTGCGCGCGTCGTCGATGCGTTGGTGCTCCCATCGAGAACCAGGCGTCCAATCCAACACGTTCACGTGTGCAGGACTAACCGACGTCGGATCAACCCAATAGTTGCGGGTCACGTCCGTGTCGACCAACGCTTCCCATACCTTCTCCGGCGTCGTCGCGATGTAGGTCACTTACACGAAGCTAGGTTTTGTCATCGGTATCACTCTCCCGTCTTCTCTTGAGATTGCGCAGCGCACCGAGGCGGCTGCGCTCGAATTTGCCGATCCAGCGCTCGTGGATCTCGTGCAATGGCACAGTGTTCAGGTAGTGGAGCTTCTCTCGACCGTGCCACACGATGACGATGAGATTTGCTGACTCGAGCTGTTGCAGGTGCTGTGTCACGGCCTGGCGCGTCATGTCCACGTGCTCGCAGAGTGCCGTGAGCGTCTGGCCATTCTCACGATGCAGCAGGTCGAGCAGTCGCCTGCGGGTCGGGTCAGCCAGTGCTTTGAAAACCTTGTCGATGTCCAAGAGCCTGGTTGCAAGGTGGGGTTCACTACCTGGATCGCGCGCTGAAGACCTGTGCCGATGTCCGGACGCTCGTGCAAAATAGGCAGGTATTTACCTGCATGTCAAGTGACAGGCAATTCCCGCCTCGCGTCGGCTTCGGATCGAACGCTACTGAAGTCGTCTACGTGATCTGTGCTGCTCGCGACAGGTCGCCGGACCCTACTCCTCGCCCAACGCCTGCAGGTCAGCGAGATCCTTTGGCCGACCACTCGCGCGCTTGTTCTTGCGGAATGACGCGCGGCCGAGGACCGGCACGTCCACTCCTGCCACAGTGCCGTCCACGCGGTCCTCCCAGGCAGAGTCGAACTCCACACCGCTGATCGATGTGAGAATGTCGATCCGATATGGAGGTAATCCGAGCTGAGCGACGACATCGGGTCGGACGAAGTCTTCGCGCGAGATGCCCAGGTCATCGATCGGAGCGCCAAAGGACGCGAGTGCTGCCACGACTCGCTCCGCGTTCGCTGGATTGGCCTGTACCAGAACATCGAGGTCGCCGGTCGCGCGAGGAATGCCGTGCACAGCAAGCGCATGCGCGCCCACGACAAGAAATATCACCTGATGGGCAACGAACTCACGAAGCACGTCGCCGAAATCATCGATCACCGGTCCTCCTGCGCTCCCTGTTCGCGCAGCGTAGACAACTTTACTGGCATCTCCTTCCGCGAGTAGTGCGGAAGCGGAAGACCGGTGGCAAGCCACGTCGCCCGGGAAAGCTCGGCAAGCATGCTGAGGCACTGTGCCGCCGTAGCGCCAGGCGGAGGACTGGCCGCTTCCGGGCTACCAAGAGGGACAACACGATACGTCATTTCGCCGCGGCGCATGGATGGAAATATGCTGCAGTTCGGGTGTCGGGTCCAGCACCGAGGCGGCGTTGATGATGCAAGGATCCCACGGCACACTTGGCTTGCGGAGCTTTCCGGGAGAGAATACCGTACCCGCCATGAACATTCTGCCGTGGACGACCGTTCGCCTTATGAGCCGCAGCAGCTGCGCGCTCGCTGCACTCGTTGTCTACTCCAGTGCGCCGCTGTTCGAGGCGGTGCAACCGGCGCTCTTGTCCGCCGGCGGTGCATTCACGAATGCCTTTTCCGATTACGACGGCGACGGTGACCTCGATCTGTTCGTCGGCTTCAATGGCGCGCCGAACCGATTGTATCGGAACGATGCCGGCACGCTGGTCGATGTCGCCCTACAGGCGGGAGTCGCGGATGCTCGAGCGACACGCGCGGTAGCCTGGGGCGACTTCGACCATGACGGTGATCCGGACCTGCTCGTGGGTTTCGCTCCTGGCCGCGAATCGGTGATCAAGCTGTACCGCAATGATCGCGGCAATTTTACCGACATCGCGCGTGAGGCAGGGCTGGCGCTCGACTCGGGTGCCGTTCGCCAACCCGCGTGGGTCGATGTCGACGGCGACGGCGACCTCGATCTGTTCCTCGCCTTCCGCGATCGCGCGAACGCACTGTTCCGGAACGACAGCGGACACTTCAGCGATGTAGCAGCGGCAGTCGGCCTCGCGGATCCACGAAAGAGCGTCGGTGCCGTGTGGTTTGACTACGACGAGGATGGCGACCTCGACGTCTATGTCGCCAACATGGATGGCGATGCCAATGGTCTATGGCGGAACGACGGTGGATCGTTCGTCGACAATGCAGCAACTGCGGGGTTGATGTGGGGCGGTCGCATTCCGGGCGATGTGAGCAATGGCACGGTGCGCCCCTGCGTCGCCGATGTGAACAACGACGGACACCTCGACCTGTTCATGGCGAACTACGGCAGGAATGGCGTGTTCCTCAATCGCGGCGCAGGGAAGTTCGAGGATGTCTCCGCGGCGTGGGGGATGACGGTCGACGCGCGTCATGACGCCTGCGCGTTCGCCGACGTCGACAATGACGGGAAGGTCGACGTGTACGTCAACGGGACAGTGACCGGCGGCAAGAGCTACCGCGATTATCTCTTCCGCAATGAGGGAAGTTCCTTCACCGACGTGACGCCGCCGAACATCCAGGCGCTCGAGGCGGACCACGGCGTGCAGTGGGCGGACTTCGACCGCGATGGCGACGAGGATCTGGCGTTGACCGGTTCGCAAGCCACGGGCATGCACCACGTCATGCGAAACCTGCTGTCGGAAACGGACGCACGGCGTTCGCTTCGTGTGGCTGTCACCGATTCTGCAGGCCGGGCTGTCTACGCGGGCGCGGAGATCCGTGTGTACGCGGCCGGCTCTCGACTGCTGCTCGGGACACGGTGGATCGACGCGGGATCCGGGTATGATGCGCAGAGTGCAATGCCGGTGCATGTCGGCTTGCGCCGCACCGGCCTGGTCGACGTGGAGGTCATCACTCCGCTGGCCGGCAGCCGGCGAGTGGTGAAACGGTCACGAGTGAACCCGCGAGACTGGCGGGGATGTGTGCTCACGATTGCCATTGGAGCAACTGCGTCGCTGCGCCGATGTCGGTGATCAGAGCGCCTCGGCCATCTTGAGCCTGTCGGGGCCCGCAGTGGCGACATCAGCACGGGGCGGCGCTTCGTGAACATGAGTCAGGTCATGCAGTGTCCAGCGTATGCGGACTGACTACGAACGGCAGGCTCCGAGTGGTTTCCAGTTGGAGGACGTGCCCCTGGCCTGCGCCGAATCGTGGATCACCAGGGCGAATGCACGCCGGACCGTCGTGCCGGACACGTTCAATTCCATTGGCGTATTCGATCGCACGGTCATGCTTCCTCCGGCCCGAGCCCGGCGAGCGCCCGTTGGCGTCTCGAGACACTGCGCTCCCGCCAGCACGTACCAGCCCTCGGGGCCCGGGTGTGTATGCACCCTCGAATTATCGCCGGGCCGCATGACGGCGTACGACAGCACCGCGGAGTAGCCCTTCGCGGCGGGAAGGTGCAGCGGCCCGACGACGGCGATTCGTACACCTCCCCGCGGAGCCGCGTGTCGCGGCCCGAATTCGGAGAGCCACACCCGACCGTCTTCCTCCACCACGATGCCGGAGACGCTCCTGGCCTCGTCCGCGGCCTTCCTGTCAGGAAACGCGCGCAGATGCCAGTAGACGGATGGTTGACGGAAATGCAGCCCGGTGACGACGCCGACGTTGAAGCAGCCGAACTCCGGTCGCTTCTCGCCAGTGGGTACGTCCACGCAGGCGACTTCCGTCAAATGCTCGTGACCGGCGGTCGCGGTCGCCTGCGCCAGCAGGTGGCCGAACGGGACGAGCAGAGAGGCAATCAGCAACGGTGCGTAGATGCCGGTGACGAACCTTCTGATCATGTCACACCCTCCGGGAGAATTGCTCATGCGCGCGCAGCGTCTGCTGATCTGGTCCATGCGTCGTGAGTCGGCCGCGCAGCGGACCGTCCGCGGAAACCGGTCGTCAGCCGTTCCTACTCACGCACGTAGCGCACGTGTGTAGCGGTTGGACTATCGAGCACACTGTCGATTCGGAACTGCGACGCTGACTCGTGCAGGTTCTCGAAGAGACGCCTTCCGCCGCTGAACAGAACTGGCGCCAGGGCGATTTCGAGCTCGTCGATGACACCCATGTTCAAGTACTGCTGGATCACGTTCGCGCCGCCTGCGATCCGAACATCGCGACCGCCCGCGGACTCTCGAGCGCGCCTGAGGGCACTCTCCACGCCGTCGTTGACGAAGTAGAAGGTCGTACCGCCGGGGCGGACCCACGGTTCACGCGTCTCGTGGGTCAGCACGTAGACCGGAGTGTGGAACGGCGCCTCCGCTGGCCAGGAGCGTTCGCCCTGTTCGAACATTCGCTTCCCCATGATGTTGGCGCCGATGCGCGCCGAGGTGTTCCGAAGCATGTCATTGACAGGGCCGGTCTCTCCCCCGGGACCGAGCTTGAGGTGCTCACGGAAGAATTGCGTGTCCATTATCCAGCGCATCAGCGCACCCCACTTCGCGCCCCAGTTCCTGTACTCGGGCGTATCCCAATGCTCCATGGTCATTCCCTCTGGCGCCATGTAGCCGTCGAGGCTCAACCCGATATTCACGAATACCTTGCTCATCATTGTCCTCTCATCGCTCTCGATGTCGGCCTTGTATCTGGTTCTCGAGAGAAGTTGGAGGCGCTCCGATGGGGGCGCCAGTTCGATGCGGTCCGGGGTGATCACCCTGAGCCCAATGCATCCGCCTGCCTCAACGCTGCGTATGCTCCAGAATCCCAGTCGCCGTCTCACCACTTTCGGCCTTCGCTATGCCCGTCCCTTCTCTTGTGCGTGTCCTCCTCGCGCTCGGCCCGATCATGGCGGCCTGTGCGTCTCTGACCAGCAGCACGTCCATCGATCCTGGCAAGTCGTTTCGGCTCGGCGGCGGGCAATCCGGTGCCTTCGTGGTGCGCGGGACGAATTCAGGGCCCGTTCCAATCGTCGTGTTCACGGAACGGGTGGGGAAGCGGGATAGCATCGCTACCATCACGCCCGGCGCGCCCATCGACGCTCGCTTCTCCAACGGCGCGACAGCGATCTTCATGAACACCTCATCGACGCGTGCCGCGACCGTCGCGATCAAGGTGACGGGCGCCATCGGAGGCCTCGGCATGACCTATGAGCAAAATCCAGCACGCTAGGAGTCGAGGCGCGCGACCGGTGGTGGGATAGCCGAAGCGCCGACGGGTGGGGTTGTTACCTGGCGGCTAGAGCTGCGCTCCAAAGGCTGCTTTCCCATGGCGACGTCGGCGTCGCGGTACAGCCCCTCACCGCGCGAGTACTCGGCGCGCTCACCGGTGCCTGAGTACCCAGGCCACTACCTCGTGCAGAAGGTGACGACGGGTGGCA
>JANLTI010000051.1:0-1604 GCA_031362845.1 Gemmatimonadaceae bacterium | reverse complement strand
CAATGCGATTGATCGTCAATCTTCCATCACCAGGAGATCGCTCGTTGATGGTCGCGACAGTCCCAACGCGAACACCCGCGCCGAGTTACGGCGCGGGTGACATCGTCCATGCCCGCAGTACGGGGACGGAGACTGGACTACAGCGTCCGCAGGTATGCCGCGAGATCCGTCTTCTGCTGCGCGCTGAGCCCGAGCTTCCGCACGCGATCGTAATGGCTCACCACGTCGGTGAGCGTCGCCGCGCTACCGTCGTGGAAGTACGGAGCGTGCTGCCAGAGCCCGCGGAGCGGCGTCGTGCGATAGCGCTTCTGCGCCGTGCGCTGCGCATAGGTGGCGTTCATCCCGGTTTCGGACGGCGCGTGCAAGACGCCACGATTGTTGTCGGTGCCCGACCCGCCCACGTGGCAACTCGCGCAGTTCGCGGCGAACACGGTGCGGCCACGCGCCGCGGCGGCGCGGTCGAGCGTACCCGAGGGCGCCGGCGGCGTCCGGAGCGAGTGCTGATAGCGGCGCAGCGCCGGCAGCTTCGACGTCACCAGATCGGGAGACTGCACCACGCGAATGTTCAGGCGCGGGTCGGAGAAATTTCCACGACCATGCATCTGCGTGACCGCGACGTACGCATTCCAATACGATATCGGGCCTTCTCCGGTGTAGGTCTCGTTGACGACGCGTGAGAGCCCGTATGCCGGCGGGAGCACCAGTGGCGTGCTCTTCCCGTCGATGTTGTAGCGCGGATCGTACTTGCCTGGGCCCCACGAACTGTAGACCGCCTTCTGCGCCGGCGTGACGGCGGAAGAGAGCGCGATGATGGCGCCGACGTTCAGGTCGCGATTCGGCCAGCCGTCCTTCCGATGGCCGATACCCTTGGAGAAGGCGTCGTCCACTGTGGAATGACAGAGCGCGCAGGTGATGCCGACGCGGACGAGGCTGTCCTTCCCGCTCACGGATCTGACCTGTCCCTTCACGCCAACCACCGCGTCCAGCTTGAGGAGGGCAATCGTCGTCGCCGGGCTCTTGAGATCCACCTTCCCCGCCTTGATGCTCTGCACCAGCGCCGGAGGCAGCGCATCCATGTCGACCTTGAGACCGACACCGAGCGCCGTGGTCGGGTCGACCGCCTGCTGGATTACGCGCTCGAGGTGCAGCGTGTCCGTCCAGAACTGCTCGTCGCCGAAGGTGTCGTATCGGAAGATCCGGCGGCCGCTCGCCTGCTCCTGTTGCGTCGACGCGCCCGCGGCACCGACCGTCCAGGCGATCACGCCGGCGATCGCAACGCCGATGAAGGCGGTGATGAAAATCCTGCCACTGGCTGTCCGACGTGACTCGTGCACTGGCGACATCTTCGCTCCCGCGTCCGGGTAAAGAGGGGATTCCCCGGAATAGAGCGCAGCAAGTATCGGGGCGAACCGGTGTGTGGGGCCAAGGCGTTGCCACGATCGCGGTTACGGCGCGATGGTGCGGTGGCGGGCGACGCCATCGTATCGCTACGTGACGTGAACGGATCGGCACGTGACGAACTGTGGTGCAAGAAGTCGCCGCCGGGTGGAGCCCGCAGCCCCATGCGTGGCGAGAGCCGTCGTGGGCTCGTAGCTTCGCTGCCG
>JANLTI010000041.1:0-1816 GCA_031362845.1 Gemmatimonadaceae bacterium | reverse complement strand
CCGGAACAACTTTCTCGGCTTCTCCGGTACGTCGGCTGCTGCACCTCTGGTGACAGGGGTCGCCGGCTTGCTCTTCAGCTTCGATTCCCAGTTGACAGCGGAAGATGTCAGCAGGCTCATCGTGGAAGGAACACGCCGGGGCGGCCTGCGATCCGCGTCGCGCCGCGCTCCGAACGACAGCATTCCCTACCTGAACGCCCATGAGGCGCTGAAGCTCGCCGCACAACGACCCGGCGCCCCTCTGTGCGGCAATCGTGTCTGGAACGACGGCAACAACAACATCGTCGTCCAGCTCGACAGCGTCACGACGGAAACAATCATCACACGCGATCCGACGGACTACCTGGCGTACGTGAATCCCTTCCACGGCGGACGACGGATCGAGCTCGGCTTTTCGTACCGGTATGACTGGTCGCCAGCCACACGAACGTTCGTGGAAGGCACGTACGTCCAGACCTCAGGGACTCCGCCCACGGACGTCAGTGGCGCGTGGCTCAGCTACACCTACGTCGCCGATCACGACAACCTCATGTGGGCGCAGCGGATCGATACGCTCGATGCAACCGGCCAGGTGTCCCGACTGCAACTGCTGAAGACGAGCGACCGTTCGCTCGTGGCGGACCTCCTATCGCAACACTTGCCCGGAACCGCTCGGCCGCCGTCGCCGACGTGCAAGATGCTCTATCCGGTGTCCCTCGGTGGCGAGGCCGCTCCCTTCGTAGCGATCGACGCGTTCAGTCAACGATACGAGTGCGCCGGTTACGGGCCGGTGGGCGCATGGGACGCGGCACCCTCGACGGTTTCGCCGCCGGGAGAAACCGCGAGAACGCCCATTCTCGGCTCCGTTGCGCCGCAAGGCGATGCGGTCTTCGTACCCGTCAGCATCCGGCACATGGACATCCAGCGAGGTGAGTTCTTCGTCGGTGGCTGCAACGCCTTCGATGCGGACTCGGTGTACTACAACGGCTTCGTGCGCCGAAAATGTACGGTCGAAACGGTCAACATCGACTCAGCGGTCAGTGCGATGGTCTACCGAGTCGACACGACAACCAAGCAGTGGACGCTGATCCCGCTCGATCCCAGCGGATCGACGACTCTCGCCAACAGGGAGATCAATTCGTTGGCCGTCTCGGAGGATGGCAAGGAGATCATGATCTCGACAACTCGTCGCGCGAGCTACGCCGAGTTCGATCTCGCACGCTCGTGCCACGACGAGACGCTCGAATGGATCAGCATCGATCGGTCGTCGGCACCACAGTATCGGCCCGGCACCGTGATCAAGCGCGTGTCATTGCCGCAGGGCGCGGCGTGCGGAGGCTGGGTGGAAGCAGGGGGAACCGTGAGCCCATCGCGAACCGGACTCAGTGACCTCAAGAAGCTTGGTCCCGCGACGAGCCGCGCGCGAGCACGGCCGATGTACATGACGCTGCGGCAGCAGGAAGCGCTCCGCGCACGAGCCAAATCAAAACGCTGAGCGCATCTTCCGTTGGACCCATAATCCGCACTGCCTGGAACTGCGAGCACTGTCGGCGTCTGATGACGTAAACGAAGGGCACACCGTCGGAACTTGGTGTGCCCTTTGCGCAGCAGCCTGTTGATCGATCACCCGCCCACGGACCGTCATGGTGTCCCTTCCATTCTTGATAGGGAGCTCGGCGGCGGCCCTGTCGCTGTTCGCCACCACGGGCAGAATCAGCGTTGCCATTGTGCCCGACGCTTCGACACCGCACGCGACGATGGCCGACGACCCCAACATTCGCTGCGCGGCAACACGCTCGACCTCGGTCGCCATTCCGTTCGAGCGGATCTATCCCCG
>JANLTI010000246.1:0-18018 GCA_031362845.1 Gemmatimonadaceae bacterium | reverse complement strand
CGGATCGCACGGGCTCGGATCGCACGGGCTCGGATCGCACGGGCTCACGCCGCACCGGTGCGCTTCGTTCCGGCTCCTGCTCGCCACTTCGCGGCGACAGCGGGCGCGTCTCCTGGTCCTGGGCATGCGGGCGCTGTCGGGTCGACACGTCCTCGCGCTCGCGCCACGACGGATCCAGGTCGAGCGGGCGAACGCCGGGCGCGGGCATCTGCTCCGGGCGGCGGAAGCGCAGACCCGACTCGACGAGCGGGCGATCAGGCGTGCCACCCTGCACGTCGGAGGGCGCCATCTGTCGAATCAGCATCGGAGGAGCAGTGGGGTTGCGTGGCACACCTCCAGTCTGCGGTGGACGCATCTGCGTGACCGTTGTGTCCCGCCGCGTCGTATCGCGCGGCGTCAGCCGAGTCGGACCAACCGTCACATCGTAGTACGACGCGTTGCCGCACGAGCCTCCACTGACATAGCGCGCGACGCGGACTCCATCTCGAACGAAGACGCCAACCAGTCGCGTCGACGAGGCACTCGCGTAGGTACCAAAGCCGTCGAACCCGTAGCCGTACCCGCACCCATGGAAGCCGGATGACGCGAAGGCGCCGTAGCCGTTCAGCACGCGACTGCCGCCGAACGTCGAATAATCGACGTTGTAGTCCTGGCCCGTGAGCACCAGCGCCCCACCGAGCGCGTGTGCCGCACCCGCAAGCGACCGATCGTAGACGAGGCGCTGCAGTGACTGTTCGTCCCACTCCCCCACCTCGTCGAGCACGCGCTGGAGCTGCAGCGGACGGTCGGACGCGACGGCGAGCAGCAGGCCCTCTCCGACGATTGGCGAGATTCGCTGCGACGCGCTGATCCCCTCGAACCGGGACGCCTGGCGCGCGAGGCCGAACCCGGGAAAAACGCTCGTGAGCCGATGCACGGTCTGCTGCGCCGCAAATCCGCTCTCCTCCGGCGACTCGGGATAGAGCACGCGCACGCGCCGATCAAGGTCCACGACAACGACGAGCACATATGCGTCTGCGGACAGGTGAAACGCGGCGTTGACGTAGTGCGAGGTCGCGAACGTCGCGGATGGGACCACGAGGCGGATCCGTGGCGCCGCCGCCACTTCGTCCGGTTTCAGCGATCGCGCCAGGTCGATCGAGTCACGGATGCGAGCGTACGCCGCGCCCGGACTTTCCGACCGCGAGGACGGAACTCGCGGTGCCGACGCGCATCCCGTCACCAGCACGAATCCCAGTACCGCGCTTCGACTCACCCAGCCAAGGCCGCAAGGCATCACGACGCTACTCCGCAGAGGTTGTATACAACTTGGGACACAAGGCGCCGTATCGCAAGCCTTCGCCATTCCCGCGCCATCGCGTGCGCCCGCTACCTTACCGTCGACATGGAGTCCCATGCCCTCCGCGCCGACCTTCACGACCCGGCGGCGCTGGCGAACCTCGGACACATCGAGGTCGCAGCCCGCTGGATCGTCGACGGATTCCTCAGCGGACTCCACCGGTCACCCCGCAAGGGGTTCTCGGTGGAGTTCGCTGATTTTCGGCCATATCAGCCTGGCGACGACCTGCGATATGTGGATTGGAAGATCGCGGCGCGCGCCGACCGATGGGTGGTGAAGCAGTACGAGGAAGAAACCAACCTCCGGGCCACGCTCGTGCTGGACGTCAGCCGCTCGATGGAGTGGCGCGGTGCCCCCGCCACGCAACGGCTCACCAAGCTCGCCTACGCCGAACAGCTGGTCGCGGCGCTCGCGCTCCTCCTGCTGCGACAGCGCGACGCCGTCGGCCTGATCCGCTTCGATGACGCGGTGCGCACGAGCATTCCTCCACGTGCGCGCACGACGCAATGGCGCCGGCTCGTGGGCGCCCTCGCCGAGCGTGCGGGCGGCCGTGCGTCCGATCTCGCCGCGGCGTTGGGCCAGGCGGCACGCCTCGTCACGCGACGGGGCATGGTGTTGCTCGTCAGCGATCTCCTGGTGGATGTGGACGCGGTGATGCCGGCACTGCGAGGCCTTCGCGCCGCGGGACACGACATCACCGTGTTTCACGTGATGGACCCCGCCGAGCGTCAGTTCAGTCTCACGAGTGAAGCGCAGTACCAGGATCCCGAGTCCGAGCTCGCCGTCCCGGCGGCGGGGGCCGATGTGCGAGCAGCGTACGATGCCACCGTCGACACGGTCGTCCGCGAGTGGCGCGATGCCCTCGGGGCGCTCGGCGCCGGCTACGAGCTGGTGCTGACCGATCAGCCCTACGCCATCCCGCTGCGCCGCGCGTTCGATCTCCGCCAGCGGAGGCCATGAGCTTTCTCGCCCCGTTCTTCCTGTTGCTCGCCGGCGCCGCAGCCGTGCCGCTCCTGCTGCACCTGCTGCGACGCAACGTCACCACGCGTGTCGAGTTTCCGGCAGCCCGATATCTCCAGCGCGCCGAGCAGGAGCACAGCCGCTCGCTGCGGCTGCGCAACCTGCTTCTCATGCTGCTGCGCGTGCTGCTGGTGCTCGCATTGGCGCTCGCCGCCGCGCAGCCATTCGTCGCCGGCCTCGGCACCGGACATGGCGCGACCGCGATGGCCGTCGTGCTCGACAACTCGCTGTCGACCACCGCGGTAGATGACGGCGTGCCCCTTTTCGATCGCTTGCGCCTGGCGGCGCGCGCGTTGCTGCTCGCCGCCGCGCCGGGCGATCGACTCTGGCTCGTGACGGCCGACGGCCGCCTTCGCGCGGGAACGCGGGCGGCGCTGCTCGCCGAGGTGGAGGCGCTCGCGCCGCTCGCCGGCCGAGGGGATCTGCCGCTGGCTCTTCGTCGTGCCACCGCGGCCGTGCAGTCGGCGGCGATGCCGGCGCGCGTCGTCGCCATCGCATCCGACGGTCAGCGTACCTCCTGGTCGGGCGCCGTGCGCACCGGAATCGTCACCACGGTCTACCGCCCCGGCGCATCGCCGCCATCGAACCGGTTCATCGTGTCGGCGTCCGCCGAGCCGTCGCGATGGACGCCGCGCGGCACGGTGCACGCGCGCGCGACGACGTCGGATTCCACGGGATATCGCATCGTGCTCGGCGATCGGACCATTGCACGGGGTACTGTTGGTCGCGACGAGGCCATCGAGTTTCGCGTCGCGCCTCCTGAACGCGGGTGGCAGGCGGGTCGAGTCGAGATCGAGCCCGACGCGTTCCCGGCGGACGACGTGCGGCATTTCGCGGTGTGGATCGGCGCGGCGCCCTCCGTGTCGAGTCTCGCATCGGCAGGCCCGTTCGCTGCAACCGCGCTCAGTGTGCTCGTCGCGGATGGGCGAGTGACCGCCGGTTCCACGATACGCATCGTCTCGGCCGACGAGGTGCGTTCACTGCCCGCGCTCATCGTGCCGCCTCTGGACGCCGTGCGCGTGGGCGCCGCCAATCGGGAGCTCGCGCGGCTCGGGATCGGTTGGCGGTACGGGCCCGCAGAGCGCTCGGCCGCAATGGTGAAGGGCGTGCGACTGGATGGCGTGCGGGTGACCGAGCGGTACCGATTGATCCGGGAAGGCACCGCGCCGGACGACACGCTTGCCATGGCGGGCGGTGCGCCATGGATCGTCGCCGGAGCGGGATACGTGCTCGTGGGCTCGCGCCTCGATCCGTCGTTTACCGACCTGCCGGTGCGTGCGGCATTCGTCCCATGGCTCGCCGACGTGCTCGGGCTGCGCCTCGGCGCGCCGGCGGGCGAAGTTGGTGCGCCGCTCGCCGCAATGCCGTCCGCGCCGCTCGTATTGCCCGAGGGCGTCGATGCTGTCGAGACGGCGTTGGGAGTGCGCCGAGACATCGACGTCGCACGGGCAATTGCGCCAGCAGAGCGCGGCGTGTGGTTCATGCTGCGACGCGGCCGTCGCGTCGGCGCGGTGGTGGTCGACAGTCCGCCGGACGAATCGGTGCTCGAACGCTGGAGCGCCGAGGCACTCGCGTCGCGACTCGGCGGGGGCGACGGACGCGCATCGACATCACCGGATCGGTGGATCCGTGACACCTATGCCGCCGGCACGCGTCGTCCTGCTGCTACTCCCCTGCTGGCGCTCGCCCTGATACTCATCGCGGCCGAAGCGGCCGCCGCGCGTTCCTCTCGTTCTTCTACTGCCGCCTAGTGTCGCTCCCCAGCCTGCTCGATGCGATCGAACGCCTGCCCGCATTCGTTCGCCTGATCAATACACTCCCCGCTCCGCGAGCGTCGGTTCGCGTCACCGGTCTTCCGGGATCGGCCGATGCCACGCTCGTCGCCGCCCTGGTGCGTCGCCTGCCGACGCGATTTCTCGTCGTGGCAGCCGACGGCGTGCCTCAGGCGGAGCGACTGCTCGCCGACCTGCACACGCTGCTCGAGGAAACACCGGTTGGACTCTACCCACCGCGAGAAGGATTCGGCGAGATGGAGCCGCACGTCGAGATCGCGGGAGAGCGGGTCGAGACGCTCGAGCGGCTGAGCCGCGGTGAGATTCGCGTGCTGCTCACCACGCCCCGCGCGCTGCTCGAGCGGACCCGCCTGCCGGGCGCGCTGTCCGAGCTTCGCATCGAGCTGCGCAAGGGCGACGTGCGCCGTCCGCGCGAGCTCGCGCAGCATCTCGAGCGCATCGGGTTCGAACGCGTACCCATGGTCGAGGACGTCGCGCAGTTCAGCCTGCGGGGCGGAATCTTCGACGTGTACTCGTTCGGCATGACCGATCCGGTGCGCATGGAGTTCTGGGGCGACGACGTCGTCGACCTGCGCCACTTCGATCTCTCGTCCCAGCGATCGACGCGGACGGTCGATCTCGCCGTCGTCCTGCCCGTGGACGGTCAGGTGCACGACGACCTCGCGCCGGGCGATCGGCTGTCCGTCTCTGCGCTCTTCCCGCCCGACACGCTGCTCATCTATCCCGTCGGCTCGCACCTGCTCCCCGAGCTGAAGCGCACGTGGGACGAGGCGGCGCATCACCTCGAGCTCGCGCGACGGCGGGGGGAGAACGCCGATGCTCGCGAGGAACTGTTCGAATCGCCGGAGCACGCCGCGGCCACCCTGGCCACGTTCGGGACGGTGCGCGTGGTGGACCCCACGGCGGAAGAAAGCGAAATCGCCTTTCCGTTGCGCGCGCCGGAGTCGATCGACCGTGACATCCGCCGGCTGCGCAAGCTGGTACGCGATGGCATTCCCACCATCGTGCTGTGCGACAACGACGGGCAGGCCGAGCGGCTCGACGAGTTGTTGAATGAGGACGCATGGGAGCCGTCGCCGGCCGCGCTCACGGTGGGCGCGCTCGGTGGAGGGTTCGTCCTGCCGCCCGGCGATCGCGAGCGAGGACTGCGCGTCCTCACCGACCACGAGATCTTTCGGCGGGAGCGCCGCGTACGGCGGGCGCGCCGGTACGTCAGCGGCGGGGTGGATTCGCTGGCCCTCAAGCTGGGCGACTACGTCGTGCACCTCGAGCACGGCGTCGGCATCTATCGCGGCATCGAGACCATCTTCGTGGGGCAGAGCACGATCGAGGTGGCGGTCGTCGAGTACGAGGGAGGTGACCGGCTCAACGTGCCGTTGTACCGGATCGACCAGCTCGAGCGGTATCGCAGCTCCGACGACGTGAATGACGACGCCCCGCCGCCTCGCCTGCACAAGCTCGGCGGCAAGCGCTGGGCCGCTCAGCGCGACCGCACGCGCGCCGCCATCCAGGAGATGACGCTCGAACTGCTGGAGCTCTACGCCAGGCGAAAGGTCGCGTCGCGACCGGCGCACGTGCCCGATACGGCGTGGCAGCGCCAGCTCGAAAGCAGCTTTCTGTTCGAGGATACGCCGGACCAGCGCAAGGCGACCGCCGACGTGAAGCAGGACATGGAGAGCACGCGACCGATGGATCGTCTCCTGGTCGGTGATGTGGGCTACGGGAAGACGGAGATCGCCGTGCGCGCGGCGTTCAAGGCGGTACAGAGCGGTAAGCAGGTGGCCGTGCTGGTGCCGACGACGATTCTCGCCGACCAGCACGCGCGAACCTTTGGTGAGCGGCTCGCCGATTTCCCTGTGCGGATCGCCGTCATGAGCCGCTTCCAGAGCGCGAAGGAGCAGACGGACACGCTCGTCGCGCTCGCCGAGCAGAAGGTCGATATCGTCATCGGGACGCATCGGCTGCTCAGCCCCGACGTGAAATTCGCCGACCTCGGCATCATCATCGTCGATGAGGAGCATCGGTTCGGCGTGAAGCACAAGGAGCGGCTCAAGCAGCTCAAGCTCGATACGGATGTGCTGACGCTGACGGCGACGCCGATTCCGCGGACGCTGCATCTGTCGCTTGCCGGGCTGCGCGACATGACGCTGATGCAGACACCGCCGCGCGATCGATCTCCCGTGCTCACCTTCGTGGAGCCGATGGACGACGATGGCCTCATCGACGAGGGCATCTCGCGCGAGCTGGACCGCGGCGGCCAGGTGTTCTTCGTGCACAATCGGATCGAGACGATCGTCGCCAACGCCGATCGCATCCGGAGGATCGTGCCGCGGGCGCGGGTCGCCGTGGCGCACGGGCAGATGAAGGAGCGCGACCTCGAGGACATCATGCACCGGTTCGTGAGTGGCGAGGTGGATGTCCTCGTCTCCACACTCATCGTGGAGAGCGGGCTCGATGTGCCGAACGCCAACACGATGTTCGTCAATCGCGCCGATCACCTCGGGCTCGCACAGCTCTACCAACTCCGTGGCCGGGTGGGGCGCTCGCATCGGCGCGCGTACTGCTACCTGCTCGTCCGCGATGGCGTCGACCCGGAGGCGGAGCGCCGCCTCCAGGTGCTGGAGCACCACACGGAATTGGGCGCCGGGTACAAGATCGCACTCAAGGACATGGAGATGCGCGGCGCGGGCAACCTCCTCGGCGCGGAGCAGTCGGGCTACGTGCACGCCGTCGGCTTCGACCTCTATCTCCGGATGCTCGACGAGACCGTGCAGCGCCTCATGCGCGGCGATGCGCCGCCCCGTGCGCAGCCGGCCGACGTCTCCATGGATCTGCCCTCGTACCTGCCGGATGACTACATGGCGTCGCAGGACGCCAAGCTCGATGTGTACAAGCGCCTGGCGCGATTCGATCGGGCAGAAGAGGTCGAGGGGCTGCGCGCCGAATTGCGCGATCGCTTCGGCACGCCGCCGGCGCCGGCGGACGCCATGCTGTCCGCCGCGCTCCTGCGCATCGTGGGCGGGCAACTGGGCATCGAGGGCATCCTGGTGCGCGGCGAGGAAGCCCGTATTACCTTTCGGGATTCTGCGATCCCGCGCATGAAAGGGCTGTCCGCGGCATTTCACGAAGTCCAGTTCCAGGCCGAGGTTCGTCGCGCGCACCCGTTGTCGCTCAAGCTCACCCGGCTGGGCGGCGCCACGCTCCTCGATGGGCTCGTGCGCGCGCTTCGTGCCGTCGTCTGACGCCCGTCTTCCACTCCCGCATCTCGCGCCGATATCATGAATCGTTCTTCGCTCCTCGCTCTCGCGCTGTGCGCGACGTCCGTCTCCGCCTGCAGTGGACTGAAAGACGCGCTCACGGCTCACGTCGACGTCGTGGCTCGCGCCGGCTCGCAGGAGCTGTCGGTCAATCGATTGAGCGACCTGCTGGGCAAGGCCAAGCTCCAGGTGCCGATCAACACGGAAGTCGCCACGCTCGTCGCGCGCGACCTCTGGGTGCCGTATCAGCTGCTGGGGCTCGCTGCCGCGAGGGGCGATTCCCTGGGTGATCCCAAGGCCATCGAGTCGGCGGCATCGGGCATGATCGAGAACGCGAAGCTGGGCCGGTTCATGGAATCGGTCGCGGCGAAGTTTCCGCTCGATTCCGGCACCGAGGCCTCGTACCTCGCCGCGAGCGGCGGCCTCTATTCGGCGAGGCACATCCTGTTGCTGGTTCCGGAGAACTCGAGCCCCGCGGTGCGCGATTCCATCCGTCGCAAGATCGCCGGCATCCGCACGCAGGTCACGGCGGCCAATTTCGCCGACATGGCGCGCCGGAACAGCCAGGACAACTCGGCCCAGAAGGGCGGGGACCTCGGCGTCTTTCCGCGCGGCATGATGGTGAAGCCGTTCGGCGATGCCGTCGCCGCACTGAAGCCGGGCGAGATTTCCCCGGTGGTCGAGACCCAGTACGGCTATCACATCGTGCAGCGCAACACGTGGGACGATGCAAAGGCGCAGTTCGCATCGCAGGCGCAGGGCCGCGGCCGTCAGGTGGCGGAGAGCACCTACGTCGCAAAGGCACAGGCCGAGGCGAAGGTAAAGCTGGCGAGCGACGCCGCCGCGACCGCGAAGGCGGTGGCGAAGGATCCGATGGCGCATCGCAACGACAAGACGTCCGTTGCGACATACACGGGTGGGAAGCTGACCGCCGGCCAGCTCGCGATGGTGCTGCTTGCCGCGCCGCGGAGCGGTCAGCTCACGCAGCAGATCCAGCAGGCGCCTGATTCGCTCGTGAACCAGTACGTGACCAACATGGCGCAGCGCGAGGTACTGCTGCGTCGCGCCGATAGCGCCAAGGTGGGCCTCTCGCCCGAGGAGCTCACCAATCTCCGTCGCGATTTCAGCCAGGCCGTGGCGATGAGCTGGACGCAGCTGGGCATCGATCCCAAGTCGCTTGCCGACAGCGCCAAGTCGCCCTCGGAGCGGGAGCGCCTGGCGGCGGCGCGCATCGAGGCGTTTCTCGATCGTGTCATGTCCGGACAGGCGCAGCCGGTCCCGGTGCCGGCGCCCCTGCAGATCATCCTGATGGACAAGTATGACGCGAAGGTCAACGCGGCCGGGATCGACCGGGCCGTGGAGCGCGCCGCCAAGCTGCGAGCGGGCGCCGATTCTGCACGTGCCGCGCAGCAGCCGTCGTCGGCGGTGCCGCTGCCGGGTAGTGCAGGTGCGGCGCCAGGTGCGACGCCGCAATCGGCGCCGGGCGCAGCACGGGGAGCCGTGCCACTTCCCGGGCAGCCAGCGCCGGCGCGGCCGTAATCACGGGCGGCATCGCGCCCATCACCCAGCGGCCCGGACCTTCAAGGCCGGGCCGCGTGTATGTCGAGGATATGCGCCTCTCATTCCAGCTCGTCGCCGCGGTGCTGCTGGCCGCCGCCCCCGCCGTCGCACAGCAGACGCCACCGGTCGCCCCGGCCGCCAAGCTCGCGATCTCCACCCAGTCCCCCATTCCACTCGACCGCATCGTCGCGATCGTGGGCGATGTGGTGATCACGCAATCGGGGCTGCAGGAGAAGCTCATCCAGAAGCGTCAGGAAGGCGTCGCCTTTCCGACGGACAGTGTGGCCCTCCATCCATTCGTGCTCGGTGTCGTGAACGAACTGATCGACGAGGAGCTCCTGTTGCAGAAGGGAAAGGAGCTGAAGATCGAGGTTCCCGACGCCGACGTGAACAACACGGTGGACAAGCAGGTGAAGGACATCCGCGCGCGCTTCGGCAGCGACGCGGAGTTCCGGAGCGAGTTGCAGAAGGCCGGCCTCGGCACACCGGATGAGTTTCGTCGGTTCCGCACGGAGGAAGTCCGGCGCGCGGAGACGATCACGAGGACGGTCCGCAAGCTGCGCGAGGATGGGAAGATCGTGCAGGCGAACGTGACGGACGAGGAGGTGCAGGAGGCGTACGATCGCAACCGTGCCACGCTGCCGAAGCGTGAGCCGAGCGTCGGGTGGCGCCAGATCATCATCGCGCCCAAGCCGAGCGTCGCGGCGAAGGAGCGGGCCCGGGCGAAGGCCGACTCGCTGCTCGTCGAAATCAAGACCGGCGGAGACTTCGAGACACTCGCGAAGCGCGAGTCGATGGATCCGGGCTCGAAGGACAACGGTGGAGATCTCGGCTGGAATCGCCGAGGCCGCATGGTAGCGGAGTTCGATCGCTGGATGTTCGCGCTGCCGCCCGGCCAATTGAGCCCGGTCGTCGAGACGCCGTTCGGCTATCACATCATTCGCGTCGATCGCGTGCAGGCGGGCGAAGTGAAGTCCCGCCACATCCTCATCGCACCGCGCATCGACTCGGCGGATGTCGCACGGGCCAGTGCGTCCGCCGACAGCGTCTCCGTGGCGTGGAAGGCGGGCGCCTCGTTCGACTCGCTCGCGAAAAAGTATCACGATTTCGCGAGTGCCGAGGAGACGACGTTGCTGACGCCCTTTCCTCGCGCCAAGCTCCCGGAACCGTACCAGCAGGCGTTCGCGGACAAGAAGCCGAAGGACTTCGTCGTCTTCAGGATCTCGGGCAACACGACGGTGCCTGGCAAGTTCGTCGTCGCGCAGCTCGCCTCCGTGGAGGAGGGCGGCGATCTCACGTTGGCTGAAGTGAAGGAGCGCTTTCGTGCCCGGCTGTCGGAAGAGGGTGGCGTGAAGCGGCTGATGGACGCCCTGCGCAAGGGGACGTACGTCGCCATTCGCGAGGATGCCATCACGCTCATTCCGCAGGCCGCGGCCGTGCAGAAATGACGGGCGTGCGTCGCCGGTAGCATGACGCGTCCGCGGCTCGCGGTCACGGTCGGCGATCCGCGCGGCATCGGTCCGGAGATCGTGCGGGCAGCGCGCGCCGATGCGCGTGTTCGCGCCGCGGCGGACCTGTACATCATCGGACCCGCCGGTGTGGCGGGCATCGAGGAGCCGGACGACGTCGTCGGCGCGTGGGATGCAACGCTGCCGTCGGCCGCCCTGGCCGGTCGCTGTGCCGGCCTCGCCGTGGATCGGGCGATCGAGCTGGCGAGTGCCGGCACCGTGGAGGGTATCGTCACGGCGCCGCTCGACAAGCACGCGCTCCTCGCGGGGGGGTACGACTTCCCAGGACACACCGAGATGCTCGCGAGCCGCACCGGGCGGGACGTCGCCATGATGCTCGCCGCGACCCGTCCGAGTGCGGGCGCGCCCAACCTGCTGCGTGTCGTGCTCGCGACGACGCACGTGGCGCTGCGCGACGTTCCGCGGCTGCTCACCTCGAGCGCCATCACGACGGCAGCGCGTGTCACGCGCGCCGGACTGCGCGACTGGTTCGGCATCGAGGAACCGCGCATCGCGCTGTGCGCACTCAATCCCCACGCCGGCGACGGAGGTCGGTTCGGGCGCGAGGACGACGAGGTACTCGCGCCGGCGGCGCGTGCAGCGGGGCTGGTTGGGCCGCTGCCCGCCGACACCGTGTTCGTGCGAGCCATGCGCGGGGCCTTCGACGCGGTGATCGCCCCGTATCACGACGTGGGCATGACCGCAATCAAGGTCGCCGCGTTCGGCTCCGCGGTGAACATCACCCTCGGACTGCCGTTCCCGCGGACGTCGCCGGATCACGGCACGGCGCTGGACATCGCCGGCCAGGGCATCGCCGACTCGTCGAGCATGATCGAGGCAGTGCTGCTCTGCGCGGACATCGCACGCCGCTCGCGCGGCCGTCGCTGATCGCCGGGTTCGTGACGCGCGTCAGTCGCGCAGGCGCTGTCGCGCGCGGCGGTCGCCGACCGAATGCAGATCCACGGCGAGCGAGTCCACCCGCCGGCCGGCCATCGCCACCACCGTGAACACGGCATGGCTCGCCGTCACGCGGTCACCGGCGACCGGCAACCGCCCGAGCGCGCCGAAGACGTACCCGCCGATCGTCGTATACTCGTCGTCGGGGATGTCGAGGCCGAACCGCTCGTTCAGTTCGTGCAGGTTGAGCGAGCCGCTCACGACCACGTCGGCACCCGGCGCCGACGCATCGACGACTTCCGGCTCGTCGTACTCATCGAGGATCTCGCCCACGATCTCCTCGAGCAGATCCTCCATCGTCACGAGCCCCGCGGTGCCACCGTACTCGTCGAGCACCACGGCCATGTGCTCCTTGAGGCGCTTGAAGTCGGCCAGCACCTCTTCCACCTCGCGCGAGCCGGGCACCACGTGTACCGGCCGCATGACGCCCGACATCGTGAAGTCCAGTGGGCGGTCGCGCAACAGCGGAATGAAGTCCTTGGCGAGGACCAGCCCGACGATGTTGTCGATCGACTCCTCGAACACGGGATAGCGCGAGCGCTGCGTGTCCACGACGAGGGCGACGGCTTCGTCGAGCGTGGCATCGATGTCCAGCGCGTCGATCGCCGTGCGCGGTGTCATCACCTCGCGGGCATTCTTCTCGGAGAACTCGAAGACGCCCTCGATGAGCGCCGCGTCCTGCCGCTCGAGGACGCCCACTTCCTGGCTCTGCTCCACGAGAATGCGCAGCTCGTCCGCGGAGTGCACATTCTCCTCGGCGCTCACGGGCGTCTGCCGGAACGCGCGCAGCACGCCGTCGGCGGACTTGTTGAGCAGCCAGGTGAAGGGCGTCGTGATCCACGCGAAGACCATGAGCGGCGGGACGAGCCAGCGCGAGACCTCCTCGGGATGGTTGAGCGCCGCGCTGCGCGGCGCGAGCTCGCCGAAGACGACGTGGCCATACGTGACGACCGCCATCGCGCACACGGTGCCCACGGTGGCGGCACTGATCCGCAGGGGCAGGGAGAGCGCAGCGTACGACTGCGCGAAGCTGTGCGCGAGCGTTTCCTCCGCCAGCACGCCGATGCCGATGCTCGCGAGCGTGATGCCGAACTGGCTCGCCGACAGCAGGCGCGCCATGCTGGCCGTGGCCTTCAGCACCAGCCGCGCCTTGGCGTCGCCGGCGCGCGCCATCGCCTCCAGCCGCGATCGGCGCGAGCGCACCACCGAGAACTCCGCGGCCACGAAGAAGCCGTTGGCGGCGAGGAGTCCGATCAGGGCGAGGATGCGTGCGAGCACTGGCGGAACGTAATCCGGCGTGGACGCCCAAGCCACTGCTTCGCAACAGCTTGACCTTCGCGCCTCATCCTCCGACACTGTTGTGCATGAGCGATGCGACGAGCGAATACCGAATCGAAAAAGTGCGGCGGTCGGTCGAGCTTACGCTCGCCGGCGGACAGCGTCTCCAGGGCGACGTCTTCGTCCAGTCCACCGCGCGGTTTCGTGCGGGGCCCGCCGACCCGCTGGATCTGCTGAACGATGACGAATCCTTCCTCCCGCTCGTCATTGATTCAGGAGATGCGTACCTCGTGCAGAAGGCGCAGATCGCCGTCGTGGGCACTCGGCTCCCCGAGGGTGATGACGCCGTCGATCGTGCGCTCGTCGGAATGAACGTCGAATTGACGCTCATCGACGGCAGCACGCACATCGGCTCGCTCTTTCTCGAGGTCCGCGCCACCCGCCAGCGTCTCGTCGACGCACTGAACGACCTGTCGTCCCCGTTCCTCGCCCTGTTCACCGCCGATCAGCTTCGGCTCGTGAACCGACGTCATATCGCGTATGCCCGTCCTGTGACCTGAGTCGAATGCCCCAGCTCGATCGCCTGCTGTCCGTGATGGTGAGCCAGCGCGCCACCGCCCTGTCGTTGCATGAAAACGAGCTCGCCGCGCTCGAGATCGGGGGGACGCCGCGGCCGATGACAAAAACGCCGCTCACGAGCCAGCAGGTCGTCGCGCTGCTGCGCGAGATCGCACCGGCCGAGGCGGCCGCGTCGCTCGATTCGGGCCAGCCGACGCAGTTCGACTACGTGTCCGAGGATGGCGCCTTCCGCGTGGACGCCACGCGGGACGGCAGTCGCTGGCGGGCGCGTGTCACGCTCGACGAACGCAGAGAACGTCAGCGGCTCAACGGGCATCCCCGTCCCGACATCCCCGAGTATGCGGCGGCGACGCCCGCCACCGCTGTCCCGGTCGCCGTCCTCCCGCCGACCGTCCCGGCGCCGGCGCCCGTGGCCGTCGCGTCGCCAGCCAGGGTGGTGGACATCGACTCCATCCTTGCGTTCTCCGGCAGCGATGACGCGCGCGCCACGCTGGACTCGCTACTACGCACGATGGTGGAGCGCAACGCGTCGGACCTGCACCTGCGCTGCGGCGAGCCACCGATCGTGCGCCTGCACGGCGAGATGACGCGCCTCGAGGGTCGCGCGCTCGAGCCGTCCGAACTGGACGCGATGATCCGCTCCGTGATGCCCGAGCGCAATCGGCGCGAATATGCCGACTCCAACGACACGGATTACGCGTACGAACTGCCGGGCGTGGCGCGCTTTCGCGCCAATGCGCTGAAGGACCGGAACGGCCCGGCCGCGGTCTTCCGCCAGATCCCCGCCACCGTCGTCACGGTGGAGCAGATGGGGATCACGCCCGAAGTGCAGAAGCTCTGCCAGCTCCACAAGGGACTTGTCCTCGTCACCGGACCCACGGGATCGGGAAAGTCGACGACCCTGTGCTCGCTGATCGATCTCGTGAACCGGTCGCGCAGCGATCACGTGCTGACGATCGAGGATCCGATCGAGTTCGTGCACCCGAACAAGAAGTGCGTCATCACCCAGCGGCAGGTCGGCGTCCACACGGGATCGTTCAAGAGCGCGCTGCGCGCCGCGTTGCGCGAGGATCCCGACATCATCCTCGTCGGCGAGCTGCGCGACCTGGAGACGGTGGCGATCGCGATCGAGACGGCCGAAACGGGCCACCTCGTGTTCGGCACGCTGCACACGACGACGGCCGCCGGCACGATCGACCGGATCATCGACCAGTTTCCCGCGGACCGTCAGGCCCAGATCCGCGTCATGCTGGCCGAATCGCTGAAGGGTGTCATCTCGCAGACCTTGTGCAAGAAGATCGGTGGCGGACGTGTGGCCGCGCGGGAAGTGCTCCTCTCCATTCCCGCGGTCACGAATCTCATCCGCGAGGGAAAGACGTTCCAGATTCCCACCGTGATGCAGACGTCCAAGCGGCTCGGCATGGTGACGCTGAACGACGCATTGATCGAGCTGGTCGACGGAAAGCTCATCGAGCCGGCGGAGGGCTACTCGAAGGCGGTGGACAAGGTGATGTACGTGAACAGCCTCAAGTCCCGCGGCATCGATGTCTCCTTCGCGGAGACGGAAGCTGTCGCGAAGGACGCGCCGAAGGAGCCACCCAAGGCCGCCGCAGCGCCCAAGCGATAGACCGAGCCACTGGAGCGTGATGGAACGACGACTGCGGGGCGCCTCAGCTTGAGGCGCCCCGCAGTTCTGTCATCGCATGGTTCCCGTGTCACGACAGACGGCGCGCCATCGGGCGCGCGGCGTCCTATCCCCGCGACCCGTCCGGCTCATCCCGTGGCTCGTCGTCACGTCGAGTCGACGCGTCCTGAGCGAGCTCTCCGCGGGGGAGCGCGTATTCCTCACGCGCCGCGTACCCGTATCCACCGAGAACTTCCCCGCCGCGCATGTAGTCGTGGCCGTAACCACGACCGTGGGGATACTGCTCGCCGGCGGGGTCATGCTGTTGGTGCATCGGACGCCTCCTGGGTGATGTGAGCCTTCACCTGATACAGTTGGGCCATTTGGTCGCGCGGTCAAGTGGGCTCTCGCCCGAGCTTGTTTGGGCGACCCGCCGCACGGTATATTTCCGGGCTATGCAGATTCGTAACATCGCCATCATCGCGCACGTCGATCACGGGAAGACAACCCTCGTCGACAAGATGCTCCGTCAGTCGGGCGCGTTCCGGGAAAATCAGATCGTCGCCGAGCGCGTGATGGACTCCAATCCGCTCGAGCGGGAGCGCGGGATCACCATCCTCGCGAAGAACACGTCGATCCGGTGGAAGGACACGAAGATCAATGTCGTGGACACGCCGGGCCACGCCGACTTCGGCGGCGAAGTCGAGCGCATCCTCCGCATGGTGGATGGCGTGCTGCTCGTCGTCGACGCGTTCGTCGGCCCGATGCCGCAGACGCGGTTCGTGTTGCGAAAGGCGCTGGAGCTGGGGCGCACGCCGATCGTCGTCATCAACAAGATCGACCGGCCCGGCGCCGACCCGATGCGGGTGCACGACGAAGTGCTCGGCCTGTTCATGGAGCTGGAGGCGGACGAGGCGCAACTCGACGCGCCGGTCGTCTATGCGTCGGCGCGCGAGGGTGTGGCGACGCTGGACATGGCGGTGACACCCACCGATCTCACGCCGCTCTTCGACACGATCCTGCGCAGTGTCCCGGAGGCGCCGAGCGATTCGTCGGCGCCGTTCCAGATGCTCATCTCGACGATTGATTTCTCGCCGTACCTCGGCCGCCTCGGCATCGGGCGCATCGAGCGCGGCACCGTGAAGGTGGGCGACCAGGTGCTGCTGCTCCCGATGGACGTCACGCAAAAGCACGAGCAGGCACGCGTCACGAAGCTCTACGTGTATGACGGCCTGGAGCGGACGGAAGTCCAGAGTGCGCCAGCCGGTGAAATCGTCTCGCTGGCGGGGCTCGAGGGCGTCGAGATCGGATTGACCGTCACCGACCTCGAGCATCCGGAGCGGCTCGAAGGCATTGCCGTGGAGGAACCGACCATCAGTGTCGACTTCCTCGTGAACAATTCTCCCTTCGCCGGCAAGGAGGGGAAGTTCGTCACCTCGCGCCAGCTTCGCGATCGGTTGTACAAGGAGCTGGAACGGAACGTCGCGTTGCGGGTGGAGGACACGGACACGACGGACACCTGGACGGTGAGCGGGCGGGGCGAGCTGCACCTGTCCATCCTCATCGAGACGATGCGGCGTGAGGGGTACGAATTCCAGGTCTCGCGCCCCCGCGTGATCCTCAAGACGGGCGTGAGCGGCGAGCGCCTGGAGCCGTACGAGGAGCTGGCGATCGACGTGCCGGAGGATTTTCTCGGTGCGGTGATCGAGAAGCTCGGTCCGCGGCGCGGCGAGATGATCGAGATGAAGAATCCGGGGCAGGGGCTCACGCGGGTGCTGTACCGCATTCCCGCGCGCGGATTGTTCGGCTATCGGTCGGAGTTTCTCACCGATACGCGCGGTACCGGCATCATGCACCACCGGTTTCTCGAGTACGGCGCGTGGGCGGGCGGGCTCGCCACGCGCATGCGCGGCACGCTCGTGTCGATGGAGAACGGCACGATCATCGCGTTCGCCCTCGCGGCGCTGCAGGAGCGCTCCACGCTCTTCGTGTCGCCGGGCGAACCGGTGTACGAGGGGATGATCGTGGGCGAGAACTCGCGGCCTGGTGACATGGACGTCAACCCGACGAAGGAGAAGAAGCTGTCGAACATGCGGACGACGGGGACGGACGAGAACATCCGGCTGGAGCCGCCGCGGGAGTTGACGCTGGAAGGCGCCCTCGAGTATATCGAGGACGATGAGCTGATCGAGGTGACGCCGAAGTCCATCCGGCTGCGGAAGCGTCTGCTCGGTCAGAGCGATCGCAAGAAGATCTCGCGCGAAGCGAAGCGCGAGCGAGCCGCGCTCTAGCGCGACTCGGCGGGGCGGCGGACTCCCGCCGCTCGACTTTCATTCTTCCCTGGAGTGCACCGCAATGCCGGACCTGTTCGAGATCCCGGAGTCGATCGGCGCCCTGGCCGCCGTCGGCTCGGCCTCGCTGTCGCCTCGCGACGACGCCGAGGATCTCGAGGCTGACGAAGTCGATGAGGACGAACTCGACGACGACGAGGACGAGGACGAGGACGACGAACTTGATCTCGACGACGACGATGATGATGACGACGACGATGACGATGATGATGATGATGATGATGACGATCTGGATGACGATCTCGACGACGACGACGACGATGACGATCTCGTCGATCTCGACGACGACCTCGATGGGGATGATGACGGCGAGGACGATCGTCCCGGCAAGCCGTTCGACGAGTAGTCCTGGCGCGGGAGCGGCGACGGCGTGAGTCGAGTGCCGTTCGCCCCCTTGAAGTTCATCGACGCACCAGTAGATTCCGCGTTCCCCGGAGCATTGGGGAACAGCTGATCAACGTGTTCGACGCTGATTGACAATCGAATGTGTGATGTTGTGCGATGGCTCTCATTTGAGCCGCGGCGAAACGTGTGCTGCGGCGAGAGATCAATTCACGAACATTATGGATTCCGGACGTGATCTTCGGATCCGTCTGAAGGTCGCGTTCGGCGAGCTATATCAATCTCTTGGAGAGTTTGATCCTGGCTCAGGACGAACGCTGGCGGCGTGCTTAACACATGCAAGTCACGGGGGCTCCGCAAGGAGCAACCGGCGAACGGGTGCGTAACACGTGAGCAACCTGCCTTTGTGT
>JANLTI010000092.1:0-6674 GCA_031362845.1 Gemmatimonadaceae bacterium | reverse complement strand
ACGCGCGTCGTCTTCTCCTCCATCACGCCGCGCAGGATGGTCTGGCCGTAGATCACGATCATCATGTAGAGCAGGAGTGCGATCACGTAGCCGAAGATCACGTTGCCGATGCCGCTTCCCTTCTCGCGTCCCTTGTCCCCGATCTTCTCGGTCACCATCTGGAGTCGCACGCCGGTGAGCGCAGCCACACGCGTCGCATCGATCCCCTCACCCTGCAATCGCTGGGCGAGCACCTGCTGCCGCACGAGTGACGTGATCTGTTCGACGTCGTTCAGCGATGACGCATTGCGTCCGGCGTATCGGACGGAGCTTCCAGCCACCGTGTTGGAGTCGAGCACGAGATAGCCGCGCGTCACCTTGTCGCGTACGGAGATGACGGCGCGATCCTCCTCGCGCGGTATCGATGCGGCGTCCACCGACACGACCTGCGGCGCGGGCGACTGCGGATACCGCTGCCGCAGCGCACCCGCCACCCGCTCGCCCATGCCCGAGCTCGTGGCATCGATGATCGTGACGTTCGCCAGGTCGGTCGATGCCTTGGTCCGCGATGAGATCAGTATCGGGACGACGGTGATCATCGCGAAGAACACGGGACCGAGCAGGGTGCCGACGAGAAACCACTTCGAGCGGACGCGCTCGAGGTACTCGCGCTTGAACACCACCACCAGCTTGCGCATGCTAACCCTGTCCACTCATCCCCTCCTCGACGCCGCTGGCGCCGACTTTCTCCAGGAAAATCTGGTGCAGCGACGGCTGCACGAGCTCGAACCGCAGAATGGGTGCACCCGTGTCGATGACGCGCCGGAGCAGGAGCTGCGGATCTGCGCCAGCCGCGAGATTGATCTCGTAGAACCTGTTCTGCTCGTCGACGCGCGCCACCAGCGAGCGATCGGCCAACACACCCGCGATGGCGGCACGAGAGTCGCCGGCAACGGACAGCGCGACGACTTTGCTGCCATGCGCAGCCTTCACGGCACTCACCGCGCCGTCGAGCACCTTGCCACCGCGCGCGATGATGCACACCGCGTCGCACAGCCGCTCGGCGTTGTCCATCAGGTGGGTGCTGAAGATCACCGTCTTCCCGCGCGCCTTGAGATCGACGATGGTATCCTTGAGTGCCTGCGCGTTGATCGGGTCC
The DNA here is from genome assembly GCA_031362845.1 of Gemmatimonadaceae bacterium. Taxonomy (GTDB): domain Bacteria; phylum Gemmatimonadota; class Gemmatimonadetes; order Gemmatimonadales; family Gemmatimonadaceae; genus AG11. Next base: position 5,536 of record JANLTI010000092.1, on the reverse strand, counting down.
AGACCGGAAAAGGGCTCGTCCAGGATGACGAGGTCGGGGTCGTGCAACAGTGTGCCGATGAACTGCACCTTCTGCTGCATGCCGCGCGACAGTTCATCGATCTTGGCGAGACCCCAGTCCTTCTCCGGCGTCTTGAGCTGCAGCCGCTCCATCCACTGCTCGATACGTTGGTCGGCCACTTTCGCCGGCACTCCCTTGAGCTCGGCGAGAAATCTCAGAACCCGCCGCACCTGCATCTTCTTGTACAGCCCACGCTCCTCCGGCAGGTAACCGATCCGGTCGGTCATTCCATTCGACAGATGCGGCTGGCCGAACAGTTCGATCGTGCCCGTATCCGGGACGATGATGTTCAGGATCATGCGGATGGTCGTCGTCTTGCCGGCGCCGTTGGGGCCGAGCAAGCCGTAGACCGTGCCGCGTGGTACCTGAAGCGAGAGATCGTGCACGGCGACATGCTCGGCATACCGCTTGGCGACGTTCCGGATGTCGATCGCGAGGTCGGACATGGGGGAGGGTTGGAGATGCAGCAATATACGACGCGAACCTCGCTGAGTTTCGCGACTCGATCGCCCTTGCCCCCATCACGGTTTCGTAACGAGATTCGCGAGTGATCTCAGTCGGCGCGGATGCATAGCCAATCGGGTCATCGACTCGCCACCGCCGGCGTAGCACTCGGCTCGCTCGTCCTGCTCGCGCTGCTCGTGTTGCCCGTTGGCGGACTCGTGCTGCGCGGCGGCGTGGACGGCGTGCGACTTCTCGGCAGCGACCCGGAGTTGCGCGCATCACTGGCGCTCACGGCGGTCAGCGCCACGATGGCGACCATGATCACCGTGCTGCTGGGAACACCACTCGCCTGGCTTCTGGCCCGCGGACGGATGCCGGGCGGCAGCCTGGTGAGCGCCGTGCTCGACCTGCCACTGCTCATCCCCCATCCGGTCGCCGGCATTGCGCTCCTGCTCGTGTTCGGGCGCGCGAGCCCCATCGGCGGCACGCTGGAACGGGCGGGGCTGGCGCTCGTGGGCAGCCCGTTCGCCATCGGGCTGGCCATGTTGTTCGTGGCCGCGCCACTGTACGTGAGCGCGGCGCGCGAAGCGATCGCGCGAGTCGACCAGCGTTACGAATCGGTCGCCCGCACGCTCGGCGACTCGCCATGGCGCGCCGCCTGGCGGGTCACGCGGCCGTTGTCGTCCCGCGGCCTGCTCGCCGCCGGCGTCGTGATGTGGGCGCGCGCCGTGAGCGAGTTCGGTGCGATCGTGATCCTCACGTACAATCCGAAAGTCGTGAGCGTCCTGAGCTACGATCGCTTCAACTCGTACGGCCTCGACGCTGCGCTCCCGGTGGCAGCCGTGCTCGTGCTGCTCGCCTTCGTACCGCTCCTCGTGCTCCGCTCGCTGCGCGCCCACGTGGCCCTCGGCGAATCGATGCGATGATCGAAACGCGATCGCTCGGCGCACGCGCTGGCTCGTTTGCCCTGCGCGACGTCTCCGTCACGCTGCCGCGAGGTGCGTGGGGAATCGTCCTCGGAGCGGCCGGAGCAGGGAAGACGACGCTGCTGGAGACTATCGCCGGCGTGCGACGCGTACACACAGGCGCCGTCCTCTTGGGGGGCGATGACGTCACGCGCGTCGCGCCGGAGCACCGGGCGCTCGGGATCGTGTATCAGCACGGATATCTCTTTCCGCACCTGAGCGTGGACGACAACATCCGCTACGGCGCGCGGGACGTGGCGTATGCGGACGCAATGTCGGAGCGACTCGGTGCGTCCACCCTGCGGGGTCGTGCCGTGCAGACCCTGAGTGGCGGCGAGCGACAGATCGTCGCGCTCGCGCGCGCGTTGGCGCCCCGTCCCGACATCCTGCTTCTCGACGAGCCGTTCGCCGCGCTCGATCCCCGGCGTCGCACGCATGTGCGACGCGTGTTGCGTGGCGTGCAGCGAGAACTCGGGATGACCGTGCTGCACGTGACGCATGATTTCGCCGAGGCGGGTACGCTCGGCGACTTCGCGATTTTGCTGGAGGGGGGGAGGGTGATTCAATCGGGGCCGCCGGCCGAACTGTTTCGCCGTCCGGCCACAGCGACCGTGGCGGAGTTTCTCGGCGCGGAGAACGTGTATGCGGGGCAGGCGCAGGTCGTCGCACGCGCCGAGAGCGACGGCCTGGACACCGTGCGGTTCACCGTCGGAGCCACCAGCCTGATTGCCGTCGGTGAATACACGGGCCGCGCAAGTCATGCGGTCATTCGCGGAGAGGACATCGCGCTGGCACGTGACAGGCCGGGTCCCAGTTCCGCGCGCAATGTGCTCGATGGCACGGTCCTGGAGGTGGCCATTGAAGGCTCGCTCGCGCGCGTGACCGTGGATGTGGACGGATTGCCACTTGTCGCGATGCTCACCAGTGGCTCCGTCGCGGAACTGGGGTTGCGGGAGGGAGTTGCGGTGGTGGCCACGGTGAAGGCGACCGCGGTGCATCTCTGCTAGTGGGCGTGACGGTGGGAAGGTTGCTCGCGCCGCGGCGCGGTCGTCCTGCGGGAGTACGCCACCTCCCAACGAGAGCACTTGTCGTCCACCCCGCTCCTATCGGTTGAGCAACCCCAGGCAATTCAGCCGCGCGAGATGGACGTGCCAGTCAGGCGGAACTGGCGCGCTCCAGACAGCCGGCTGGTGCTGCTGTCGGTGCTCGCGATCAGCGTGGCGTACGTCGGGATGCATCTGTCCCGCGGCTGGATGCCGTTCGACGACGGCGCGCTGGCGCAGAGTGCCGAACGGCTCATGCAGGGCGAGCTGCCGCATCGCGACTTCGACGACGTGTATACCGGAGGCCTGGCCTGGCTGAACGCGGGAGCGTTCCACCTGTTCGGCACCAGCCTGTGGTCCATGCGACTCGCGCTTCTCGCTGTGTTCGTCGCGTGGGTGCCGGCGTTCTACTACGTCGCATCGAGATTCGTTCGTCCGCTCGCCGCCGGCGCCGTCACCATCATGGCGGTCGTGTGGTCGCTGCCGAACTACACGGCGGCAATGCCGTCGTGGTACAACCTGTTCCTCGCCACCTTCGGTGCGGCGGCGCTGCTTCGGCATCTCGAGGACGGGCGGCGGCGCTGGCTGCTGGCTGCTGGAATCGCGGGGGGACTCTCATTCCTCGTGAAAGTTGCCGGATTGTATTATCTGGCCGGTGTGCTGCTGTTCGGCGTCTTTCACGCGCATGCGCTCGATCGCGGCGCCGCGACCAGCGTACGCGCGCGAGGAACGACGTACTCCGTTTTCGTCACCGGCGCACTGGCTGCGTTCGTCGCCGTGCTGCTCGTGCTCGTCCGCAATCAGTTCTACGCACCGGAGCTCGCGCAATTCGTCCTGCCTGGCGTGGCGCTGTCATCGCTGCTCGTCTGGAACGAATGGTCGCGCCCAGCCGGTAGTAGCCGAACACGATTCACCACCCTCGCGCGCCTGCTTGCGCCCGTGCTCGCCGGTGTCGCGCTCCCGATTGCGATCTTCCTCGTTCCGTACGTTGCCAGCGGATCGGTGGGCGCGTTCGGATACGGGGTTTTCGTTTTGCCCATGCGACGGTTTGGCGTGGCGGTCTCGCGCGTGCTGCCCATGACAGCCATGGTCGCGTGCGTTCCACTCGTCCTGCTGGCCGTCGTCGCGCGCACCGTGCGCGGGCGTGCTGCGCAGTACGCTGGCGTGGCCATCGCGGTGGCGCTGGCGGCGCTGTTCATCGTGACCGGCCGGAGCGACCCGGTCTATCGCGCCGTGTGGTACTCCGTACAGATGCTCCTGCCCGGCCTCGTCGTCGCGGGCGCGATCGTGCTGTCGAGAACGCGCGCGGCTGATGCCGGCGATCCGCTCCTGCGCTCGCGCACCATGGTGGTGCTGTGTATCGCCGCGCTGTGCAACCTCGTCCAGTTTCCATACTTCGTTCCGAACTACTTCTGCTACGTCGCGCCACTCGTCGCGCTCGCGGCCGTGGCGCTCGTGCGCTACCTGCGACCCTCGACGGCGCTGATTCCCGCTGCCGTCGTCGCGTTCTTCATCGCGTTCGCCGTCGTGCGGATGAACGACAGCACGCTGTACACCATTGGCATCAGTGTTCAGCCGTATCTGCGAACCATGCCGCTCGGCCTCGCCCGCGGCGGGATCGACGTGCCCGTTGTGCATGCGGAGGCGTATCGGCGGCTCATTCCGCTGCTGCGTTCGCGCGCGCGGGGGGGATATACCTGGGCATCGCCCGACTGTCCCGAAGTCTACTTTCTTTCGGGCCTCAGGAATCCGACTCGCTCACTCTTCGACTTCTTCGACGACACTACCGGTCGCACCGATCGAGTGCTTCAGGCGCTCGAGCGTCACGGCGTGACCGTGGTGGTGTTGAACGCGCGCGCCGCGTTCTCCTCGACGCTCACCGATGACCTCGTGGCGGCGATCGAGAAACGCTATCCCTTCGCGACGAACATCGGACCGTTTCATGTGCGGTGGCGGTCGTGACCAGCGCGGTGGTCCCATTGCGCCGCCCCCTCGACTGGCGCCTCCTCCTCGCCGCCGTCCTCGTCCTCAGTGCGCTCTACGTGGCCTGGCATCTCGATCGTGGCTGGGTCGCGCACGACGAAGGCACACTGGCACAGAGCGCCGAGCGATTGCTCCAGGGCGAGCTGCCCCATCGCGACTTCGATGAGCTGTACACTGGCGGCCTGACCTGGCTGAACGCCGCGGCGTTTCGTCTGCTGGGAACGACGCTGTTCAGCATGCGGGTCGTGCTGTATGCCGTGTTCCTGTGCTGGATACCGGCGGTGTTCTACATCGCTACGCGACTCGTCAGGCCACTCGCCGCCGCTGGCGTCACGCTGCTATGCGTGGTGTGGAGTCTCCCCAACTACCCCGCACCGCTGCCGTCCTGGTACAACCTCTTCCTCACCGTGTTCGGGATCGCCGCCCTGTTCCGCTGGCTCGAGACGCGCCAGGCACGGTGGCTCGCGCTCGCCGGTGTCGCCGGCGGGCTGTCGGTGCTTGTGAAGATCGTCGGACTCTATTTCGTCGCCGCCGCGCTGCTCTTTCTCGTGTATCAGGCGCACGAGCAGGCGCGCACGCGCGCACGCACCAACGCAAGCGTCACGACGGAGCGCGGGTGGATCTACGCGTCGTTCGCCACGCTCGGCCTGCTGGCGTTCATCGCGGCACTGGCCACCGTGGTCCGGCCGCAACTGCACGCGGCCGAGGCGGTGCAGTTCATCCTTCCCGGCAGCGCGGTGGCAGGGCTGCTGATCAGGAACGAATGGACGCAGCCCGCTGGGGTGAGCCGCGCTCGTTTTCTCGGCCTCGCGCGACTCCTCACGCCGTTTCTCGCCGGCTTCGTTCTGCCCATCGCGCTCTTCCTGATTCCATTCGCGCGCGCCGATGCGCTCGGGGCGCTCGGCAATGGCGTGTTCGTGCTGCCGCAGAAACGGTTCGGCGTCGCCGGCTACCGCATGCTCTCGCTCTGGTCCATGCTCGCGCTCATTCCGGTCGGTCTGCTGTTCGCATTCGGCCGTAAGGTCGCTGGTCGCATGATTC
>JANLTI010000145.1:0-4547 GCA_031362845.1 Gemmatimonadaceae bacterium | reverse complement strand
GTGGGCCACCGACGTCGCGCGCGCCGGACGATCTCGAGTCCGCTCGCCTGATCAATCGACATGTCCACGATGAACAGGTCGATGAAATCCCTGTTGACGTTGGCGCCCGCGAAGCTGGTGAGCAGCTCGATTTCGGCTTCGCCGTCCGGAAGCGCGGATTGCAAGCTCGCGAGTGAATCGTCGCTGGCGCCGAACACGAGCACGGTCAACGGAAGGGCGAGCTCTGACGTCATGACCGGCGGAGACGGTGGGCCGATCGTCGCGCGCAGCGGCTGACGGAGATCGGAGCTGTGTCGGGGTGAAAAGAGATACCGCCGAGTGGGCCCGGTGGCAAACATTAGAACTTGCTCATGATTGGGCGCGCCTGCATATCTGCATGGTCCGCCAACACCCTCCTTTCATCAGAGTCTCAGAGTCTCGATAGATGCGCCGACAACTATTCACGCTGCCGTTCCTCGCGCTGCTCGCCTGCGGTGGCGATGGCTCAACCGGTCCCGGCGCCAGCATCGCCGGTGCGTATTCCCTCACGACGGTGAACGGCGCGCCGTTGCCGTTCGTGGTGCAGCAGGCGGGGACATTCAAGCGCGAGATCACGGCGGACACGTACACGCTTGCTGCCGGCGGTACGTGGACCGAGGTCAGGGCGGAGCGCACGACGAGCAACGGCGCAGTCACGACTTCGACGATCACGGACGCGGGGACCTGGAGCGGGAACGGCACGTCCATTACCCTCACGAGCCCGGCCTCCACTTCCCTGTCGGGCACGGTGTCGGGCAACACGCTCAGTCTGTCGTCCGCAGGAAACACGATGGTTTACACGAAGTAGCGCGCGCGCCGGTCCCTCCGCGTGTCGCTTCAATCACCCGCCAAAACGATTCCGATGCTTCGTCTACGTTCCATGCGCGCAGCCCTGCGCCTTGTCGTGCTGCTCGCAATCCCGCTCGTGTCGCTCGCGCCCGTCGTCGCGCTCGCCCAACGTCCGGCGGCCTCCGACTCCTCCGGCGCACTCGCGCGCTCCGCCTTTCCATCACTGCGGTGGCGGAACATCGGTCCCTTCCGCGGCGGACGCTCGGTGGCCGTGGCAGGATCGTACGTCGACCCACGGGTCTTCTATTTCGGGTCGGTGAACGGCGGCGTCTGGAAGACGACGAACGGTGGGCAGAGCTGGAGCAACACCTCCGACTTCCGCGTCAAGTCGAACGCACCAGCGATCTCGTCGGTGGGCGCGATTGCCGTGGCGCCCAGTGATCCGAACGTCATCTGGGTAGGAACCGGCGAATCGAAGCTTCGTGAGGATCTCACCTACGGCAATGGTATCTATAGAAGCACCGATGGCGGTGAGTCGTGGTCGCACCTCGGGTTGGACGACAGCCAGCAGATCGGTGCGCTCCGCGTGCATCCCACGAATCCCGACGTCGCGTGGGTGGCGGCGCTCGGTCACGCGTTCGGACCCAATCGCATGCGGGGCGTCTACCGCACGATCGACGGCGGCAAGTCGTGGACGCAGCAACTGTTCGTCGACGATTCCACTGGCGCCACCGATCTCGCCCTCGACCCCACGAACCCGCGTGTCCTCTACGCGGCGATGTGGCGCATGCAGCGCTTTCCGTGGGGGATGCGCTCGGGAGGCGGACGCAGCGGACTGTGGAAGTCGAATGACGGAGGCGAGAGCTGGACCGACATCAGTACGAGTCCGGGCCTGCCCACGACGTCGCTCGGCAAGATCGGCATCGCCGTGTCGCCCGCGAATCCGCGCCGGCTCTACGCAACGGTGGAAGCGCCCGACTCGGCAGGTACGCCACGGGGCGGCATCTTTCGCTCGGACGATGCCGGCGCGACGTGGACGCGCACCGATGGAGACCAGAAGTGGCAGGTCCGCGCGTGGTACTACTCCACGCTCACCGCCGATCCGCGCGACGAGAACACGGTCTACGTCAACAATCTCGGCACGTGGCGCTCGGTGGATGGCGCGCGCACCTGGACGCGCATCCGCGTGCCGCATGGCGACACGCACCAGTTGTGGATCGATCCGAAGGATCCGCAGCGGATGATTCACGCCAACGACGGCGGCGCAACCGTGAGCTACGACCGCGGCGCGACCTGGTCGAGCATCATGAACCAGCCGACGTCGCAATTCTATCACGTCATCACCGACAACCAGTTTCCCTACCGCATCTACGGCGCGCAGCAGGACAACACCACCGTCTCCATTGCCAGCCGCTCCGACGAAGGCGCGATCACGCGGCAGGATTGGCATGTGGCGGCGGGCGGCGAGAGCGCCTACATCGCGATCGATCCCACAGATCCGAACATCACCTACGGTGGGGGCTACATGGGTGAGATCTGGCGGCAGGACCTGCGCACGAAGCACCAGCGCAACGTCTCCGTCTGGCTGGACAACTACGACGGTTGGGCCGCGGCCGACGTGCCGTACCGCTTCGCGTGGACATTTCCCCTCTTCTTCTCGCCGCACGATTCGAAGACGCTCTATACCGCGGCTCAGTATCTCTTCCGGTCCACGAACGAAGGCAACTCGTGGACGAAGATCTCGCCCGATCTCTCACGCGCCGACCCGCGCACGCTCGGCCGTTCCGGTGGCGTGATCCACGGCGACATGACCGGCACAGAGTGGTACGCCATGGCGTTCGCGGTGGCGGAGTCACCGCTCGTGAAGGGGCTGATCTGGGCGGGGAGCGATGATGGCCTCGTGCACGTCACGCGGGATGGCGGCGCCTCGTGGCAAAACGTCACGCCGCCGGGCCTTGGCGCGTTCACGAAGATGAGCATCGTGGAGCCCAGCCATCACGACGCAGGCACCGTGTACATCGCGGCGAACCGGTATCAGCAGGACGACTTCAAGCCCTATCTCCTGAAGACGTCGGACTACGGCAAGACCTGGTCACGCATCGATGCCGGCATTCCGGCCGGCGCGTACACTCGTGTCATCCGCGAGGACCCGGTACGGCGCGGACTGTTGTTCGCCGGCACCGAGACGGGCGTCTATGTGTCGTTCGACGACGGTGCGCGCTGGCAGAGCCTGCAGATGAACCTGCCGCGCGTGAGCATCCGCGACCTGGCGATCAAGAACCAGGATCTGATCGCCGCGACGCATGGACGCTCGTTCTGGGTGCTGGACGACATTTCCCCGTTGCGGCAGCTGTCCGACACCGTGCGCTCGGCGCGCGTGCACCTGTTCGCGCCCGCGGTTGCCGTGCGCTTCGAAGCCGGGCGGTCATCGCGCCGCGATGCGGAATCCGGCGAGAATCCCCTGGCTGGCGTGTACGTGGACTACTGGCTGGGTCGCCGTCCGCGCAACGCTGGCGAGGTGAAGCTCGAGTTCATCGGCGCATCCGGAGAGGTGATCCGGACCTTCACGAGTCCCGACTCCTCCGCGCCGAAGCGTGATTCGCTTGCGGTGGCGTTCACGGCGTCCGATTCGCTCGCGCGCCTCACCGCGTACGACACCACGGGGCAGTCGTCGCAGAGACGGCGCATCGAAGGCGACAGCGCGAGCTATCTGCCGGCCGATTCGGTGGTCCATGCGCGCCTTGGACTCAATCGCTTCGTCTGGGATCTGCGCGCCCCTGGCGTGCGCCCCATCAAGAACGTGGTCAACGACGAGGGCACGTACGACGGTCCGATGATCGTACCGGGCGAGTACGCGGTGCGATTGACCGCCGACGGCACGGCGCGTACGCAGCGGTTCCGGGTGATGGACGACCCGCGGTCACTCGCCACGCAGGCGGAGCTGGCGGCGACGTGGACGTACAACAGCCAGGTGGTGGCGAAGATCAACCAGCTCGCCGATCAGGTACGACGGATCGAGGCGATGCAGAAGCAGATCGCCGATCGTGAATCGCAGGCGAAGGGGCAGCCGTACGCGACGCGCATCTCGGCTGCGGGAGGGCCGCTCAAGGCGCGGCTCGAGGCCATCCGGGCCGAACTGGCGGACGTGCACAGCCAGGCGGACCAGATCACGCTGCACTATCCGGTGAAGCTGTACAATCAGCTGCTCAACGTGAACCGCATGGGACAGTCGTTCGACCGTGCACCGACGGAGCAGTCGCACGCCGTGTTTCGCGACCTGTCGGCCAAGGTGGACGCGCAACTCGATCGCCTGCGTGCGCTCGAGAGCGGCGATCTCACGGCGTTCAACGCGATGATGCGCGAGCTGAACGTTCCGGCGGTGATGGTGGAGGTGGTGAAACCGATCGCGTGATCGTCCCTGGCTCGCTCGCCGCGAGTCTCGCGCGCCCGGTCGGTCGCCTGGCGGTCGGTATCGGTGCGCCGCGGTCGGTCGCGTGCGCTCCTTCCGCCGGCGGGACTCGTCGTCGCTCCGCGACTCGAGACGCCGTCTCCAGGAACGCCCGCTCCCTCCCGCCGTCCATCACGGGCGGACGGCGCTCGCGCCGACCGCGCTCCGAATTCCATCGCCGCCCGCCGTACGCCTCTCGCTCCACGACGCGCCGTACGCCTTTCGCCGCACGGCCGTACTCTGTCCGCACCATCTAGCTTCCCCATGACGCCCACCCTCCGCTCGTCCCTGC
>JANLTI010000131.1:0-10576 GCA_031362845.1 Gemmatimonadaceae bacterium | reverse complement strand
GGGAGCGACGGTCTCACCCGCGTCGAGCACACCGTTCGCGTTCGCATCCATATAGATGGTGACGGTCCAGCCGGCGGGTGCGGCAGCGGCGATCGCGAACGCGTCGGCGGCAGTTCCGGTGTTGCGGAGCACGTGCGCGAGCACCCGGCGCACGCCGGCGGGGGCCGCCTGCGAGCGTGGCGGGGTGAGGGTGAGGCCAGCCTGATACTGGAGCAGCACGTCCGCGCTGGAGACGCCGGTCACTGGCGACCCGTCTTCGGCGATGAAGCGGTACGTCGCCGTGTTCACGATGCGCGCCGTATCGGGCGGAATGAGGAACTGTGCGCTCGCCGGCGTCGACATGCCGGCGAGCAGCACGAGCACAGCGCCGAGCGCCCGCCAGGCAGACTGCACCTGGCGGGACGCGCGGGGGTCACGCGTCATGTATGCCGCGAGCGGCAACATGGGATCAGCGGTGGAGCGTGGATTCGCTTCTGGTTACTTGACCTGCACGCGAATCCAGATGAACCGGCTGGTGGAGCTGGCCAGCGCGGGGGTGAGGTTGGCCGTGACCGTGCCGGTCACTTGCGAGATGGCCCAGTCGGCGCCGACATCCCCGGCGGCCGAGACGTACGTGACTGCTGCGGGCAGCGCGTCGGTGATGGAGACCGACGTCGCGCTGGCGCCGCCACCGTTGGTGACCGTGATGCGGTACTGGATGAACTCGCCGGGCAGGACCCGGTCGGTGGTGTTGTTGATGATGGTTGACTGGTTGTCGCGGTAGGCGACCTTGGCCATCGTGAGCGCAGCGCGCACGACGGTCACGTTCAGCGAACCGGGATCGGTGGCCGCCGGATTGCCCTGCGACGTGGCGGTGAGCGTCAGCGTTTCGGTGGAGCCCGCAGCGACGTTGCCGATGGAGTAGATCACGTTGACGGTGGCCGTGGCGCCGGAGGCGATGGTCACCGTGCCGGACGAACCGGCCGTGCCGTTCACCGAGACGACGGTGATGACGGCGCCTGGCACAGACGCGACCAGGTTGTAGGTGTCGCTCGCGTTACCGGTGTTCTGGACCGAGAAGCCGTACGTGTAGTTGGTGCCATTGCTTGGCAGATGGCTGATCGCGAACGCGTCCGGCGTGGTGACGACGCCGCGCGCGGTGGCCGGCGTGACGTTGGTGCTCGACGTATCCGTCGTGGCGGGCGTGCGCTTGGACGTCGCAGTGAACGTGATGGGGAGCGTCGCGCCACCCTGTGCCGTGGCGACGTCGTACACCACCGTCACAACTACATTGCCGCCCGACACGATCGAGATGGCGTTGAGCGCGGTCTGGAGCGCCGCGAGCGTCGCGTAGTTCGTCGCGCCGATGCGGTAGCCGGTGATCGTCAGCCCGGCGGCGGCGGTCGAGCTGACCGTGCCGACGGTGTCGATGCCGTTACCGGTGTTGTTGACCGTGAAGTTGAGCAGGTTGCCGGTGCTCGGACTGGCCGGTGACACCGTCGCCGGCGACGTGACGTCGATGCCGGCAACGAAGCCGACCGTGACGCTGACGCTGGCCGTCGCAGCCGTGTAGGTGTTGCCGTTCGCGTCGGTGTAGCTGGCGGTCGCGGTATTGGTGATGACGGTGCCTTCAGGCGTCGCCTGCGCGGCAGCGATCTGCGCCGTCGCCAGCGTCGTGAGGAAGGCGATCGCGCCGACGGTCAGCCATCGGCTGATCCGGGGAGCGCGGGCGCGGGTGCGCGTGGAGATCGTGGACATTGGTCGGGCCTTTTGATTGAGGTTGGTGATTCAGCAGGAAGGACCAGCGGTGCAACTGAGGTCAGCGAGTGGCGAGGCGCGCCTCGAACTGGGCGGTGACCGTGGCGCCGGCTGGAACCCACCCGTCCACGATCCAGCGCACGCTGGTGTAGCGCTCGGCAGCGATCGCGCGCTCGATCCGCTTGCCGTCGATCATCACCGTCTCCATCGGGCGCGCCGACCACGACACCCCGTTGTCGGCGGAGTACTCGGCGCGCGCATCCTGACGGCTCGACTGCGCCGAGCCGCCGACGAACTGCAGGCCGGATGCGACCGGGTTCTGGAGCGCCACCTGGCGCACGGGGCGGCCGGCGGTGTTGGTGAACGTGAGCTTGTAGCGCAGCACATCGCCGGCGTGCACGGTGGCGTCGGAGCGCTTGGCCCCGCGCGCCGCCGCGGCAACCGCGGTGCGGTTTTCGGCCGTCACGGCGAGCGCGGACACCGGGCGCACCGGGGCCTGCGCGCGGAGTGGCGTCGCGAACGTGAGCGTGAGGAGAAGCCCGACGAGCTTTGCGGGATTGAACGACTTCATGGTGCCTCCGGGAGGTGTATGTCGAGCAGAAGCGGCGGGATGGATTTTCACGGGGACAAAGATCGGATTCCGCGCGTGAACGCTTTGTGAAGCGAACCTGTCGTTTTGTTCATGATTGCGATGGGCAGGCAGTGGTGAACCGAGGGTCGGACACGACGAAGGGCACACCAGCGCGATCTGGTGTGCCCTCGTTCTGATGTCTTTCCATTCGCCCGCTACTTCACGCGCACCCGGATCCAGAAGAACCGGCTCGTGCTGGGCGCGAGGGTGCCGGCGAGTGTGGCGGTGAGGGTCGAGCCGGCGAGCCCGAAGCTCCAGCCGGCCACGTCACCAGTCGCTGTGTCGTAGGTCACTTGCGCGGGGATGACATCGGCCACCACCACCGACGCGGCGGCGGCGGCGCCGGTGCTCGTCACGGTGACACGATACTGGACGTACTCCAGCGTGTTCACGGCGCCGGCGACGAGTGTGACCTGATCATCGCGATAGAGCTGCTTGGCGATGGAGATGCCGGCACGCGCGACCGTGACCGTCAGAGTGCCCGTATCGGAGGCAGCCGGCGCTATCGTCGACGTGGCCGTCAGCGTGATCGTGGCTGTCGCGCCGGTCGCCGCACCGGTGGCCACCGAATACACCACCGTCACGTTCGACGTCCCGCCGTTGGCGGCGAGCAGCGCCGTGGTCCCGGTAGTACCGGCGACACCGTTCACCGACACGATCGTGACGCCCCCCGCCGGCGCAACCGCGGCCGAGAGGGTATATGTGCCCGACAGGCTCCCCGTGTTCGTCACGACGAAGACCTGGGTGTAGTTGGTACCGTTGCTGGGCAACTGCGTGACGGTGGCGCCGTCGGGCGTCACCGTCACCGATCGTACCGTGACGGCCGACGTGCCCGTGGCGCGGTTGTTCGACAGGTTCTGGTCGGCGAGGGCGCCGGAGACGACGGCAACGTTGGTGATAGTCGGCGCCACGCTGGCGAGCACCGTGACGTTCAATTGCAGCACCGTTGCCGTCGCGCCGCTGGCGAGTGCGGTGGCGTACGTGCAGGTGACCACCTGGCCGACGGCGGTACAGCTCCATCCGGCGCCGCTGAAGCTCGTGAACAGCAGTCCCGCGGGCAGCGAATCCACCACCGTGATGCCGCCAGTGGCGTACGGGCCGTTGTTCACGACCGTCAGGCGATAGTCCTCCGCGGTGCCGACGGCGAAGCCGGCGCTGACCACCATCGTGATGGAGAGATTCGCCACCGGCGGACCGGTCGCGAAGTCGAAGTACCCGAATGCGGTGGTCGCCACCAGCGTGCCGGCGCCGGTAGCGGTATTCACCGAATAGAACGTGCCGCCTCCGCCGCCGGAGTACAGCACGCCCGCGGCGAACGTGAGCGATGCCTGGGTGACAGTGGTCGTGATCACGCCAACCTGGGTCGCGATCCGGGTGGCGAGGTCGATCGTGTAGAGACTCGTACCGCCGACGCCGCCCGGCCGGTTGCCGTTGGCGTACAGCACGCCGGTCGTGGGATGAAATGCCAGGTCGCCGTTGTCGGGAAAGAGCTGTCCCGCCGCGGAGCCCACGCGGACCGACCCGGCGGATGTGTACACGCCCGTCGAGGGATCGATGGTATAGAGCCGGCTCCCGCGAGTGGAGTCGCCGATGGCGTACAGCACACCCGCGTTCCAGGTCAGCTTGACGACATTGTCGCCCGCGGTGCCGGTGCCGTTGATGATCGTGTTGGTTCCGGTGGCCGGATCGTAATAGGCCACTCGTCCCACCGGCGTCGCGGCATTGGTGGCCAGGTAGTAGATGCGCTTCGACACCGGGTCGCGTGCCAACGCGCTGGTGGCGAAGGCGAGGGTGGCCACCGTCGCGGTGGCGCCCGTGGCGCGATTGGTGACCACGGATAGCGTCGTGGTGTTGTTCACGACATACAGCACCGTGTCGGCGGGCGATTGAGCGTGCGCTGTCGACGGTTGCACGATCGCCCACACCAACGCCGTCGCGACGGCCAGGCGCGTGATGCGCGAGGCCGGCCACACACCCGTTTCGGGGCGGGGGCCGGGTGCGGACGGCTGTGACATGCAGGGATAGTAGGCGTCTAGTTGTTACGAATCCCTGAAGTGCACCTGTCATTTTCTTCACGATCGGCCGAGAGACGGTGATCGCGTGACCAAGCTGCTGATCGTGGAAGACGAGGCGGACGTCCGCGAGCTGGTGAGCCTCGTGCTGCGCGAGGAAGGGTACGCCGTGGATGCCGCGGTCGACTACACCGAGGGGCTGCACCTCGCGCTCACGAACGACTACGACGCGCTCGTGCTCGACGTGCGCCTGCCCGATGGCAACGGCATGGACATCGCCCGCACCCTCAGGCGCGAATTGCGCATGGTGCCCATCCTCATGCTCACCGCGCAGCGCACGCCCAGCGATGCGGTGCGCGGGCTCGACGCCGGCGCGGACGACTACCTCGGAAAGCCGTTCGACGTGACGGAGCTCAAGGCGCGCATCCGCTCGCTGCTGCGACGCGGCGGGCCCTCGCGCACCGATCAGCTCACGTGTGGCACGCTGGTGGTGAACCGGCTCACGCGCCAGGCGCTGCTCGCGGGCGAACGGCTCACGCTGACGACGAAGGAGTTCGGCGTGCTGGAGCATCTGGTGGCGCACGCGGAACAGGTCGTGACGCGGAGCGCGCTGCTGGAGCACGTGTGGGAGCGGACGCGCGACCCCGATTCCAACGTGATCGACGTGCACGTCGCCCGCCTGCGCGCCAAGCTGCAGGAGGGCGAGGGGATGCCGAGGATCGCGACCGTGCGCGGCGTGGGGTTCATGCTGACGACGACGGCCTGACGGCCGGCGTCGCGCGGCTCACGCTGCCGAGTTTCCCTGCGGCCGCGACTCCGGTGCCCTGGAATCCCTGATCACCACACCGGTCACCGGCCCACGACCCAGCACCAGCGCCGCCAGCCGCGACGGCATGTACACGGTCTCCTTCGCGAGCGACGGCGGTGCCGCGAACGCGGGAATGGAGACGCTGTAGGCGGCGAGCTGACGGATCGTCTTGCTGCTGAACATGGTGCCCTCAGGTGGTCGTTGCAGGTTCGACACCATGCACCGACGAAGGGTTTGCATTCCCGCGCACGGCCGCCAATGCGTCCAGCGCGCGCGCGCAGAGCCTGGTCCCGCGCTCGCTCTCCATCAGCGCGGTCGCCTTCGCGTACGACATGCCGGCGCGATAGGGCCGGTCGGACGTGAGCGCGTCGTAGATGTCGGAGACGACGAGGATGCGGCTCGGCAGGTCGAGCGCGTCGCCCGCGAGGCCGAACGGATAGCCGCTGCCGTCGAGCTTCTCATGATGCAGCGATGCGGTCCACGCGAACCGCCCGAACGCACTCACGCGTTGCAGGATCTCGAGCGTGTGGCGAGGATGCTGCTCCATGGATGCACGCTCGTCCGGCGTCATCGGCCCGTTCTTGTCGAGAATCGCGTTCGACACGCCGAGCTTGCCGATGTCGTGCAGCAATCCGGCGCGATAGATCCGCTGCTGCTCCGCCGCGTCCAGCCCGCACTCGGCCGCGAGCTCACGGGCGACATCGGCGACGCGCGTAGAGTGGTTGTACGTGAACGGACTCTTGGCATCGATGATGTCGGCGAACGCGCGGCACACGCTGTCCAGCCCGTCCGAGTCCACCTGCATGTGCTGATCGGTCGGCTCCGCCGCCACCACGGCGGACCTCACGTCGCCGCGCAGCAGTGCCCACCACGCATCATCCGACTTCCAGCGCTGGACGAGACGCACGAGCACGGGATCGAACCAGGTGCCGCTCCGCTGCCGCGCGACCCGAAGCGCGGCGCGCACACCCGCCTTGTGGTGAAACGCTTCAACGGTCTGCGCCAGATTCGCGATGCGCGCCAAAAGGGGAATGTCGGCGCCCGCGAGCCCTCGCGCGTACCCCAGCCCGCACCAGTGTTCGTCCAGCGACCGAATCGCATCCGCCGTCTCGGCCGGAAAGCCGAGCTGGAGCGCGATCGACGCGCCCCGGTCGCACCGGATCTGGATCAGGTCCTTCGTCATGTCTTCGGAGCGCGCGATCGCGAGAAAGAGCCGGATCCGCGCCGTGAGCGACTTGCCGCGTCCCACCATCGACGCGGTCGTGAGCGCGAGTCGCATGCGCTGGTGCCAGTTCACCAGCTTCATGCGCGGCTTCACGTACTGATCGTCGCTCCCGAACATCGCCGCCATCCGGCCCGCATTGCTCGAGCACCCGGCGTCCTTGAGGAGGATGGCGTAGTACAGCGCCGAGCGCTGCGTCACGCTCACCCCCGCCTCCTCCGCGAGGCGCATCCCGATGAGGCAGGTGCGCAGCGTGTGTCCCGGCGTCGCCCCCTCGGTGAGATCGAGGGCGTACGACAGGGCCGAGAGCACCTCGGACAGGGAAACGCGGTCGGTGATCAGTGATTGGGGCACGTAAGGGGATACGATCCGGAGGAGCGATCGTTTCTGTTGAATCTGCTTTTCCCTCAGGCCTCACGCCTCAACCCTTCAAGCTCCCTCCTCCCCCCTTCCGCCTCTCCGCCTGCAGTCACCGTGGCCGATTCGGCGAATGAGCATCGCGAACTGCAGCGGGAGAGCGGGAAGGCGGGAGGTCGCAGCTGGAAGCAGTGAGGCTTGAGGGGTGAGGGAACAGACCGGGAGGATGGGATCAGCGCCCCTCACACTCACCGCCCATCGCTCATGGCCCCTCGCCCCAGGCTCCTCGCTCTCCTGCTCGTCGCCCCATGGGCGACAGGATCGTTGCGCCGGCGAGCAGGAGAGCGTGGAGCGAGCAGCCTGGAGCGATGAGCGGTGGGCACTGGGTGTTCTACCAACCGTTCACCGTTCACGGTTCACGGTTCACGGTTCACGGTTCACGGTTCTACTCGCTCCCCGGTTGCCCGTTCACGGTTCACGGCTCACCGTTCACCGCATGAAGCTTCCCGTTCTCGCACTGATTCTTGTCCCCTCGCTTCTGCCCGCGCAGGACAGCACACTGACGACCCGGGCCCTGCCCCAGGTCCGCATCACCGCCACGCGTGATGGCCCGCGCGCGCCGCTCGAGCTGCCCTACGCGGTCACGCTCACGAGGCCGGATTCACTGGCTGCCCTGCGTCGACTCGGCATCGACGAACTGCTGTTCGCCGTGCCGGGTGTCGCCCTCGCCAACCGGCAGAATCCGGCGCAGGATCCGCGCGTCAGCATTCGCGGATTCGGCGCGCGATCGGCGTTCGGCGTTCGCGGCGTTCGCGTGCTTCAGGACGGTGTGCCCCTCACGCTGCCCGACGGGCAGACTCCCGTGGACGCGCTCGATCTGGAGGGCGCCGAACGGGTGGAGGTGCTTCGGGGGAGCGCGTCGTCATTGTACGGTAATGCCGCCGGCGGTGTGATCGACGTGCGATCGCCGTTGCCGCCCGCCAGTCGTGCCGCGCCATTCGCGCGCATCGTCGGTGGAGATGCCTCCCCCACCGTGAGCGCGGTCGGGGCCGCGGGCACGATCGACCGCGTGGGGTACAGCTCGTCGCTCACGCGCGTGAACGGGCGCGGCTTTCGCGACCACTCGGATCAACGCGCGACGCGCGGTGCAGCGCGACTCGTGCTGGCAAACGTCGGTGCCGCCGTCTCGAACATCACGATCGCGGCGCGTGTCTCCGATGTATCGAACGCCGAGAGTCCCGGCGCGCTGACGCGGGCGCAGTTCGACGCGAATCCGCGGATGGCCGACCCGCTCTCGGTGCGCAAGCGGGCGGGAAAGATCGTGCGGCAGGGCGACCTCTCGGTCTCGCTCGTGCGCGCGGTGCGACAGCGCGGAGCGCTGGAAGCGGTCGTGTATGGCAGCACGCGCACGCTCGCGAATCCGCTCACCTTCGCCACCGTCGACGTGGACCGCACCAGCGGTGGCGCATCGGCCCGCCTGCGCGACGAGTTCCTGCTCGGCGCGCGACGCGCGAGACTCGCGGCCGGCGCCGACGTGCAGTGGCAGCGCGACGATCGGCTCGAGTCCGAGAACTGCATCGACGCCGTCACCGTCACCGCCGCCTGCCCCGCCGGACGCGCGCTCCGTGGCAATCGTCGGCGCGACCAGCGCGAGCTGGTCACGAGCGTCGGCCCGTTTGTGCGCGGGGAGCTCGCGCTCGCCCCGAGCCTGCTCGCGTCGGCGGGTGTGCGCGCCGACGCCGTGCGGTTCCGCGTGCGCGATCGCCTCGTGACCGCAACCAACCTCGACGACTCGGGCGATCGCACGCTGCACGCCGTGAGCCCAGCGATGGGGCTGGTGTGGCGCGCCGGCCCGCTCGCGTCGACCTATGCCTCGCTGTCGTCCAGCTTCGAGACGCCCACCACCACGGAGCTCGGCAACAAGCCTGATGGCTCGACCGGCATCAATCCCGACCTGAACGCGCAGCGTACGACCACGCTGGAAGTCGGCATGAAGGGGCTGCTGCCCACGCTCGGCGTGCGTTGGGACGTGGCCCTGTTCGAGGCTCGCGCGCGCGACGAGCTGGTGCCGTTCGACATCCCGAACGGCGGGGGGCGACGGTACTTCCGCAATGCCGGCCGCACGCGGCGACGCGGTGGTGAGCTGGGCGTCCAGGCGGACGCCGGTGCGCTCACGGTGCAGGCGGCGTACACCTACTCGCACTTCCGCTACCTGAATTACGTCGTGGGCACGACGTCGTTCGACGGCCGGCGCATCCCCGGCATTCCCACCCACGCCCTCGCGACGTCGGCTGCGGTGCGGTTCGGCGACGCGACCGTGTCGGCGACTGCCGACGTCGCCAGTGCGCTGGACGTCGACGATGCCAACACGGTCCAGGTGCCGACGCGCACGCTGCTCGGTGTCGCCCTGTCGAGGAGGGTGGAGCTGGCGGGGGTGCGCGTGTCGCCGCTCGTCGCTCTCCAGAACCTGGGCGGCGTGCACACCGTGGGATCCGTGAGCGTCAACGCTGCCGCAGGAAAGTTCTTCGAGCCCGCGCCCGGTCGCACCCTGCTCGTGCGGCTGTCCCTCGCGCGCGGCACGCCGGACATTCCGTGACTGGCGCGGCCGTCGCACGCCGCATGCGCGCTCCGCCATCGCTGCGGTCGCTCGCGATGGTGACGTCGCTCATCGCCGTGGCGGCGTGCCGGACGGGCGCCGCCACTCCGCCTGCGATCGATGCCCTCGCGATCGTGGAGGGCGACTCGGCCGCCGGTGCACCCGCCGACACCGTGGACGGAGAGTTCTCCGTTCGGCTCGACCGCGCACGATGGACCCCGCGCACGCGTGTCGAGCCGGCCCGTGATTTCTGGGAGCACATTGCCGTGCTGGATCCCGCCGCCGCCGAACGGGTGGCGACGTCGATCGACGAGCGGACGTTCGTCGTGGCGTTGCGGATGCTCATGGCGGGCGACCCGGAAGCGGCGACCGTCGCCTTCACGTCGCTTCACTCGCGGGCGACGGATCCCTCCGTGCGCGCACGGGCGCGCGTTGGACTCACCATGGCGCTCGCCTGGCGCTCCGACTGGCAGGCACTCGCGAGCATTGATCGCGATCTCGACAGCACGGGCGTGGAATTCGACGACCGCGTGGCGCAGGCCGGTATTGAACGCTGGGCGCGTGCATTCGCCGCCGTGCCCACACCTCGCGTGTTCGTGCCCGAAGCGCCCGAGACGTTGCCGATGCGCCGCAGCGTGTTCGGCACACCAATGATCACCGTGCGCATCAACGGCCGTCCATATCAGTTCTGGCTCGATACGGGCGCGAGCATGACGTTGCTGTCGGCGACCGTTGCCGTGGAAGCCGGCGTCGTGCTCGCCGCACCCGACACGCTCGCGCTGGCGGTGGTGGCCGGTCACATCCCCGCGCGCGCCGTGGTAATGGATTCGCTGTCGATCGGCCGGATGGTCGCGCGCGGACTCACCGCCGCCGTCGTCAGCCCCGGCGCCCTGCGGCTCGCGCGCACGAGGCCCACCGGAGTCGTGGAAGCCATCCAGATCGACGGCGTCATCGGCACTGACCTGCTGCGCCAGCTCGATCTCGTGCTCGATGCCGGCGCCGGCTCGATGACGATTCGCCGGCCGCGCCGCGATGTCCGCCGCCCGCGCAACCTGTTCTGGGTGGGCTATCCGGTGGTGAAGCTCGTGTCGCGCGATGGACGACCGGTGCTGTTCGGACTCGATACGGGCGCCGAGGGCACGTTCGTCACGCCGTCGTTGCTGCGAAAGATTCCCCGCGTTCCCATTGCCGCGCGCCGCATGACGCTCGGTGG
>JANLTI010000115.1:0-3701 GCA_031362845.1 Gemmatimonadaceae bacterium | reverse complement strand
GCGTGGATCGCAGTGAGCGTCGTGTGCCTGCAGCGGGCCGCTGAGTAGGCGCCCGGCGAGCAGAAGGCTGATCTTTCCGATCATATGAGACCTGTGGCCGTATAACGCCAATTCAACAACATGATTATGCAGCGTAATGCGGCAAATCAAACCAGGACTGTCTGCATAATCTGCGGCGCGCGCGCGCTCTGTCCAGTCAAGCGCTTCGCAGAGCGTGACTTGGAGTTGGATGCCAGCTCAGGCTCGCGTTTTATCCAACGCATGTGAGTCGTCTAATCTGCGGAATGCGTTCTGGAAGTGAGAGGGCGGCTATCCTACCCCCTTCGCCTCGCCGGACCCCCCTCCAGCAACACCGCCTCCGTCCTCCCTCGCTCGGCCGCACGAACCTCTAACTTCGCGCGCGCCGCCTTCACAACCGGTCGGCCGGGCTCACCACACCCAAGCCGCCGCGGTTGAGCACGTGCGTATAGATCATCGTCGTGCGGACATCCGTGTGACCGAGCAGCTGCTGCACGGTGCGGATGTCGGCGCCGGACTCGAGCAGATGCGTAGCGAAGGAATGGCGCAGGCAATGGCTCGTCACCCGCTTGCTGAGTCCGGCCGCGATGGCGGCCTCCTTGATGGCGCGCTGCAACACCGTTTCATGCAGGTGATGCCGCCGATGCGTGCCCGCGGGGTCGATGAACATACGACTGGCCGGAAAGACGTAGCTCCACGACCAGTCGAGCGCGGCATTGGGAAACTTGCGCTCGAGGGACTCGCCCAACCCGGTCGTGGCGATGCTCGAGCGCCGGTCCGCCAGCTGCAGCTTCTCTCGCGCGCGCAGCCATCGGCGCAACGGCTCGGTACTCCGCTCAGCCAGGGGTGTGCGCCTGTCCTTGCCTCCCTTCCCCGCGCGCACGACGATCTCGCGACGATCGAGGTCCACGTCCTTCACGCGGAGCGACACGCATTCAGTGACCCGGAGCCCACTGCCATACATCACCACCGCGCACAGGCGATATGGCTCGCGCATGCGGCGGAACAACGCACCGAGTTCCCGCTGCGAGAGGACGACGGGCACTCGGCTCGCCCGCCGCGCCGGCGCAATGCCGTCCACCTGCCCCAGCGGCGCGTGCAGCACGGCGTCGTAGAGAAACCGCAGCGCCGCCAGCGCCTGATTCTGCGTCGACGCGGCCACCCGATCGGTGACGGCCAAGTGCGACAGGAAGGCTCGCACCGCATTCTCGTCGAGATCACGTGGATGCCGGCGTCCATGGTGCAGTACGAACCGCCGGATCCAGAAGAGGTACGCCTGCTCCGTCCGTACGCTGTACCGCCGCTCACGCATGCGGACCCGCGCGATCTCCATGAGACGAAACTTCCGCTCCGGCTCAGCAACGGGGCCGAGATGCGAAAGCGGGACGAGTGGCAGACGAGGGATGGTCATGAGTCGTCCGCCAAACTTCACCTCGTGCCATGACCATCCCTCTCACCGAACGCCCGCGCGAATGCCCAAAAACAAAACGGGGCCGAGGCGAACCGCCTCGACCCCGCCCTGCGCGCCAGAAAAATCACATCACCCGCATTCACTGAATCCGCACACATGACACTTCACGCACCCCTCCGCATACTCCAGCTGCGAGCCGCAATCCGGGCACCTCCCCATGAACCTCTCGCCGCCATTGTACGCCTCGTAGCTCATCTCGGTCTGCTGCCCCGCCTGCCCTACCGGCGACCGCACCACGACTGACTCCGGAATCGGCGTCCCACCCGGCGGCGTATGCATCGGCAAGAGGTCCTGCTGCACCCCCTGCTTGTCCCGCCACCACTGCTCCAGCGCAATGCCGATGGCATCCGGCACCGACAACACCTTGTTCGGTCCCAGCCCAACCGCGCGATCCGACGAGATCCCGCGCAACTGCCGATGCACTTCCATGATCGGTATGCCGGACCGCAATGCCAACGAGATCAACCGCCCCATCGCCTCGGCATCCGCCATCGCGGAGCCGCCGGCCTTGCCCAGCGTGATGAACACTTCGAACGGCTGATTCTTGTCGTCCTCGGTGATGTTCACGAACATCGTGCCGAGCGGGGTTTCCAAGCGATGCGTGGTGCCACGCAGCTTGTCGGGACGCGACCGCTTCGCCCGCCGCTGCAACGTCTCGGCCTCCGCATCGAACAGCTGCTTCCGCAACCGATCGATCTCCGCATCCTTCTCGGCCATCTGTCCCATCAGCTCACCCACCTCGCGCCGCGAATCGCTCGTCGACGCGGCGCCGGGCTCCGCACGCTTGGCCGCCGCCGTCGCCGTCGCGCCCGTGCTCAACACCTGCGCATCACGCGACCCATCGCGATATACAGTGACGCCCTTGCACTTCATGTCGTACGCCATCTCGTAGATCGCGCGCACGTCTTCAACCGTGGCGGCGTGCGAAAAATTCGTCGTCTTGCTGATCGCCGAATCGCAATGATCCTGGAAGGCGGCCTGCATGCGCACATGCCACGAGGGCGCAATGGCGTTCGCGGTGACGAACACCCGCTGCCACCTGGACGGCACCTCGGGGAAGTTGACGTGTCCCTCCTTCGCGATGGACTCCATGAGCCCCTCGCTGTACCAGCGCTCGCGCTTCGCGATGGCGACGAAATCCTCGTTCACGTCGGGCATCATGACGCCAGCCTGGTTCCGCATGAACGCGACAGCGAAGAGCGGCTCGAGACCCGAAGAACAGCCGGCGATGATGGAGATGGTGCCGGTGGGCGCGACCGTGGTGACGTTGCAGTTGCGCAGCATCTGCATGGGCCGAATGCGCTCTCCGTTCTCGTCACGCGCACAGGTCTCGTCAGGACCGAAGATGGACCGCGCCCACTCGGGGAAGGGTCCGCGCTCATTCGCGAGACGCTCGGACTCCTTCTTCGACTCCACGTCAAGAAACTCCATCACCTTCCGGCCGAACGCGACGCCCTCGGCCGTATCATACGCGATGCCGAGTCGCACGAGCGCGTCGGCGAAGCCCATCACGCCAAGGCCGATGCGACGGATGCGCTTGGACAACGCGTCGATCTCCGGCAGCGGATACTTGTTGACGTCGATGATGTTGTCGAGGAAATGCGTGCTGAGCTGGATGTCGCGACGGAAAGCGTCCCAATCCATCGTCGCGTGCTTCCCAGCGGCGTCGCGCACGTACAGCCCGACGTTGATGGAGCCCAGGTTGCACACGTCGTACGGCAGCAGCGGCTGCTCCCCGCACGGATTCGTGGCTTCGTACGCGCCAAGGTGCGGCACGGGGTTGTAGCGATTCGCTTCGTCGATGAAGAAGCAGCCCGGCTCCCCGGTGCGCCACGCGCCCAGGATCATCTTGTCCCATACCATGTTCGCGTCGAGCTCACCGACGACGGCGCCGTTCGACGGATCGATCAGGTCGTACGACGTCTTGTTCCGCACCGCGTCCATGAACGACTTCGTCACAGCGACGGAGATGTTGAAGTTCGTCACCTGCGTGAGGTCTTCCTTGCAGGCGATGAAGTCGAGCACGTCCGGATGATCGACGCGCAGGATTCCCATGTTCGCGCCGCGCCGAGTGCCGCCCTGCTTCACGGCATCGGTGCTCGCGTCGTACAGCTTCATGAAGGAGATGGGCCCGCTGGCGACGCCGGTGGTGGAGCGCACCATGGCGCCCTTGCCGCGCAGCTTGGAGAACCCGAAGCCCGTGCCGCCGCCG
>JANLTI010000112.1:0-10146 GCA_031362845.1 Gemmatimonadaceae bacterium | reverse complement strand
ATGGACGAGGGGCTGCGGTTCGCGATCCGCGAGGGCGGCCGGACGGTGGGCGCCGGCGTGGTCGCCAAAATCTTGAAGTAACGCAGGGACAATGTGAGACGTGAAGCGTGAGACGTACATCGTCACGCCGTCACGATTCACTTCTCACGATTCACGATTCACAAGCAGTTGATAGTTCACCAGCGCGCCCGAAGGGCGTCGGGATCACGACGAAGCAGCTCAGGCTGCCGGGTCCCCCGACGGTTACCGCCCCGACGCGGACTGACTAAACCAGTAAGGAGTTCAGCGTGCCAAGAGAAAAAATCATCCTCGCGTGCAGCGAGTGCAAGAACCGCAACTACTTCACCATGAAGAACAAGCGCCTCCATCCGGAGCGCGTCGAGTGGAAGAAGTACTGCCCTCGCTGCAACAAGCATCAGCTCCACAAGGAAACCAAGTAATGGCCGACGTCGTCGCGCCCCCTACGGCGCCCGAGAACAGGACGATGGCCGCGGTTCGCGGCATTCCATCGTTCTATCGGGCGGTCCGGGCGGAGATGGGCAAGGTGACCTGGCCCGAGATCCCCGACGTGCGCCGAGCCACGATTGCGATCATCGTGTTCGTGCTCCTGCTCGGACTCGTGATCTGGCTGCTCGACGTCGCGCTGCAGGGGCTGCTCGTCCGCGTCATCCCGTCGCTCTTCACGGGGCGCTGACGATGGATCATCGGTTCTACGCGATCCAGACGACGGCCGGGCACGAGAACAAGGTTCGCTCGCTGATCCAGCGCAAGATCGAGGCGGATCCACGCGCCGCCGATGAGCGCGCGATCCGTCAGGCGCTCGTGCCGACGCAGGAAGTCGTCGAGATCAAGAATGGCAAGAAGGTGAACGTCGAGCGGAAGATCTTTCCGGGGTACGTGCTGGTCGAGATGCTGATGTCGCAGGAATCGCTGCACCAGATCAATGGCATCCAGGGCGTGATCAAGTTCGTCGGGCACGAGCGGCTGCCGCAGCCGCTTCGTCCGGAGGAAGTGAACCGGCTCCTGGGCATCGCCGACGACGTGGAAGAGACGGCGCCGAAGGAGGAGATTCCGTTCCTCGTCGGACAGGCCGTCGCGATCACCGAGGGACCGTTCACCGATTTCAACGGCACGGTCGAAGAGGTGATGGCGGACAAGGGGAAGGTGCGGGTGAGTGTCTCGCTGTTCGGCCGGCCCACGTCGGTGGAACTCGACTACCTGCAGCTGAAGGGATACTGAGCACGGCATGTGAAACGTGAATCGTGAACCGTGAGACGTGACTTCAAACGCAGTCACGATTCACGACTCACCGCTCACGATTCACCAGCAGTACGTCGCACACCACGGCGACGCTAAGACAACAGTGGTAGTTCGACCCGCTCCGGCGGGCAAACGTAGAGGAGACTCATGGCAAAGAAAGTATCAGGGTTCGTGAAGCTGCAGATCCCGGCGGGGAAGGCCAATCCGGCTCCTCCGGTGGGCACGGCGCTCGGTCCGCAGGGCATCAACATCATGGCCTTCTGCAAGGAGTTCAACGCTCGCACGCAGGGTCAGGATACGATTCTGCCGGTCGAGATCACGATCTTCTCCGACAAGTCGTTCACCTTCATCCTCAAGACGCCGCCCGCGGCCATCCTGGTGAAGAAGGAGCTCGGCCTCGAGAAAGGATCTGGTCAGCCGAATCGCAACAAGGTGGGCAAGATCACCCGGGCGCAGGTGCGGAAGATCGCCGAGATCAAGATGCCCGACCTGAACACCGAGAACATCGAGTCGGCAATGGCGATGGTCGCCGGCGCTGCGCGCTCGATGGGTGTGGAGGTCGTGGACTGATGAAGACCCATGGCAAGAAGTACGAGGCCGCGGCGAAGAATCGCGAGTTCGGCCAGGCGTACCCGTCCCAGCAGGCGCTCGAGATCGTGAAGAAGTCGGCGTTCGCCAAGTTCGACGAGACCGTCGAAGCCGTGGTGCGCCTCGGCGTCGATCCCCGTCATGCCGACCAGGTCGTGCGTGGCACGGTCGTGCTGCCGGCGGGAACTGGTAGCAAGGTCCGCGTGCTCGTCATCGCGGTCGGCGACAAGGCCCGCGAAGCCGAGGCGGCGGGCGCCGATCACGTCGGCGTCGAGTTCCTCGCCAAGATCAAGGAGGGATGGCTCGACTTCGACGTCCTCATCGCGACGCCGGACCAGATGGGCCAGCTCGGCCAGCTCGGTCGCGTGCTCGGGCCGCGTGGCCTGATGCCCAACCCCAAGGCGGGCACGGTGACGTTCAACGTGGCGCAGGCGGTGCGGGAAACGAAAGCGGGCAAGATCGAGTTTCGTGTGGACAAGGGCGGCAACGTCCACGTCCCGCTCGGCAAGGTCTCGTTCGACGTCGAGGCACTGACGACGAACTTCACCGCGTTCATGGATCAGATCATTCGCTCGAAGCCCAGTGCGGCCAAGGGCGTCTACGTGCGCAACGTGTCCGTCTCGAGCACGATGGGACCGGGCGTTGCCGTCGACACCACGCCCTACCGGTAACGCGCGATGAAGAGAACCGACAAGGAGCAGCTCGTCGTCGAGCTGAAGCAGAAGATCGGAGGCGCCCAGGCGCTGTACTATACGGATTTCACGGGGTTGAACGTGAAGCGGATGACCGAGCTGCGTCGTCGCCTGAAGCGCGCGAACGTGGAGTACGTCGTCATCAAGAACACGCTCGCGTTGCGCGCCGTGAACGAATCGGGACTCGTCGGCGAGCGGCTCAAGGGGCCGACCGGCCTCGTGATGGCGAAGGACGCGGTGGGCGCAGCGAAGGTCCTCACGGACTTCGCGAAGGAGAACGACCAGCGCCCCACCGTGAAGGGCGGGATGCTCGACGGTGCAGCGATCGATGCCGCGCAGGTGAAGCGGCTCGCCGCCATGCCGTCGCGCGAACAGATGCTCGCCGAGTTGGGTGCGGGACTGCAGTCGCCGTTGAGCGCCATGCTGGGTGCGCTGAGCGGACCGTTCATGATGTTCGCTGGTGCACTCGAGGCACTGAAGTCGCAGCGCGAAGGCGCATAATTCCCAGGCGTACGCCTGACACACACGCCCCAGGTCAACCTGGGAACCTTTCAGGAGAGAACGACAATGGCTAACGCAATGAGCAACGACGAGATCCTCGAGGCGATCGGCAACAAGACGGTGTTCGAACTGGCCGACCTCATCGAGTCATTCAAGAGCAAGTTCAACGTCACGATCGCGGCGGCCCCGGTGGGCGGCGCGGCGCCGGCGGGTGGTGGTGCGGGTGGTGCGGCGGCGGCGGTCGAGGAGCAGACCGAGTTCACGGTCGTGCTGAAGGAAGCCGGCGCGAAGAAGATTCAGGTCATCAAGGTCGTGCGTGAAATCACGGGCCTCGGCCTGAAGGAAGCGAAGGATCTCGTCGACGGCGCGCCGCAGCCCGTGAAATCGGGCGTGTCGAAGGACGAAGCCAACACGATCAAGGGCAAGCTGGAAGAGCAGGGCGCCGGCGTCGAAGTGAAGTAAGGGCGGCGCGCCCCCGGTCGCGGCGGACGTCATCCGACGTCCCCCGTGCCCGCCGGCTCGTTGCACCCTGACCTTCACCTTGGGACCTGCGTGCATCCTTCTCGTTGCACGGCACCACAACTGACGTCGCTCGACGGCTCGCCCCGGACCCCGCGCGTTTGCGCGAGAGGCCTCGGGGCCACCGCCGTTTTTCCTGTTCGCGGGTGAGACATGCCTGAATTGATGAAGCAAATTTCCTTCGGTAAGCTCGATGACAAGGGGATGGCCATGCCGCATCTCCTCGACATCCAGACGCGCGCCTTCGAGGCGCTCCTCCAACTGGACGCCGCCTCGCACGATCGCGAGGACATCGGCCTCGAACGGGTCTTCAAGGACCTGTTCCCCATCACCGACGTCCACGAGAACTTCTCGCTGGAGTTCGTGCGGTACACCCTCGGTGAACCGAAATACACGGTCGAGGAGTGCATCGAGCGCGACATGACGTACTCGGCGCCGCTCAAGGCGACGCTGCAGCTCGTCATCAACGAGGAAGTCAACGGCGTGAAGCGCCCGCGGAACATCATCGAGAAGGAGGTCTATCTCGGTGAGCTTCCGCTGCTCACGCCGCTCGGCACCTTCGTCATCAATGGTGCGGAGCGCGTCATCGTCAGCCAGCTCCACCGGTCGCCCGGCGTGGTGTTCGAGGAGAGCACCCACCCGAATGGCCAGCGGCTGATCTCGTCCCGCATCATCCCCTTCCGGGGATCATGGGTCGAGTTCACGGTGGACATTCACGACATCGTGTACGTCCACATCGACAAGAAGAAGAAGTTCCCCGCGACGGCGCTGCTCCGCGCCTTCGGCTACGGGTCGAACTCGGATATCCTCCGGCTCTTCTTCGCCGTTCGCGAGCTCGACCTGCGAAAGGATCGGGAGAACCGCACCGACATGCGCGAGGTCCAGGGCGCGATCATCGCCGAGGACATCGAGCTCCCGGGCGAGGCGACGCCGGAAGACGCCCCGAAACTGCGCACCAAGAAGCTCAAGGCGGAGCGTGAGCGCGCCGAAAATGCGCTGCTCGTCAAGGAAGGCGACGAGCTCACCGAAGAGGTCTACAACCGTCTTCGCCGCCAGGGTGTCGAGGCGGTCAAGGTGTTCGCGTCCTACATGACGGTCGACCTGCGCGACGAGCAGGACGCGATCGAGCGCGGCGAGCGCCCGACGCGTCGCACGCTCGCGATCGACGTCGTGAACGAGGACGGCGAGGCGATCGCCGAGGCGGGCCAGAATCTCACCGACGCGATCATCAAGAAGATCCGCAAGGCGGAGATCAACAAGGTGAAGGTGTTCGTGGCCAGCGGTCGTGCCGAGAGCACGATGATCAAGCACACGCTGGCCAAGGACCCGACGGCCCGCTACTACAAGAAGGAGAACGGCGAGCAGCGCGAGTACGCGGTCGATTCCAAGACTGGGGAAGAACTCGCACTGAAGCAGATCTATGGCTTGCTGCGCCCGGGCGATGCGCCCGACACGCTGACGGCCAAGCAGGCGCTCGAGCGGTTGTTCTTCAGCCCGAAGCGCTACGACCTCGGTCGCGTCGGACGGTACAAGATCAATCAGCGCCTCGGCCTCAACACGCCGAGTGACCTGACGGTACTCACCAAGGACGACTTCGTCGAGATCGTCCGCTATCTCGTGGAACTGCACGAGGGTCGCGGTCACGTCGACGACATCGATCACCTCGGCAATCGCCGGATCAGGTCCGTCGGCGAATTGATCGCCAACCAGTTCAGTGTCGGTCTGTCCCGCATGGCGCGCCTGGTGAAGGAGCGCATGTCGATCAACACCGACCCCGAGAAGATCTCGCTCGACGACCTCGTGAATGCCCGCACCGTGAGCGCCGTCATCCAGGCGTTCTTCGGCTCGTCGCAGCTCTCGCAGTTCATGGATCAGACGAATCCGCTCGCCGAGCTGACGCACAAGCGTCGACTCTCGGCGCTCGGACCGGGTGGACTGACGCGTGAGCGTGCCGGGTTCGAAGTCCGCGACGTGCACTACTCGCAGTACGGGCGCATGTGCCCGATCGAGACGCCGGAAGGCCCGAACATCGGCCTGATCACGTCGCTCGCCTGCTACGCGCAGGTCAATGACCTTGGCTTCGTCGAGACGCCGTACCGGGTGGTCAAGAACGGCAAGGTGACGAACGAGATCGCCTGGCTGGACGCAAACAAGGAAGAGGACGCGATCATCGCGCAGGCCAACGCGACACTCAACCCCGACGGCAGCTTCGTCGACGAGCTCGTGCTGGCGCGGCAGCAGGGTGACGTGCCGCTCACGGCGCCGAACCGGATCGACTACATGGATGTCGCGCCGGAACAACTCGTGTCCATCGCCGCGGCGCTCATTCCGTTCCTCGAGCACGATGACGCGAATCGCGCGCTCATGGGCTCGAACATGCAGCGCCAGGCGGTCCCGCTCCTCAATCCGCAGACGCCGTTCGTCGGCACGGGACTCGAGGAGAAGGTGGCCGTCGACTCCGGCGCCGTGGTCCTCGCGCGCCGCGATGGCGTCATCAGCCGCGTGACGGCGGACGAAATCATCGTCGACGCTGGACCGGCACAGCTCAAGCATGCGAAGGAAGAGGGTCGCGTGCTCGCGCGGCTCACCCAGCACGACCGCTATCGCCTGCGAAAGTACTGGCGCACCAATCAGGACACGGCCATCAACCAGCGCCCGCTCGTCACGATGGGCCAGGCCGTGAAGAAGGGCGACGTGCTGGCCGACGGCGCGGCGACGGAGATGGGGCAGCTCGCGCTCGGCGCCAACGTCGTCGTGGCGTTCATGCCGTGGTACGGCTTCAACTTCGAGGATGCCATCGTGCTCTCGGAGCGCCTGGTGAAGGACGACGTGTATTCGTCGATCCACATCCAGGAGCTCGAGTTGCACGTGCGTGACACGAAGCGCGGCCAGGAAGAGATCACGCGCGAGATTCCAAACGTCTCGGAAGAGGCGCTGCTGGATCTCGACGAGCGGGGCATTGTCCGCATCGGCGCGCACGTGAAGCCGGGCGACATCCTCGTTGGCAAGATCACGCCGAAGGGCGAGACGGAGCTCTCACCCGAGGAGAAACTGCTCACGGCCATCTTCGGCGAGAAGGCGAAGGACGTGAAGGATTCGTCGCTCAAGGTGCCGCCGGGCATGGAAGGCGTCGTGATCGACGTGAAGATCTTCAGCCGCATCGAGGATCAGGTCGTCGAGAAGGATCGCGGCGAGCGCATCGGTGAGGTACGGCGTCTCGAAGGCGAGGAGAAGATCCGCGTCAACGAAGTGCGCGACGGCGAACTGGGCGAGCTGCTGGAAGGCCAGAGTGTCGCCCTCGCGTTGAAGAGCGGCACGGTGGAGGAGGCGATTCCCGCCGGGACGAAGATCACCGCCGCGATGCTGCGCGATCTCAAGATCTCGTCGCTCGACCTCAAGACGTTCCGCGTGGTCGACAAGAAGGCGAACGAGAAGATCCGCACGATCATCGATGCCGCCAATGACGAGAAGGCGAAGCTCGAGGAAAAGGCGGAAGAGCGCATCGATCGCATCCTGCAACCCGATGAGCTCCCGCCCGGCGTCATTCAGCTCGTGAAGGTGTACCTGGCGGAGAAGCGCAAGATTTCGGTCGGCGACAAGATGGCGGGCCGTCACGGCAACAAGGGTATCGTGGCGCGTATCGTCCCCGAGGAGGACATGCCGTTCCTCCCCGACGGCAAGCCAGTCGACATCGTGCTCAATCCGCTCGGTGTGCCGTCGCGCATGAACGTCGGACAGATTCTCGAGACCCATCTCGGATGGGCCGCGAAGCTGCTCGGCTTCTACGCCAAGACACCGGTGTTCCAGGGAGCGAACGAGAAGGAGATTGGCCTGTTGCTCAAGATCGCCGGACTCACGTGGGTCCGGGACGCGCTCGAGCTGCAGACGCCGAAGCTGGTGATCAGCGACGCGGATGTGCGCACGATCCTCGCCGACGTGAAGCCCGAGCGGGCGGAAGGCGGCAAGGTCGAGCTGCTCGGAGATGCCACGCTGAACGACCTCAACGCGCGCGGCATGTCGGCGGGCACGAAGGACATCTACAGCCGGATCCGCGACTTCATCGCGGCGGCGGCACGGGAGCTGGTGGAGCGCGAGCAGACGGCCGTCGGCCACGAGGTCGCATTCCATCAGGCTGACGACGCGGAGTCGACCGCCGTTCGCAAGGCGGAATACAAGGCGGCGCTCAAGCATCTCGAGAAGGCGGCCGCCATGACGCCGTCCGACCGTCTCGCCGACCAGGAGCTGTCGGCGCTGGCCGGCATGCTCGGCAAGAAGTCCGACGCGGATGTGGATGCCGCGACGGTGGAACTGCTCCGGTTGGCTGGTATCACCCCGTTCGGAAAGGTGAAGCTCCGCGACGGACGCAGTGGCGAGACCTTCGCGGCGCCGGTGACCGTCGGCGCGGTGTACATGCTGAAGCTGTCGCATCTCGTGGACGACAAGATCCACGCGCGCAGCATCGGACCGTACTCGCTCGTCACGCAGCAGCCGTTGGCCGGCAAGGCGCAGTTCGGCGGCCAGCGCTTCGGGGAAATGGAAGTGTGGGCGCTCGAAGCGTACGGCGCCGCGCACGTCCTGCAGGAGATCCTGACGGTCAAGTCGGACGACGTGAACGGTCGCAGCCGGGTGTACGAAGCGATCGTGAAGGGGCAGAATCTGCCCGAGCCGGGCATTCCGGAGTCGTTCAACGTGCTCGTGAAGGAGCTGCAGGCACTCGGCATCAAGGTCACGATGGGGCAGAGCACGGACGGGTTCTACGGCACCGGGATCGACACAGGTACCGCCGAAAACGCGTCCGGTAACGGGAAGGAGGAGTAACACATGATCGATTTCCGCAGCGTGCGCGACACCCGCGCATCGGCGTTCGACTTCATTCAGGTCCGGATCGCCTCGCCCGAGGAGATCCGCGGCCCCAAGGATCCCAAGGAGCGCGAGCGGCTGGAGATGGCCGGCGTGCGCACCTGGTGGTCATGGGGCGAGGTGACCAAGCCCGAGACCATCAACTACCGGTCGTTCAAGCCGGAGAAGGACGGCCTGTTCTGCGAGCGCATCTTCGGTCCGGTCAAGGACTGGGAATGCCATTGCGGCAAGTACAAGCGTATCCGGTACCGCGGCGTCATCTGTGACCGGTGCGGCGTCGAAGTGACCCTGTCGAAGGTGCGCCGCGAGCGCATGGGGCACATCGAACTCGCC
The DNA here is from genome assembly GCA_031362845.1 of Gemmatimonadaceae bacterium. Taxonomy (GTDB): domain Bacteria; phylum Gemmatimonadota; class Gemmatimonadetes; order Gemmatimonadales; family Gemmatimonadaceae; genus AG11. Next base: position 1,393 of record JANLTI010000112.1, on the reverse strand, counting down.
GTGCCCGTCGCCCACATCTGGTTCTTCAAGACACTGCCGTCGCCGATGGGCAACCTGATCGACATCACGCTCCGTGATCTCGAGAAGGTGATCTACTATTCCAACTACGTCGTCATCGACAAGGGCGCGCAGGAAGTCGACAACAACGAGCTGCTCGACGAAGACCGGTTCCTCGAGCTCAAGACCAAGGCGAAGGACGAAGGCGATGCCGCGTTCTACGCCGACATCGGTGCTCCCGCCGTGCGCGAGCTGCTGCGCCGGCTGGACGTGGACAAGACGGCCGATGAACTTCGCGCCGCCGTCGTGACGGAGACGTCACAGCATCGCAAGAAGATGCTGCTCAAGCGCCTCAAGATCGTCGATGCCTTCCGTAACTCGGGCGACTCGGGTGACGTGCGCAACAAGCCGGAGTGGATGATCCTGGACGTCATTCCAGTGATTCCGCCCGACCTGCGTCCGCTCGTCCCGCTCGATGGCGGGCGCTTCGCGACGTCGGATTTGAACGACCTGTATCGCCGCGTCATCAACCGCAACAACCGGCTCCAGAAGCTGATCAGCCATCGTGCGCCGGAGGTCATCCTCCGCAACGAGAAGCGCATGCTGCAGGAGGCGGTCGACGCGCTGTTCGACAACGGGCGCCGCAGCAAGGCGATTCGTGGCCGCGGCAAGCGTCCGCTCAAGTCGCTGTCCGACATGCTCAAGGGCAAGCAGGGCCGGTTCCGTCAGAACCTGCTCGGCAAGCGCGTGGACTACTCCGGCCGCTCGGTCATCGTCGTCGGGCCGGAGCTCAAGCTGCATCAGTGCGGCCTGCCGAAGCTCATGGCGCTCGAGCTGTTCAAGCCGTTCATCATCCACAAGCTCGTCGAGAAGGGCATCGCCGAGACGGTGAAGCGCGCGAAGAAGATCGTGGAGCGCGAGAGCCCCGAGGTGTACGAAATCCTCGAGGAGATCATCCGCGATCACCCCGTGCTCCTGAACCGCGCACCGACGCTGCATCGCCTGGGCATCCAGGCGTTCGAGCCCGTGCTCGTCGAGGGCAAGGCCATCCGTATTCATCCGCTCGTCTGCGCGGCGTTCAACGCCGACTTCGACGGCGACCAGATGGCGGTGCACGTGCCGTTGTCGTTCGAGGCCCAGCTGGAGGCGCGCCTCCTGATGATCTCGTCCAACAACGTGCTCAAGCCATCGGACGGCCGTCCGGTGGCCGAGCCGTCACAGGACATGGTGCTCGGCAGCTACTTCCTGACCAAGCTGCCGGCCGGCTTCGAAGAGGAGCTGCGGAAGGCGGGTGCCGCGAAGACAGAGGACACCAGGGCCCGGCTCTGGAGCGGCTGCAAGCACTTCGGCAGCCTGGCCGAGCTGGAGATGGCGCTGCTCAATGGGAGCGTCGGTT
>JANLTI010000102.1:0-30597 GCA_031362845.1 Gemmatimonadaceae bacterium | reverse complement strand
GAAGTCATCACGTACGATGGCAGCGCGGTGGCGAAGGTCGCGATCACCCAGAACGGCACGACGAAGAACTGCACGCGCGAGCTGCCGAGGGGGCATTTGGTCTGTCCGTGACTCTGATCCACGCCGCACGCCGTTCGTCGTGGTCGGTAGGTGAGTAGGTCGGTAGGTGAGTAGGTCCGATGGACGCAGGGTGAGGCGCGGCGCGCCTCACCCTGCGTCCATCGGCGCATTCTGGTTCCGCACGACCTGTCGGGCACGTAGAGTACCTGGCATGACACGATGCCTCGTCACTGCGCTCACGCTGGTCTTCGTCACGTCGGTCGCGCTCGCATGCGGCGACACACCGCCGCGCCAGGCGGTGGTCGGACCCGCTCCAGATACCTTTCGCGTGGCGTTCACGACGAACAAGGGAGTGTTCGTCGTCCAGGTCGTACGGGCGTGGGCGCCCAACGGCGCCGACCGCTTTTACGCGCTGGCTGGCGAAGGCTTCTTTGACGAGAACCGCTTCTATAGAGTACTGCCCGGCTTCATCGCGCAGTTCGGCGCGAACGACGATCGCGGGCGCAACAAGACGTGGGAAGCGAAACCGCTACCAGACGATCCCGCGCGCGAGAAGAACCAGCGCGGCACGATCAGCTTCGCGAGCCTGGGTCCCAACACGCGCACGCACCAGCTGTTCGTCAACCTGAAGGACAACGCGAGCCTGGATGCGCAGGGGTTCACGCCGGTCGGCCGCGTGATCGAGGGCATGGGCGTCGTCGACTCCATCTACGACGAGTACGGCGAGGATCCCCGGTACCACCTCATCGCGACGCAGGGGAACAAGTACCTCGCGCGGATGTTCCCGAAGCTCGACTACATCAAAACGGCGACGATCGTACCGGGTGGCGCGACGAAGTGACGCGCGGCGCCGCGCCCCCCGCCAGTGACGAGCGCCAAGCGAGACGCCCCACTCACGCGCTCATCGCGGACTCGCGGTCGCGACGTGTCGTGTCGCGAACCGCTCGGCGGCCAGTCGGGCCGCGGCGTCGGGCTGCTCGAGGATGTGCTGCAGCGCGGCGATGTTCGGCGCAGCGCGCTCGTCCAGGTGCAGACGATAATAGCCACGCGTATGCACAAAGACCGTACGCTGCAATCCGGCGCGCACCGGCGGCGCGCGGAACTTTACCTCGGCGCGATCCGTCGTCGTGGGCATCGCGTAGTAGCGGTCGTCCGTCGCCGCGAGATCGGGCAGGACATCGCGCCCGTCGAAAGTACGTGCAGAGAGCGGCGCGATGGTGTCGACGGCCACCGGTTGCTCGGTATCGTCGTAGCTCATGGCGAACGAGTTGAGTGCCCAGAATCCGGACGGTGGCCGAATGCGCAGGCGCAGCGAGTCACCCACCGACTGGCTCACGTCGAGCGGCACGACGCGCGACTCCGTGATGAACGGACCCCCGCCGGGCAGCAGTCCACGCGGACGCCAGCCACCGGGCTCCTGCACGTCCAACTTGAGCACGTAGAGTTCGTCGCGGAGGTTCCACGCACGCACCGAATCCTGCGCCGCACGGGAGCTGTCAACGGAGGCATACCAGTCGCGCACGGCCGAACCACGCAGATCGAGCAGTTCGCGGATCATGTGCGAGCCCCAATTCCCGGTGCCGGCACGGGCGACGAGATGCGCGCGCCTGGCGCCGCGTGGCTTGGGAAAGGTGAGCACGATCTCCTCGCGCACGCGTCCCGCGGGGTCGGCCGGCGGAAGCGGCTCCCAGATCATGTGATCGGTGGAGCGGAGCCAGGCAGTGAGGTCACGTCCATCCTGATCGCGGGCGGAAGTTGCCGCGACGGCGGATGAAACTGCCTGCAGCCGTCCGAACTCATCCATCGCGAAGCGCGATCCCGGTCGGTGATCAACGACGATGAGGCGCATCGAGTTGGTGTATTGCGTCTCGTTCACTTCATTGGTGACGAGCAGGCGGTACAGTCCCGCGGAATCGGGGCGCAGGTGTTCGAGATCGCCGAAGTCGTCGCGCTCGAGGCCACGTGTCACTGCGCCGCCGTACGGCTCCGCGTCGAAGACGTACCGGGTGCCGTCCCACGAATAGATGAAGGGGCACGACTCCTTGGTGGCGATGGCGACCGCGACGACAACCGCCAGGACCCCCGCCACGACGCCGATCACAGCGGCGGTGGTACGAAGCGGGTCGATGTACTCGATCCAGATGCGTTGCACGTCAGCCAGCGGAACGCCGTACGGCTGACCGGCGACCTGCGAGAACAAGCTGTCGTTCCGCACTTCCGCCTTCGGGCGAGACCGCACGTCGCGCGACATGTGCTCGTCGAACGTGATCTCGCGCCCGTCGCGGAGCGTGATGCCGAGAACGCGCTCATCGAGCGTGCCCGTCTCACCGGTGTACACCACCTCCGGCGTATCCAGCATCTGGACGCGGGTGCATGCCGCGAGGTCCAGTGCCAGAACGACCATCAACAGCGAAGCGATGGGGCGACGGGCGCGACCGAACATGGCGTTTCCTGGTAAAGCGTGGGTCATTATACGGCAGACCCGGCCCCGACGTCAGGGTACGGGCATGCACATGCAGGTGTACTCGGGCGGCTGTGATCCCGGAAACGCCTGCACGGTACATCTCCATCGCGGGCTGTAGTTGCCCGCCGCGGTCTCGACCTCCGCGGCAGCGTTGAGGTCTGCCTGTCGTTTCGCGCACACCTGCTCCATCTGGTAGCGCGCGGTCAGCCGGATGGACGAGAGGGCATTCGCGACGGGGAAGGACTGTCCTCCAACAGTTCCCCGTCCGGCGAGCAGGTCGAACGACATCGCATCGCCTGGCCTGATCGAGCCGAGGATCGCGCGATCGGTCACACGGAGCTGCACCGTCCAGTGCTGATCGTCCGTCTGCGCAGTGACGAGGCCGGTCGTCACGTCGATCGTGCGGGCCCGCCCCGGCTGTGGCCGTCCGCGAACAGCCATCGCCGTGCTCCCCTCCGAGGCCGTGGGTACCGTGCCGCCGGTACTCACCGGGGGCGTGGGTGTCGGCTTCCTGGCATCCTTCACCCGGGAGTCCTTCGCGCTCTGTGCCGCGAGCGGAACGGCGGCGAGCGCGAGGACGACGAGTAACTGGATCGTATTGCGCAGCGTGTGCATGCGAACACTCCGTGGTAGGGAAGATCAGAGCTTCTTGTCAACGACGTTGTTGTTCTCGTTCGCTTCGCGGACCGTCTTGAAGAAATCGACGAGCACTTTCACGTAGAGCGTCGACGTACCGAGAAATTTGCCGGCCGAGTTGAAGCTCTGCGAGGCGCCAGGTGCCAGTGCGTCGATGGTCCGCGTGTCGTTGAGCGGCAGGCCGGTGGCGTCCACGATGGATGCCAGCCCCTCGGTACTGCCGATCACTCGCACGATCATGCCGGCTGGTGATGGTGCATTGCCGATGTTCGTGATGGTCACGTGCGCGCGATAGCGAAGGTTCGCGTCCTCCCAGTTCCTGGTGATGCTCACGGCGAAGTCGGGACATGGAGGTGTGAGCTGAACGGACGTCTCGTTGTTCCGTTCGTCGAATTCGGTCACAACGAGCTGGGCGTCGGCTACGACGCGAATCGTGGCCGGATCGCACTTCGTGAGCCGAGCGAGGCTCGATATCACGGCCTGTTCGGCATGCCCAGGCACGGCGCCATGTTTGATCGTATCCTCGCGTCGTCCGTCGACGTACACATCCATCACGAACGGCGTCGTGCTCGCCGTGCTGCTGCGGTTGCGAATGATGAACGCCACATTGCTGCTGGCGTTGACGGATGGAGACTCGATGACGAGGTCCGGCTGGTCCACCGTGATCTGTCGCGCGATCGCGTTCCGGTCAGGCGTATCACCGACGCGCGTTGCTGTCGTCGCCTTGGCTCGCTGGTCCTGCGCCGGTGCGAATCCGCTGACGAGCGCGATGCCGATCGCGGCCAGCGCGAGCTGAGGAGCGAGGTGCTGACGCGTGCTGATTCGTTGGGTCTGCATCGATTCCTCCGAGAGTTGGTTCACCGTGCCGCGGCGTACGGTCTTTCGACCGAGGCCGACGCACGCGCGAGGTCCGCTTTTTCCGTTTCTTTCCCCGCCCCAGCGCGACGGCCAAGCCGGTGCAGATCAGTCCAGGAATGATGAACAGCGCTGGAAACCCGTACGTCACCCACGCGTTGCGTCGATCGGCGGTGACGTCGAACGGATCGTCGGGGTCGACACGAGCTTCGAACATGCCAGCTTGCTGAAGCGACGCGGCGCCCACTTCGGCAGCATGCCGATCGTTCGAGTACGCGCCACGGACGACCGGAGCATGGAAGACGGAATCACGAACGCGATAGGAGAGCCACGCACGCGCGGCGAACAACTCGGTTGGTGTCGAGCCGCTGGTAGCGCCCCCTCCTGTTCCGCCTGACCGACCCGATTTCCGGACGATGTCGCTGCTGTCGATCCGCGCGTTCACCGGTACCCATCCCGTCATCTGGCGATGCGCGGCGTAGAGCGCGGAACTTCCTCCGCCGATGAACGCCATGCCCAGTACGAGGAAGAACGCGACGATCCATCTGTCCGACGTGGGCCGACGCGGCGCAGTCGCGCCAGGCGCATCGTCTCTGAATGCTCGCCAGAGAAGCGTGGCCAGGCACACGAACACCGCACCGATGAATCCGGGGACGAGACTCCCGAAGAAGTACTCGAGGTTGTAGCCGGCGTTCAGTACGGGCGACGCGAGGTTGGTCGGGTCGAGGAGCACATCGACGTGTCCCGCTCGCGTGGCTTCCCGCACCGTACGAACCTGCGATGCGAAATGACTGGAGTACACTTCTCCGGTGGCGGGAACCTCGAACTGACGCCCGCCGTGATCGTACCTCAGGTGAAGTCGCGGTGCGTACATCGCTTCGCGCTGATCACCTCTGGAATAGCTCGCGACAGTTCCTGCGACAACCTCGGCCTGCACCCGGTTCCACGACCTCAGCGCCGTGACGCGCTGGACAGCGCTCCGAACCGACACGGCCAGGAGCACAAGCCCGACGACGCCGAACAGCGTCGCCATCCTGCCCGCCGTGATGTCCGGGAAACCGATGCTCAGGCGCATTGCCGCACACGCGTCATGGCTGCACCCGCACGGTGACCTGCGTGACTCGCGACGCATCGAACCTGCGCCCGTGCCGGTCGTCGATCGGCGCTACCGTCACGCTGTAATCCCCCGCGACGGGCCACGCGAGATTGATCGAGGTGCTGGACAGTGGAGCGCCGGAGCACGTGCCTTGCCCCGCCTGGAGCACGCAGTTCGAGGGAGCAACGCTGCCCGATGTCGTTCGCGATGGGAGACTTGCCGACGATCCCAATCCTCTCGCCGGCATCGCGGCGGTCTGCGCGCTGGCGGCACCGCTGGCGGCGCCCGTCCATCTCACCTGATACTGGATCGGATCGGGGTACGGGTAACAGGGCGGCATCTTCATCGCGAACACGGCGAGCTGGCCGACCTGCGCCTGCGGTGGTCCCGCGACGCCCGAGATGAGCGCGCTGGACTGCGCGAGATCCTTGAAGTAGAGATGCTTCCTGAGAAGCCTGAACTTCCCGTTCTTCGCCACCTGCTGACCGCCCGCGACGGCCTCGGCGCGGAGCTCGATGCCCCAATCCAGGTCGGCAGTCAACGCGTGCGACTGTTCCGCCGTCGCACCCCCGGCGGCGCCTTGTGTGGCCAAGGCAGCTGCGCAACCGTGGACCTCGCCGATCAGGAACGGCTGCGGTCCGGCGCGCGCGCTCAGGAGATTGTAGTTCAGGCTGAGCTGTAACGCTGAGTAGATCGCCGGCTTGATCTGAATGCTCCCGTTCAGCTTCACCGACTCGATCGCGGTCGCCGGTGCCGGCACGCTGCGCTGCGCCAGCTCGCATCCATGGCCGCTACACTCGAAGGAGAAGCTGCTGTTCTGCATGGCTTGCAGCTTCAGGTTTCCGTCCAGCGATCCCTGGCCAGATACCTCGAGCGTTCCGTCGATGTAGACACTGATGTCCAATACCGCGATGGGAATGCCGCCGAGCGCGATCGGCAGGACGGCGATCGGAATCTGGACGCCGCCGGTCGGTGGAATGGTGAATGACTGATCGAACTGGCCGGTGGCATTCACCGTGGCGTTGAACGAACCGCCGACGTCCATTCTGCCACTCGCTCCAAGACTCTTCGGCCGCACCGCGAACGGCAGGCAGGGGATGTAGAACATCTGCACCTGCGCCTTGAAGTCGGCGTCCACCGGCACACCGACCGCCACGGTTCCCTTCACCGATCCGGACGCTCCGCCACGCTGGTTCGAACTTTTCCCGTCGCGCTCGAAGCTCAGCGGGATCTGGGGCTCGACGGTGAACTTCACGGGAATGTTGGAGAGGTAGAGCGTCCGGTCGGTGAAGCACGCTCTGGCGTCGTCGACCCGGTCGAGTAGCCGGGCCAGTTCGTCGGTCGTGTTGTTCCACGCCTCTCGCCACTCACGCGTCAGGTCGTCCACGCTCTGCTCGACCTCGTTCTTCACGCAGCCGGACGAGACATGCTTCGTGCTGCATCCCTTCTTCTTCTTCCTGCCGTCGTCAGCGGCGGCACTCCGAACCTTCGCAACGAAGGCTGGAGGAAGCGGATGCGCCTTCAGCCACTCGTCGGCCAGCTTCGGATTGACGATGTAGGAGTCGAGCTCCTCGGCTGGCAGGGTGCGAGCGTGCAGCACCAGCAGATCCGCGGCGACCTGCGGCACCCCTTTCGCTTCCCGGATGCCATCGATTCCACGGAGCGACACCAGCGCCGGATTCTGGAACTGTCGTAGCCCTTCGGCGCCGTTTCGCCAGTTGGTCTTCGACTGCACGTTCTCTGGCGCACCTGCGGAGAGCTGCGGGATGGTGGTGGGCTGGGGAACCCGTGAGGGTGCAAGCTGGGCGGCAGCCGGTGACGCAACTGCCAGCCAGAGAGATGCACCGAGTGCGCGCAGGACGCAGAATTGGTTGAATGTACAGAGCATCATGGTTCTTCCTCGAAGCGGTGAGTGAGCCCACGAACACACACGTCGACCTTCTCACGGCCAGCGCAGTTTTCCCTTGAGGGCATTCTTCAGCTTGTCGGCGGCATCGCTCTTCGCTTTCTTCGCCGCCTCGTCCGCAGCCGCCTTCGCCGCCGACTTTGCCTCCTCCGACGCCTTGTCGGCAGCAGAACTCTCGGGCGCCTGTTTCTCCTCGGCAGGCACGGCCTCGACAGATGCACGTGCACCGGCGCCAGCGCCCGCTACCGCCGGCTCGTCCGCTCCCGCAGGCGGCAGTTCCTTCTGCAGCGCGAACGACACGCCCTGCTTCAGCGCGGTCATTGCGGCGGAGAGTTGTGCGACATTGGTCTTCGCATCAGCCTTGTTCGCCGAGCGCTTGAACGTGCGGAACGCCGCATCGGCTTCCTGCATGCGGCCGGGCAGCACTACGAGCATGCGCAGTCCGGCGCCAAGCAGGTTGGTGTTCTTGTACTGCGAGACGAACTGCGGCACCATGTTCTCGAACGCGGTCCACAACAGCGACCAGGTCGACAGGTTCTTGCCACAGCATCGCTGAACGAACGACGACGCGGGCGCTGAGGCGGACGCTCCCGATGTCGCGCTCGCGCTGGCACCCTCCGCGGATGCGGATCCGGCCGCGTCCGCCGCACTTGCTCCCCCGGCCGCGACGCGACGGGCTGCATCGACGGAGTCCGGATTTCCAGCACCGGCGGGGTCGGGCGCGTCACGATTCGCGTCACGATTCGCGGCACGCGACGCGGTCGTGGCGTCTGCGCTCGTCGGGGACTCGCCCGCACCACCACTCATCTTCTCGACGCTCGCTTCCAGCGTCTCGATGAAATCGTCGAGAGCCTGCGCCTTTGGTCCGAGTTCGGTGTCGAATCCCGGCATCGCCGGCGCGGGGATCGCGCCTGAACCCTGCTCCGAGGCGCGAACGAGGCGGTAGCGATACACCATGCCATGAGCGCCGACGGCGAAGCCGCGATCGCGACGCGGAATGCTGAACGCGTTCACGAACGTCGGGAATGGAATCTCCCGTGTGGTCCAGTTGCGACCGCCATCGGTCGTATAGACCATGTCGCGGGAGGACATCGACCACCCCACCGTGGGGTCCGCGAACTTGATGTCGCCCCGCGCAATGGCCGGGATCGCGCGCCACGTGTCTCCGCCGTCATCCGTGCGGTGCATCTTGCCACCGTAGGTGCGAACGAACCCTCGGCGCTCGTCGGTGAAGAACACTCCGTAGCCGGCGCCACCCGGTACCGCCGAGGTGGTCCACGTCCGGCCACCGTCACGCGTCTTCATAAGGAAGAAGAAGTCGCTGGTAGCGGCACCGCCGTCGCCCACGGCGTAGCCCACCGATCGGCTCGGGAAGTGGATTCCCCGGAGCGTGCATGACGTCTTCTGGGTGAGCCCCCCCACCTCGATCGTGGCGACGCAGTTGCCCGTGCTCGCCCAGCGTCTTCCGCCGTCCTGCGTTCTCAACACCTGCTGACCCGCGGCCACGAATCCCGTGGTGCGCGAGACGAACACGTAGTCCGCGCGATGCTGTGCGATCGTCCCGGCCTCCTCCCACGTCTCGCCGTCGGACGTCCGCAGGAGGAGATGATCTCCGCTGCCAGTCGAGCGAGTGGCCCACCCGTGACGTTCGTCCAGGAAGAACAGCTGGTCGATGGCACGATCGCTGGATTCCGGATCGCCGAACTGGGTGGTCCAGCTCTTCCCGCCATCCCGCGTGTGCAGGATGACGCTGCCGCCGCGAGATCGGTCGGCGATGCCGGCCACCCAGCCGACGTCCGCCGTCACGAAGAACACGTCCTCCATCTGGATGTCACCCTTGTAGTTCACGGGCTCCCACACCCCGATCATCTGCGGTCGCGCGGCGGGTGGCTGCGCTGGGGACACGAACGGAACGGCGAAGAGGGCGACGACGACGCCCCACTCGAACACGCGACGCACGCCGCCGCGCCGAACGGGTGAGGCCGAGTGTGCGCCGACGACGATCGTTGATGGATTACGCATCGCTTCTACTCCCGGGTGTGGCGCGTGTGGAGGCAGTGGGGTGAGTCGGCTCTCGCTTGTGAGGGGCGTAGCCGAGGGCTATGATAGCCGCGGCCGTCAACCCGCTCTCCACCCATCGTCACCGGTGCGATGACACTGCGGTTGAGGACGTTCGGGACTGTATCGATCGAGGCAGACGGAGGTCTGCTCAGCGGTCGCTGCACCCAGCGGCGTCGACTGGCCCTGCTCGCACTCCTCGCTGCAGCGCGCGATCGGGGTGTCAGCCGCGACAAGCTCCTGGCGTACCTCTGGCCCGAGCGCGACACGGAGCATGGACGTCACGCGCTGTCGCAGGCGCTGTATGCCATCCGTCAGGAACTTGGCGACACCGCGGTGACTGCCGGACTCGATGATCTGCGACTCGATCCGGCCGTCGTCGCGAGTGACATCGCGGAATTCGAGCTCGCGCTTGCCGCTGGACGACATGAAGATGCCGTCGGCCTGTACACGGGCCCCTTTCTCGACGGCTTCTTCGTGCCGGATGCGCCGGAGTTCGAACGGTGGGCCGAGAGCGAGCGGCAGCGGCTGGCCGCGGCCCACGCGGCGGCGCTCGAATCCCTGGCACGCGCGGCGACGGCGCGCGGCGATCACGCCGGTGCCGTCGTCAGGTGGCGCCGCCGCGCCGCAGATGACCCGCTCGATCCGCGCATCGCGCTCCACCTGATGCGAGCGATGGCCGACGACGGCGATCGCGCCGCGGCGATCCGCCACGCGCGGGTGCACGCCGCGCTGTTGCGGCAGGAGTTTGAGGTAGGCCCCAACGTCGCCGTGCAGACGTTCGCCGACGAGCTGCGCGCCGCCGACCTGGCGTCCGTCGACGCGCGAGTGGTCCCGCCACGGCCGCCGCTCGAACCGGTCGTGCCGCCCGTGCCGCAGTCGGTGATCGCGTCCCACGAGGAGCTCCTGCCGCGCGCGGCGGATACCGCCGTCACGCCGTCGGTTACTCCGACGCCCCACCCGTGGCGCTCGCGACGGTCGAACCGCTGGCGGGTCGGGATGTTCGTCGCCATCGCCCTCACGTTCGCGAGCGCGGCAGCCATCGCCACACGAGCCTCGAGCGATGCGCCGACGCACTCCGACGGCTCGCGACTCGTGGTGCTCGGCGCGATCACGGGACCCGACGAGGTGCTCGCCGGCGCAGTGCGTGAGGCGCTCCGCGCGGAACTCGAGGCGGCGCCAGACGTGCGCGTCGTTGGCGAGTCCGGCATGCGCGAAACGCTTCGCCTCATGACGCTGCCGACGGACACGCCAATAACCGCGCCGATCGCCGTGGAGATCGCCGAGCGGCGCGGTGCGCCGCTCGCCATCGTCGGCTCGGTATCGCCGCTGGGCACCGGCGCGCTGCTCGTGGTGCAACTCGTGGAAACACGCTCCGGTCTCGTGCTCGTCACGCGCGTGGAGCGTCCGGCGAACGATCGCGCGGTGATTCCCTCGGTCACGCGTCTCGCCGCCGCGCTACGCGCCAGCGTGACCGGGTCGGCGACGGCACCGATGTCTCCGCTGCCAGCGGCTACCACCGCATCGCTCCCCGCCTTGCGCAGCTACGTGCTCGCCCGCCAATCGGTGGCGCGCATGGATTTCACGGGAGCCATCGCGCTCGGCGAAGCGGCGCTCGTGCACGACAGCCTGTTCGCGCTGGCGCACTATCTCGTCGGCGACCTGTCGTGGTACGTGGACCGCCAGCGGCACAGCGACCTGCACATGCAGCGCGCGTACACGCTGAGCGCGACGTTGCCGCCGCGGGAGAGACTCATCGTGCGGGCGCGCTACCAGCAGCTCGTGGGCGATCAGCTCGACAGCGCGCTCGCGAGCTGGCAGCTTCTCGCCGCGAGTTATCCGGACGAACCGCTCGCCTATGAGGGAATGCGCTGGGTGCATCGCGCCCGTGATGAGATGCTCCCGATGGCCGTCGCCGCGGAGAGCGCGTACCGGCGCGACGCGACCTCGTTCCGTGCGTTCGTCGAGGGCCGACTGACCGTGTTGCTCGAGGCCGGCGACTCGGCGGGCGCAGTCGCGTTCGCGCGATCGGTGGGCGAGGCGTCGCCGTGGGCGCAGCATCAGACACGTCTCAGCCTGGCTCTCCGGCGCGACGACCTGCCCGGAGCGCTGAACATCCTCGACCCGCGGGATGCCGTGCGACGTCAGGTGGTGCTACTCGCGAGCGGCCGATTCGCCGACGGTTCGCGCGAGCTGGATCGCATCCGCCGAGCGCCACGCGCTCAGGACCTCCCCCGCGCGCTGCTCCTGCAGGCGCGCGCGGAGCAGGGTCCGGTGCGCTCCTCCTCGCAGGCGATGGCGCTCGTTCGAGAGGCGATTCGCTGGATATCCGATGCGGATCTCTCGCCGCCAGCGTACGCCAGACTTGCGGAACGTTCGGCCGACGTGGCTGCGCGGGCCGGGGATACCGCGAGCATCGAGACTCTGCGCCGTCTGATCGTCGTCAAGGATGCCGGCCGCGGCCTCCCGAGTTACGAGCGCGCGCTGTTGACGATCGAGGCATGCGCGGCGTACGCGCGCGGTGACATGCAGCGCGCCGCGGCTGTGGTGGCGCGTGCACGGCCGGGAATGTTCTACGGTCGGCCGGTGAGCGCGCTCGTCCTGCTCGAGGCCGACGCGCGCATGGCGCTCGGGGAACGAGCGACAGCCGAGCGATTGTACCGTGAAGTGGTGACGCGCGGCGCTTTTCCCGATGGGGACAGGGAGCTGACGATCGTCCTCCGTCCGTTCGCGAGGCGAGCACTCGCCACGCTGGGCGCGACGGCGTCCCGATAGCCGACGCACCCGCACCGCCGTTCACGCGCGCCTACCGCGCGCGCGGCACCGTCAACATGAACGTCGAGCCCACGCCCGGCGTGCTGTCGACGGTGAGATCCCCGCCCATGCCGCGCGCGAGATCACGGCTGATCGCGAGTCCGAGCCCCGTGCCATCGTTGGTACGCGTGAGCTTCGCGTCCACCTGAACGAACGGATGAAAGATGCGCTCGAGTTGATCGGCCGGAATACCGCGGCCGTCGTCGTGCACTCGCACCGTGACGAATGCCGGGCCATCCGCGCTCGTCATTGTGATCGCGCCGCCTGGCTCGCTGAACTTGATGGCGTTCGAGAGCAGGTTGAGCACGATCTGCTGCAACTTCTCCTCGTCCGCGCGGGCGAACAACGTGGCCGGACTTCCCGGATAGCGCAGGATCAGATGCTTCGACCGGGCCTGTGGGGCGACGAGCGCCTCGCACGTGGTGAGCACGTCATCGACCGACACATCGGCGATCTCGTACTGCACGTGGCCACCCTCGACGCGGGCGAAATTCAGCACGCCGTCGATGAGGCCGAGCAGGTGGCGCTGGCTCCGCTGGATACGCGCGAGATCGGCGGCCTGCTCGTCAGTCACGGGCCCGCGGATTCCGAGCTCGATCAATTCGGTGTACCCGCCAATGGCATTGAGGGGCGTGCGCAGCTCGTGACTCATCACGGCCAGAAATTCGCTCTTGGCGACATTGGCCGCCTCGGCTTCGGCGCGCAGCCGCTCCGCGTCGCGTCGCGCGCGCACCGACTCGGTGACCTCCGTGCCCACGGCGACGATACCCGACACCGACCCGTCGGGCTCGGTGAGCGGATGATAGACGAAGTTGAAGTAGTAGTCTTCCGGTACGCCATCGTTGTCGCGATCGAGTGGGATACCGTAGTCGTTCGCCACGAACGGCTCGCCCGTGTCGAGCACGCGCTGCATCACGCCCAGCATGTCCTCGCTGAGTTCAGGCAGGACGTCACGCAATCGGGCGCCGAGTGGCTCGCGGCCAGGCGGCAAGAGCTCCACGTAGCGCGGGTTGACGAGTTCGAACACGAGATCATCTGCCATGCGACCACGATACACGCCAACGGCGACGGGTGCCTGCTGGAACACAGCTGAAAGACGGGCTCGCTCCACGTCGAGGGCAGCGAGCAGTTCCTCCGCGCGGGCACGCTCCACGTCCGCGAGCCGACGTGCTAGCTCGGCCTCCTCGGTGCGCTCCTCGAGCTGCGCGGCCGTGGCGCTCAGCTCCTCGGTCTGCGCCTCGAGCTCGGCTGCCGAGTCCTGGAGGTGCTCGTTCGCGAGCTCCAGTTCTGCCGCTTGATGGCGGAGCTGCGCGTTCTGCGCCGCGCGGACCACCTCACTGTCGTACCGGGCCGTCTCGTCTCGCACCGTGAGCACCGCGCCCATCGTGCTCCCGTTGGCGGCGAGGATCGGCCGTGCATTGCCCACCGCGAGGATCTCGCTGCCGTCCGGGCGACGGATGCGCCAACGCGCCTCGAGCACGGTCTCTCCGCGCAGGACGGCACGCGCGAGCGGAAGCTCCGTGGACGGATACGGCAGTCCCGACTCGGTGAGCAGGTGATAGCTGTCGGCATACTCGTCCGGCGCGACGTCCAGCCGTGTGACGCCATGCAGGCGGGCCGCGGCGGCGTTGACGAAGGTGATGCGACCCTGCGCGTCCGTGACGATCACCCCTTCCGCCAGCTGCGACATCGCGATGACGAGCGCGGGGGAGACGCTCTCTGCGCTCAGCTCGGAATCAAGGGGCTTTGGCACTGAGGCAGGTCGATGTGCAAGGGAACGATGGAGCGCAGTGCCCGCGAACAGGAATCAGTGCGCGAACGTCCGCGGCGGAAGCGCCGCTGGACGGGCGAAATGATAACCCTGAAGGTAGTGAACGCCTCGACTGGCGAACCAGTTCGCGGACTCTGCATTCTCGATGCCCTCGGCCACGATCTTCATCCCCGTGCGCAGCGCGACCTCGATGAGCTTTTCGGCGATCACGGCGCGGAACGGATCATCGAGCACAGCCATGGTGAGCCCCTTGTCGAGCTTCACGAAGTCGGGCCGGACGTCGCCCAGCATCACGAGCGACGAGTAGCCGGATCCCACGTCGTCGAGCGCGACGCGGAAGCCGGCGCGGCGGTAGTGGTCCAGGATGTTCAGCAGATGAGCCGTGCTGGACGGGACTCGCTCCGTCTCGGTCACCTCGAAGACGATCTGTTCTGGACGCAACCCGACTTTGCTCACCGCCGCGATGGTGCTGCGAAGGCAGAACGCCGGATCGTAGATTGCCGCCGGCGAAAAGTTGATGAATACCGCTTCGCTGATCGCATGCTCGGCCGCAGCGCGAATGGCGGCGAGCCGAGCGGCGAGGTCGAGCTGGAAGAGCAGGTCTGCGTCATGCGCCGCGGAGAGCAGTTCGTCCGGATAGACCAACGCGGGAACGTTGCCGCCTGGACCGCTCTGCTCCGGCATGTCAGCAGCGCGCACGCCGCGCATCAGGCACTCGAACCCATAGATCGTGTTTGGCGCTGGCGCGTCGACGATCGGCTGGAAGTGCATCTGCAACCGCTCGTCCGCCAGCATGGAGGAGAGCCACCGCTGTTGCGTGCGCTCGAGGAATGTGCCCACCGATCGCGCGGAAAAGAAATCGGCGACGGTCGCCTGCCTCCCGGCGGGCTCGAACATCGCGCGCACCTCTACTCGCTCCTCTCCCGACAGACGTGGCAGCAGGGTGCGTGCGAACGCCGTGACGTCGCTCGTCACGGTGGCATACACGCGACCCCCGTTCCGGTCGTCGCCATCGGTCGTCCACGGCTCACCGCTCGCGTCGAGTGCGGCGGTGACCCGGGCGCGCATGTGGCGCACGGGTACGTGGAGCAGGAGCCGGCCTGCACCGGAGGGGATCTCGGGCAAGCGCGCGCAGCGCTCACAGCCCTTGGTGTTACCGGCGTCGCGCTCGCTTATCCCGGTGGTGCCGACCTTTTCTCCCGACTGTACCGCGCACGACAACGTGCACTGCTGCATCGAAGCTCCGATGGAAGTCCTGCGCTGGTTCCGCGTTCGGTGCAAAGACGAATTTAGGAGCCCGGCAGTCACGTTTGCGCGCCATGCCCGGCGTGGCATGGACGACGCCTGGTCCATTGCTCGGGCCAGCTCTGCACCACACCTTATCGGGAGCTTCTGCTGTCGCTCGGACAGACGGCGCTCCGAGCCACGGTGAACGGCGCCGCCAGCCCAACGTCGGAGGAGCGAATGGATCCGATCGAACACTGGGAACGGGTGTACTCGACGAAACCATCTAATGAAGTGAGCTGGTTTTAGGCGCGTCCGGCGCGTTCGCTCGAGCTTCTGGCCGACGCCGATGGAGGCGTGACGCGCCGGATCATCGATGTAGGCGGGGGAGATTCGTCGCTCGTGGACGAAGTAGTCGAGCACCAGCTCGGAAGCATCACGGTGCTCGACCTTCCACTTCCTGACGGCTCCGGATGAACGCGCGCGAAATGTCGCGGCGCAGCGAGGGCACTCCGGCAGGGCGGCACCCTCATCGTCGCCACGTTTGCCGCTGACGGCCCCACTCGGTGCAGCGGGCTCGAGGTCGCCCGCTACGATGAGGCAGCACTCGCGCGCGAGTTCGACTCGTCCTTCCTCTTGATTCGTGGCCTCTCGCACGTCCACCGCACGCCTTCCGGCGCTGAGCAAAAGTTCAGCTACGTCGTGCTGCGCCGCCGCTGCGCCGCCGCGGTGCGTGCTGAGCGTGCGAGTCGCCTCACCACTCACGGCGATGTCCACACCTTCGCCGCGATGAGCACGAGGAAGATGGAAAAAGCGCGCTTGAGCAGCAGCGGCGATGCGTGTTGCGCGAGCCGCGCGCCGAGGTACGCGCCGAAGAACAGGCCGACGGCGATCCAGAGCGACGCCCCGATGTTCAGGTTGCCGTTCTTGTGGTACTCCCACGCGCCGAGCGCGCCGACGGGCAGCAGCAACGCGGCGAGCGAGGTGCCCGTGGCGGTGAGCGGCGGCATGCGCGCGATGAGCAGCAGCGCCGGCACGATGATCACGCCACCGCCGATGCCGAACAGCCCGGAGAGCACGCCGGCCGCGAGCCCGATGGCGATGAGGAGGAGTGTCATCAGGAGTACCGTGCGAAGAAGGTGACGGGCGAGGATGGCGACTTGACTATACTACTACACTCGCATATGCTCATGCAAGCGCTGCAACCCCGGCGGGCTGGCGCGACGTCACACGCACCCTTTCCCGGCAGCCGCCATGTTGCTGAAACGACTGTACGACGCGAATCTCGCACAGGCCAGCTACCTCGTCGGCTGCCAGGCTACGGGGGAAGCGCTGGTCATCGACCCCAACCGCGACGTCGAGCAGTACCAGCGCGCCGCCAAGGACGAAGGCCTGCGCGTGACGCACGTGACGGAGACGCACATCCACGCCGACTTCGTCTCGGGCAGCCGCGAGCTGGCGGCGACCGCCGGTGCGACGCTGCTGCTGTCGGGTGATGGCGGACCGGACTGGCAGTACGACTTCGCGGCCGAGTCGGGCGCCACCCTGCTGCACGACGGCGACCACTTCATGGTCGGCAACCTCCGGTTCGACGTCCTGCACACGCCCGGTCACACCCCGGAGCATCTCACCTTCCTCGTCACCGACACGCCAGCCACCGCGCACCCGATGGCCGCGTTCACCGGCGACTTCATCTTCGTAGGCGACGTCGGACGTCCCGACCTGCTGGAGCGGGCGGCCAAGGTGGCGGGCACGATGGAATCGAGCGCGCGAACGCTATACCGCAGCCTTCAGCGCTTCGCGACGCAGCCGGACTATCTCCAGCTCTTTCCCGGCCATGGCGCCGGCTCGGCGTGCGGCAAGGCGCTGGGCGCCGTGCCCTCCACGACGCTGGGCTACGAGAAGATCGCCAACTGGGCGTTCGGCACGGACGGCGAATCGGATTTCGTGCGGGCGGTGCTCGCCGGCCAGCCGGAACCGCCGGCGTATTTCGCCACCATGAAACGCATCAACCGCGAAGGGCCAGACATACTGAACGGCGTCCGTCGTCCCGCTCGGCTCGACGCCGCGACACTGCGTGCGCGTGCGACCAGCGGACACCGTGTGGTGGATACGAGACCGGCCGACCGGTTCGCGGCGGCGCACGTGCCGGGCACCATCAGCATCCCGCTCAACAAGAGCTTCACCACCTGGGCGGGCGCCCTACTGAGCTACGAGGACGCATTCTCCATCATCGTCGATGAGCACTGTCCGGGCTGCATCGACGAGGCTGCCCGTGCGTTCGCGATGATCGGGCTCGATCACGTCGACGGCTACTACGACGGATCGGCCGTCACGCTTCCGCGCTCCGACGAGCGTCACGCGGCCACGATCCCGCAGATCACGTCGCAGGCCCTGCACACCCGCATGCCATCGAGCGACGTGCAGGTCATCGACGTGCGCGGTGCATCGGAGTGGAGCGCCGGCCACATCCCGGATGTCCCCAACATTCCGCTCGGCCAGCTCGAGTCCAGCCTGACCAGCCTCGCGCTCGACAAGCCGATCGTCGTGCACTGCCAGAGCGGCGCGCGATCGTCCATCGCCGCGAGCATCCTCCAGGCTCGTGGAGCGACAGACGTGTCCAACCTCGCCGGCGGTTACGCGGCGTGGGCCGCCGCTGGACTGCCCACGGTGCGCGCCGATGGCTAGGCGCGCACTCACGCCCGACGTGCTGGCGCTGGTGGCGGAGCGCTTCCGGGTGCTCGCCGAACCGGCACGACTCCAGATCCTGCAATGCCTCCGCGATGGCGAGCTCACGGTCACGGACCTCGTGCTCGCGACCGGCCTCGGGCAGGCGAATGTCTCGAAGCACCTGCGCCAGCTCGATGCATCTGGGTTCGTGTCGCGCCGCAAGGAGGGGCTGTTCTCCTTCTACATACTCGCCGATCGCAGCGTGTTCCAGCTCTGCGAGATCATGTGCGACCGGCTCCAGGCAGAGCACCGGGCCCGCACCCGGGTGCTCACGCGATGACGTCGCGCGTCAGGGCGGTGCACGCGCCGGACACCACGAGTCCGGCGTGACCGACGGCGTCTCGGTGTCGCTCGGGCTCGCGTTCGTCGCGGGACTCGTGTCGTTCCTTTCGCCGTGCGTGTTGCCGCTCGTGCCGAGCTACCTCACCTTCGTCACGGGGATGACGCTCGACGAACTCACCGAAGACGACGGCCGCGCGGCACGCACACGCACGATGACCCACGCGGCCCTCTTCGTCGCCGGCTTCATGATCGTGTTCGTCTCGCTCGGCGCCGCCGCCACGGCGCTTGGGGCGGCGATCGGCCGGTCGCTCCTCATCGCGCAGCAGGTGGGCGGTGTGCTGATCGTGCTGTTCGGCCTCTATCTCCTCGGCATTCTGCGCCTGCGGTTCCTCATGCGCGAGCGTCGTGCACATCTCGCGCGCCGGCCGGCGGGCATGGCGGGGTCACTCGTGGCGGGTATTGCGTTCGGCGCGGGATGGACCCCGTGCGTGGGGCCCGTGCTCGCCTCCATCCTGCTCTATGCCGGCACCGCGGGCTCCATGCAGCAGGGCACGGCACTGCTCGCCGCGTACTCCATCGGGCTCGGCATTCCCTTCCTCGTCGCCGCGTTCGCGCTCGACCGCTTCCTCGTTCGCCTGCGTGGCATCAAGCGATGGCTGCGACCGCTGGAACTCGCGTCCGGTGTACTGCTCGTGATCGTCGGCGTAATGCTGGCGACGGGGCAGTTCAGGTTCCTCACGGGCTTCCTGGCCGGCTTCGGCCAGCTCGTCACTCTCGCTCCATGACCATGATCTCCCGACTCTCCGCGATTCACGTCACTCGCTCCCTGAGTGGTGCCCTCGCGGTCCTCGCGCTGGCTGCATGCGGCGACAGTGCACCTCGCTCGCTGGCGGAGTCCGCCGTCGCTCGCGCGCCGGCGGATACGGGGACACGCTCGATTGCCGCCGTCATCGCGACGGACAGCGTCGTCACACGCAACGCCCCTCCGGCGGTACCAGGCGCATCACCCACGCCGCCGAAGCCGGCGCGCGACGTGCCGCGCACCGCTGCCCCCGCCCGTCCCCGCCGCATCGTGTTCGGCGGCGTCGACTTCACCGGCATGGGGCACGACCGAGGCAGTCCATCGGCGCCGGTGGTGGTGATCGACATGAGCGACTTCGCCTGCCCGTACTGTGCGGAGTTTTCCCTCAAGACCTATCCGGCGCTCGATCGCGAGTACGTGCAGACCGGCAAGGTGCTGTTCAAGTACATCCCGTTCGTCGTCGGATCCTTCCGGCATGGCGAGCAGGCCACCCGCGCTGCCGAGTGCGCGGCGGATCAGGGGCAATTCTGGCTGATGCTGGATCGCATCTACTCCACCCAGGCGGAGTGGAAGCGCGGCAACGCGATCGATGCGCAGATGGCCGCGCTCGCCGGCACCACACCCATCGACAGCGCGCGATTCTCGGCGTGCTACTCCCAGCGCCGGACGGTGGCGCGCACCGAGCGCGCCAACGAGCTGGTGAACAGCATCGGCCTGCGCGTCACGCCGTCATTCCTCGTCAACGGACATCCGGTGCAGGGTGCCCTGCCGCTCGCCGACTTCCGGAAGCAGATCGAGACGGCGCTTCTCCTCGAGCGGAGCAAGCCATGACGGCGACGCACGGGAGCCGCGCATGACGACACTCATCGAGGCCATCCGCGGGCCGTGGGCCTGGTATGTGGCGGGCCCGCTGATCGGGTTGATGGTGCCGGCGCTCCTGCTGGCCGGCAACAAGTCGTTCGGCATCTCCACCAACCTGCGCCACATCTGTGCGGTAGCCCTGCCCAGCCGAGCGCCGTACTTCGCGTACGACTGGCGCGACGCGGGTGGGTGGAACCTCGCCTTCGCGCTGGGCATCGGCATCGGGGGCGCGCTCGCGGTGCGCCTGCTCGTCGGCGATCATCTCGTGTCGATCTCGCCGGCGACGCAGGCGTCGCTCGCCGCGCTCGGCATTCACGAGGCGCGTGGACTCGTACCGCGCGAGCTGTTCAGCTGGAGCGCGCTCGGTACCGTTCGCGGCGCCGTCATGCTCGCGGGCGGAGGATTGCTCGTCGGCTTCGGCACGGCGTACGCCGGTGGGTGCACGTCGGGACACGCCATCAGCGGGCTCGCTGATCTCCAGCTTCCGTCGCTCATCGCCGTCGTGGGCTTCTTCGCCGGCGGCCTGATCGCGACATGGGTGCTGCTTCCCATGCTGCTGGGAGTCTGACATGCGAGGACTCCTGCGATATCTCCTGCTCGGCGTGGCGTTCGGCATCCTGCTCGTCAAGTCGGACGTCGTGTCGTGGTTCAGGATCCACGAGATGTTCCGCTTCCAGGCCTTTCACATGTACGGCATCATCGGCTCCGCGGTTCTCACGGCGGGTGTATCGTTGCAGCTGATCAAGCGGCTCGGTCTGCGGTCACGTGGCGGTGAGGACATCGGGATGCCAGCGAAGTCGCTGGGGCGCGGTACGCGCTACTGGCTGGGTGGCACCCTGTTCGGGCTCGGGTGGGGCATCGTCGGCGCGTGTCCCGGTCCGCTGTTCGCGCTCGTGGGTGGAGGAGTGACGGTGATGCTGGTCCCGCTCCTCGGTGCAATCGCCGGCACATGGATGTATGGTGTGATGCGCCCGCGATTACCGCACTGACGGTAGCAGGACGCCCGACGAACGTTCCCGACGACCTCGACTGCAATGCCATGAGCCTGAGAAACGCGATCGCACCGATCACGATGTCATGGAAAACCGTCGCAGTGCCGGCGCGCGTCATCGCGCCCCTGCTCGCGATAGCCGTGATGATACTGCTCCTTTCGCCAGCCGAGGCGATCGCTCACGGCGTCGCGGCGGGGGACAAGGGATACATCCAGAACGTCACGGGCTTCCTTCCGATTGCGTTCATGTATCTCGGTGCCAAGCACATGGTCACCGGCTACGACCATCTGCTCTTTCTGCTCGGCGTCATCTTCTTCCTGTATCGGTTGAAGGACATCGGCCTGTACGTGACGCTGTTCGCGATCGGCCACTCGACGACGCTGTTGGTAGGCGTGCTGACCGGAGTGAGCGTGAGCGCGTACCTGATCGACGCGATCATCGGATTGTCGGTCGTCTACAAGGCGCTCGATAACCTCGGTGCCTTCCGACGGTGGTTCGGGGGTCAGCCGAGCACGAAGGCGGCGACCCTGATATTCGGGTTGTTCCACGGCTTCGGATTGGCCACGAAGATCCTCGAGTTCCAGCTCTCGCCGAACGGTCTCGTTCCCAACCTGGTTGCGTTCAACGTGGGAGTGGAGATCGGCCAGCTGCTCGCGCTCAGCGCAATTCTCATCGCCATGAGCTACTGGCGCCGCACGAGCAGCTTTGGCCGGCATGCGTATGCCGGCAACGTCGCGCTCATGAGTGCCGGCTTTCTCCTGATGGGGTATCAGCTCGCCGGCTACGTTCTCACCTCAAACAGCTAGGCTTGCGTTCATGACCGAGACGAATCCCGCACCACACGACGCACTTCCATCGTCGCGCCAGCTTGCGCGGTCGACGGCGATCGCCGCGGCGGTGGCGGCCCTGCTCCTGATCACGGTCGTGTTGCCGGCCGAGTATGGGGTGGACCCGACCGGAGTGGGCCGGTTGCTCGGCCTCAAGGAGATGGGCGAGATCAAGGTGCAGCTCGCGAAGGAAGCAGCAGCCGATGCGAAGGCGACGAGAGCCGCCGCCTCCAACGCGCCCGCGGCGCGCACCAACGCTCCCGCAACATCGGCAACATCGGCAACACCAGTCGCCCAGCCAGCCGCGAGGTCCGCCGTCACGCCATCGCCATCGCAAACGCCCGCTCCAACGGCGAGCGCCAGCGTCCGGACCGACGAGGTCAGCGTCACGCTCCGCCCGAATGAAGGCAAGGAAGTGAAACTCGCGATGCGACAGGGTGCGCGAGTGAACTATTCATGGTCCACCAACCGCGGCGTCGTGAACTACGACACGCATGCCGACCGGACCGCGCCGCCCGCGATCAAGTATCACGGGTACGCGAAGGGTCAGGGCAAGCGGTCCGACGAAGGCGTGCTCGTCTCGGCATTCGATGGCATGCACGGCTGGTTCTGGCGCAATCGCACGAGCCAGGATGTGACGGTCACCCTCCGGACGAACGGCGAGTACCGCGAGCTCAAGCGCATGGAGTGAGCGGCGAGCTGCGGCTCCGGCACGGGAGCGGCGCCGACTCGCTTCTCGTCTTCTCGTCGACTACTATCACTTCGTGTTCCGCTCCTCGTTCACCCGTCTGATTGCGGTCGGTTTCGTCGCGATCGTCGCATTCGCCGCTCCCGGCGCCGCTTTGGCGCACGGAACGGCGCATCATCGCGAGCACACCGGCGATTCGCATCACGCGCCGGCGAACATGGTGCGCACGGTCGCCGAGATTGGTGTCCCGGCCACGGATCACGACGCCGATCATCAGCATCCTCGGCTCGACGAGGTCTCGAGAACGCGGACCGATGGGACGACACTCGACCTCGTCGCTCCGGCGCCTCTGCCTGAGGTGCGTCCAGCCTTCGATAGGCAGCCGACTCCGACGCCTCACGGATCGCCTCCTCGCGCCGAACCACACACCGGCCCTCCTCCCCGACTTCGAGCTCCACCCGCTCGCTGATCGCGTCGCGTCTCGCCGTCCGTCGTGGACCGCCCGAGACGCGCCGTACGCTTCGCTGCCGTAATCGTCGCCGACCGCGACGGTCTGTGCCGGGTTCCATTCGTACCCGCGCCCGCGGCATCTGCACTGCGAAACGTCCCGGTATCGACTGCGCGCATTCCGCGCCGCATCGAACGTGGACCCGTGGCGGGATATGGCATTGTCGCGATTGGATTTCTCACGCTCCATGGGCGTCACTGAACACCCCGGCGGCCCGGGTGCAACACGTCTGCGCGCGCGCGCGCTCCCGCTCGTCCTTGCCGTCGTGATGGGGTGCGTCTTCGTGACGACTGCGGCGCGCCCGGCATTGGCGCAAGACTCGAACGCCGTTCGCCCTGCTCAGGCGGGCCTCACGCTGCCGATGGTGGTGCAGGCCGCGGCGCGCACGCATCCGCTAGTGCTGGCTGCCGAGGGCCGGCTGCGCGCGGCGCGCGGTGGTCGCCGGACCGCGGGAACGATCGCGAACCCGGTACTCACCTGGCAGGTGGAGAATGCAGCCTTTCCCGGCCGCTCCGCGCCGCTAAATCTTCCACAGGAAACCTCGACATACGCGACGTTGCCACTGGAGCCGCTCTGGCAACGAGGCGCGCGGGTGGGAACGGCCAACGGATTCGTCCAGGCGGCCGAGGCGGACCTGATCATGATTCGTCGCATGGTGGTGCTGGACGCAGCGCGCGCGTACCATCGCGCGGCGCTGGCACAGGCGTCCGTGGCGGCGTCGAGCGATGTCGTCGTGGGTCTCGACAGTCTCGTGCGGTACACCGGCACTCGCGCCCGTGAAGGGGCTGCCGCTGCAGGCGACGTGCTGCGTCTCCAGGTCGAGCGCGATCGCGTCTCGACGGACCGCGCACTGCAGGAGGCCGAGCTAGCGCAGGCGCGCGCTGCACTGCAGCCGTACCTGACCGGCGCCACTACGACCGCGGAGCTGGCACTCGACGAACTGCACGTCATCGATCCCATGCAGACGGCGACGCCGTCCACGTCGGCCGTCGCGGGAACGCGGGGACTTCCACCGCGCGCCGCGCTCGCGTCGAGCGCCCTCGCGGGGCGTCCCGACGTGCTGGCCGCGCGCGCGCGAGCCCGCGCCGCGACGTCGGACGTGTCACTGCAGCGGGCGCTCACCGTGCGACAGCTCGGCGCCACCTTCGGCACCAAGCGCTCCGCGGGCACCTCGACGATGATCGCCGGCCTGAGCATTCCACTCCCCCTCTTTGATCGCAATCGTGGCGAGGTGGAGCGGGCACGAGGAGAACTGACCGCGGCTGAGCAGGAGGTACGCTGGGCCGAGCGCCGCGCGTCGGCCGAGGTGCTTGGCGCATACGACGCAGCGATGATCCTGACGAAACAGGTCGACGCGTTGCAGCGCGACTTCCTCGCGCGGGCGGAGGAATCGCGTCGCGTGGCACTCGCCGCATATCGCGAAGGCGCAGTCCCGTTGCTGCAGGTGCTCGATGCGACGCGCACGCTCGCCGATGCGCGCCTCGCATTCTACCGCGCGCGCTATGCACAGCAGGATGCCGTGCTGGCGCTACACGTGGCCGCCGGCCTCGACCCCGCCAACGCACTGCTCACCACAGCCCCAACCCGAGGGATCGACCCGTGAGTCGCCAGATTACCATGAACAGCATCAGTCGCGTCGCGCTCGTCATCGTCGCGACGACCGCGTGCGGCGACAAGTCGGCCACGCCCGACTCGGCTGCGGCGAGTGTCACCGCAGACACATTGCGTACGATGACGATGAATGCGGCCGAGGTGCAGCACGGCGCGATTCGCTGGATCGCGGCCGGCACGAGCGAGGCGAGCGGCACGATCGAGGCACCAGGCCAGCTCGTCCCGAACGAGGACCGCACGGCGCGCCTTGGCGCGCCACTGCAGGGACGCGTGGTGGCGGTGCATGTGCAGGCAGGCGCACGGGTGGGCCGCGGACAGGCGCTCGTGACGCTGGCGAGCCCGGAAGCGAGCGCGGCCCGCGCCGAGTTCGCGAAGGCGGCGGCCGATCTCACCGCGCGCCGCGCCGGCGCCGCGTACGCGCGTTCGGCCCGCCAACGCGCGGAACGTCTGCTCGCGGCGAAAGCCGCACCGCAGCAGGATCTGGAGCGCGCGCAAGCGGATGAAGCGCTGGCGCAGTCCGAGCTGGATCGTGCCGAGGCCGAGGTATCGCGCACTCGGACCACGCTGACGACACTCGGTATCGGCGCGGCCGATGGGGCCATCGTGCTTCGCTCACCACTCGATGGAGTCGTGCTGAGCCGCGAGGCCGTGCCCGGCGCCGTCGTGACGCCCGGTACGCCGCTCATCACGGTGTCCGACGCGTCGTCGCTGTGGCTCGACGTCTCTCTCCCCGCGTCGGCGGCATCCGGATTGTCCAACGGCTCGCGCGTCCGATTCGGTGTGGCTGCATTTCCGGCTGACACGTTCGAGGCTCGTGTCGTGAGCATCGCGGGCGCGCTCGATCCGCAGTCGCGGGCATTGCCGGTGCGAGCCGCGGTGACGAGCACGCGCAACCGACTCCGCTCGGCAATGTTCGCCACGGTCTGGCTGGACGCCGGGGCGCGCACGATGAGCGTGACGCTGCCGTCGCGCGCCGTGATGCTGCTCGATGGGCGTTCGGTGGTGTTCGTCGCGACGCCCGGCGCCGCCGGCGCCGTGCGGCTCGAACGGCGCGAGGTGGTGCTCGCGGGAGAGCAGGGAGGGATCGTGCGAGTGCAGAGCGGCGTGAAGCCGGGCGAGCTTGTGGTCACCGACGGGGCGTTCGCGGTGAAAGCGAGCTTCTCACGTGCCAAGATGGCGGCGGGCTGACCGATGATCGACCGACTGATCGATTTCGCGCTGCGCTTCCGTATCGCCGTCATCGGAGGCACGCTGCTGCTCGTCGCCGCCGGCCTGTGGGCCTTCGCCAACATCAACTTCGACGCATTTCCGGACCTCACCCCCAACCAGGTGCAGGTCATCACGGTCGCACCCGGGATGTCGCCCAACGAGGTGGAGAACCTCGTTAGCTACCCGATGGAGACATCGATGATGGGATTGCCGCGAACGAGCGGCGTGCGATCCATCTCCAAGGCGGGCATCTCCGTGGTGACGGTGTCGTACGACGACGCGGTGGACCTCTACTTCGCGCGCGCCCAGGTGACGCAGCGCATGCAGGACGCGGCGACGTCGCTCCCGCAGGGGGTACACGCCACGCTCGGGCCACCCGCCACACCGATGGGTGAGGTGTTCCAGTACCTCGTCATGTCCGACTCGCTTTCGCTCATGGAGCTGAAGACGCTGCAGGAGTACACGATCAAGCCGATGTTGCGCACGCTGTCGGGCGTAGCTGACGTGAACTCCTGGGGCGGCATGGTGCAGCAGTTCCACGTGATGGCGGATCCGAGCAAGCTCGCCGGCTACGGTGTCACGCTGCGCGATCTCGAGAGTGCGCTCGACGCCAACAATGACAACTTCGGTGCGGGCTACATCGAGACCCAGGGAGAGCGCTTCACGGTGCGTGGACTCGGGCGCCTCGGCGACACCACCGACATCGGCAACGTCGTCGTGAGCACGCGGGCCGGTGGCATGCCCGTGTACGTCCGGGACGTCGCAGAGGTCACGATCGGCGCCATGCCGCGTGAAGGGGCCGTGTCGTACGATGGCCGAGGAGAGACGCTCTCCGGCATGATCGTGATGCTGAAGGGTGCGAACGGCAAGGAGGTCGTCGGCCTGGTGGAGGCACGCCTCAAGGACATCCAGCCGTTGCTGCCGAAAGGCGTGGTCGTGCGGCCGTTCTACAACCAGGGCGAGGTGGTGGATCGAACGACGAACACCGTCTTCCGAAACCTCATCGAAGGCGGACTGCTCGTCACCCTCATCCTGTTCGTGTTTCTCCGCAACCTGCGCGCGTCGCTGATCGTCGCGTCGGTGATCCCGCTGTCCCTCCTGTTCGCCTTCGTACTGATGAAGCGATTCGGGTACTCGGCGAACCTCATGAGCCTGGGCGCGCTGGACTTCGGCCTGATCGTGGATGCTTCGGTGGTGATGGTGGAGAACTTCGTGCGCCGGCTCGGCCAGCCGTCGAGCGAGGGCGAAGACCGCCGCGAAACCATTCGCCGCGCCGCCTTCGAGGTTGGCCGCCCGATCGTGTTCGGCGTCTGCATCATCATCGCGGTGTACCTCCCGATCTTCTCGCTTCAGGGGCTCGAGGGTCGGATGTTCACGCCGATGGCATTCACCGTCTGCGTCGCCGTGCTTGGCTCGCTGCTGCTCGCGCTCACGTACGTGCCGATGGTCTCGTCGTATTTCCTCGCCCACCGTGAGGAGAAGCCCGCCCGTTGGTTCGAGGCACTGCGGACGCGCTATCTCTCGTGGCTGGGCTGGTCACTGCTGCACCGTCGGCCCGTCGTCCTCGCTGCGCTCGCGCTGCTGGTGGTCTCGCTGGGATCGGTGCCGTTTCTGGGCACGGAGTTCATGCCGAAGCTCGACGAGGGATCGCTGCTCATCGAGACGCGGCGCCTGCCCAGCACATCGCTTCCACAGGGGATGATCATCTCGAAGGAAATCGAGAAGACGCTGCTGCGCTTCCCCGAAGTGGATCGCATCGTCACGAAGATGGGACGGCCGGAACTCGCGACGGAGACGATGGGGCTCTACGCGGGAGACGTCTACGTGCTCTTCAAGCCGCGTTCGCAATGGAAGGCGGAGTCGCGAGAGCAGCTCATCGTGCGCATGGATTCCGCGCTCTCCCAGATTCCGGGAATCGACTACAACTTCACCGCGCCGATGGCGATGCGGCTGGATGAGGCCATCTCCGGCGTGCGGACCGAGCTCGGGATCAAGGTATTCGGCGACAGCCTGCCGATCCTCGAGCAGAAGGCAGCAGAGATTGCCGCGGTGGTGGAGACCGTGCGTGGCGCGGCGGACGTCTCGGTGGACGTGAGCGCGGGCGCAATGCAGGTCGACCTCGATCTGGACCGTGCGGCGCTGGCGCGATACGGCCTCAACGTGGCCGATGTGCGGCAGGCGGTTCAGGCAGGAGTGGGCGGCGCCACGGCGACGGAAGTGATCGACGGGCGGAAGCGGTATCCGGTGGTCGTGCGCCTGGCGGAGGCGTATCGTGGAACGCCCGAGGCGATCGGACGAATCCTGATGACGACGTCGACCGGAGCGCAGGTGCCGCTGTCGCAGGTTGCGCGCGTGCGCGTGGTGGAAGGTCCGGAGCTGATCAACCACGAGAACGGCGAGCGCATGGTCATCGTGCAGAGCAATGTGCGCGGCCGGGACCTGGGAGGATTCGCGGCGGAAGTCCAGCGGGAAGTGAGGCGGCGCGTATCGCTCGAGACCGGCTATCTCATCACGTACGGGGGGCAGTTCGAGAATCAGAACAGGGCGATGAAGCGATTGACGCTGATTGTGCCCCTCGTGCTGCTCGCCATTGTCGGTCTGCTCTACGCCAGCTTTGGCAACGGCCGCCAGGCGCTGCTCGTGATGCTGAACGTGCCGTTCGCGCTCGTCGGCGGCATCGCATCGCTCTGGTTGCGGGGACTCAATCTCAATCTCAGCGCCTCGGTGGGATTCATCGCGCTGTTCGGGGTTGCCGTCCTCAACGGTGTCGTGCTCCTCGCCTACATCAACCAGTTGCGCGATGAGGGCCTGCCGCTCGCCGATGCCGTGCGTGAGGGATCGTCGACCCGGTTGCGCCCCGTGCTGATGACGGCGCTCGTCGCCAGCGTCGGATTCATTCCGATGGCACTGTCGACGAGTGCGGGCTCCGAGGTGCAGCGCCCGCTCGCGACGGTAGTGATCGGCGGACTCTTTTCCTCAACGGTGCTGACGCTCATCGTGCTGCCGGTTCTCTACGCAACGCTCGAAGAACGGTGGCCGGCCTGGCAGGCCGCGATCGGCCGGCGTAGGCGCCGACGCACGGCGTCGCTTCACCCCGCGGAAGGATGACCATGCCCGTAGTCGCGCCGCCCATTCCAACGAAGGACGTTCCTGCTGGAGGACTCATGACCCGCGCGCGCTGGGTCGAAGTGGCGCGCATCGTCCTCGTCGGCGTCGTGATCCTTCTGTATCGCGTCGGTGCGGTGCCACTGCCGTTCCTGTTCGGCGCAGTCGCCATCGGGCTCTATCCCCTTGCCAGGATCGGACTGCTCGATCTCGTGCGCGAGCGGAAGATCGGCACCGAAGTGTTCGTCACGATCGCCACGGTCATCGCGATGTTGGGCCGCGAGTACATCGCCGGCGCCACGCTCATGGTGATCATTCTCATTGCCGAGTTCATCGCCGAACTCAACACCGACCGCGCTCGGGCATCGATCAAGGCACTCATCGGCAGCGTGCCGCAGGTCGCGCTCGTGCGGCGTCCGGAGGGCGACCGGTCGCTGCCGCTCGGTCAGGTGCAGGTCGGAGACGTGGTGATCGTGCGGGCAGGCGAAAAAATTCCCGTCGATGGCATCGTCGTCAGTGGAGAAGCGTCGGTGAATCAGGCGCCGATCACTGGCGAAAGCCTGCCGCAGGAAAAGCAGAAGGGTGCGAGCGTGTTCGCCGGCACGGTCGTCGAGCTTGGCGCGCTGGACATCGAGACGCAGAAGGTGGGCGGTGACACGATGTTCTCGCGCATCGTCGCGCTGGTCGAGACGGCGGAGGAGTCGCAAGCGCCGGTGCAGCGGCTCGCCGACCGTGTCGCCTCGTGGCTCATCCCCGTGGTGCTGCTGTTCCTTGTCGGGGTCTGGTTCCTCACGCACGACCTGCGGTTGATCATCACGTTGCTCATCTTCACGTCGCCGGCCGAGCTGGGGCTCGCCACTCCGCTGGTCGTCATCGCCTCCATCGCACGCGCGGCGCGCGCCGGCATCCTGCTCAAGGGGGGCGTCTATCTGGAGCTGCTCGCGAAGGTGCGCGTACTGGCCTTCGACAAGACGGGAACGCTCACCGTGGGCCGGCCGGCGGTGGTTCGCGTGGAGTTGTTCGGTGACGGAGTGACGGAAGACGAGCTGCTGCGGATCGCCGCCTCGGCTGAGCGACGCTCCAGCCATCCGCTCGCCAAAGCCGTCGTCGAACGTGCGGAGCAGGCCGGAGTGCAGGTGCCGGAGCCAACGAACTTCGAAGTCGTGCGCGGACGCGGCATCAGGGCCGACATCGACGGCAGGCCCGTGCTCGCCGGTAATGCGGCGCTTCTCACGGAGAGCGGCGTGACGATTCCCGTGCGTTCGTCCGACGCAGATCAGACCATGGTGTTCGTGGCCGCAGACGGCCGCGCGCTCGGCGTGCTCCATCTCGCCGATCCCATTCGGCCCGATGCGAAGGCGTCGCTGGCGCGACTGAAGGCGAGCGGGATCGAGCGGATCGTCATGCTCACCGGCGACAATGCGGCCACGGCGCGACGCGTGGGAGCCGAGCTCGGAGTCGACGAGGTGATCGCTGATCTCCTGCCCGATGCCAAGGTAGAGGCGGTGAAGCGCCTTCAGGCGGGCGGCACGATCGTGGCCATGATAGGCGACGGCATCAACGATGCGCCGGCGCTCGCCACTGCCGACGTCGGCATTGCGATGGGCGTGGCGGGAACCCAGGCCGCGATCGAGGCGGCCGACGTCGCGCTGATGACCGATGATATCGGCAAGATCGCCGACGCGCGCGCGATCGCGCGACGCGCCTATCTCACGATTCAGCAGAACCTGTTCGTCGGCGTCGGTGTCGTGCACGTGCTGGGGATCACGGCCGCGCTCCTCAGACTGATCGGGCCAGTGGAGGCGGCAGTGATCCATCTGGGACCCGACGTGCTCGTCTTTCTCAACTCGGTCCGGATACTCCGCATGCGCCTCGATTCCGCCAATCAGGCCGCGCCGATCCCCGCCAAACGAGCACGTTGAACTTCCGGTCCGCTATTTGAGTACTGTTCAGGTGTGCTGACACCATTGCGCCGCTCGGGGGCCCTGTTGATGGCCGTGTTCGCGGGACACCTCGGCTTGGTGTCCAGCGGCGCGGTGTGCGTGCGACCCGGCATGGCGATGATGTCTACCGCCGTAGCGAACGCGCCCTCCGGCAG
>JANLTI010000100.1:0-1513 GCA_031362845.1 Gemmatimonadaceae bacterium | reverse complement strand
CGACTCCGCACTGAAGTACCGCCGGTCGGCGACGGCCCATTCATCATCCTGCTCCAGCAAGATCGCCCCGACGAGCCGGATGACGGCGGCGGCGTTGGGGAAGATGCCCACCACGTTCGACCGCCGTTTGATTTCTTTGTTCAGCCGTTCGAGCGGGTTCGTGCTGTGCAGCTGGCGCTGATGCTCGAGCGGTAGATGGCGGTAGGCCAGGATGTCCTCCGCGGCGTCCTCGAGTACCTCCGCCGCCCGGGGAAAGCGCGCGCGCAGCCCGTCGCCAATCTTGCGCAGCTGCGTCAGCGCCGACGCGTGATCCGGTTGGGCAAAGATGGTGCGCACAATCGCGGCGATCGCCTCGCGCGCCCCGTGAGGCACCGTCGCGAGGAGATTGCGCATGAAGTGGACGCGGCACCGTTGCCACGTCGTCCCGCTCAGCACGGTGCTCAGGGCCTGCTTCAAGCCTTCGTGGGCGTCGGAGATCACCAGGCGCACGCCCTTCAAGCCGCGCTTGACGAGGCTGCGCAGAAAGGCGGTCCAGAAGGCGCGATCTTCGGACGGGCCGACGTCGATGCCCAGCACTTGGCGGTCGCCGTCGCTGGTCACGCCGACCGCCACGACCGTGGCCTGACTGACGACGCGGCCGTCGATCCGGACCTTGTGATACGTCGCGTCCACCCAGAGATACCGATGCTCGCCGGTGAGCGGCCGGGTGCGAAAGGCGGTGACGACCACATCGAGCTCGCCACAGATCCGCGAGACCTCGGACTTGGAGATGCCGTCGACGCCCAACGCCTTCACCAGGTCATCGACTTTGCGGGTGGAGACACCGTGGACCCACGCCTCCTGCACGACCGCGAGCAGCGCGTGCTCGGCGCGCCGGCGGGGCTGCAGCAACGAGGGGAAATACGTGCCGGGCCGGATCTTGGGGATGGCGAGCTCGATGGTACCCATGCGCGTATCCCACGTGCGCATCCGGGCGCCATTGCGATACGCGGTCCGCTCGCCGCTGCGCTCGTGTCGCTCCGCCCCGATCAGGCCGGCGACCTCCGACTCCATCAAGGCCTGCGACAGCACCCGAATCCCCTCGCGCAGCACATCCCCGTCTTGCTCCTCTAAGAGCTTGCCAACAAACGCCGACAGATCCATCCTTGGCTTGGCCATCGTCTCAACACCTCCGTGTTTTTCGTCTCCCGCCAGAGAGAACTCACGGAAAGATGCGCGATGGCCGCTTCGTTTGTCTAGCGAAGGGGCCTTACCGAATTTCCACCACGTCCGGGGACTCTAACCACCCAACAGTGCGAGCCGCCACTCGTCGAGCACGCGGACGAGCGCCTGCGTAGAAATACACACTTGCGTCCTGGGCAATTCGTCGGCTTGGAGCGTCGCGCGAAGGCGTGACCTGGAGGGATTGTCGGCCAGTGGTCCGAAGGGACGTATCAGGCTGACGGCCGCGGACGTCCTGGCTGAAGATCAAGAATCCAGACTACTCGAGATGGCCGATCGTGGGGAGTTGTTC
>JANLTI010000084.1:0-10806 GCA_031362845.1 Gemmatimonadaceae bacterium | reverse complement strand
CGATGAAGAGACGATGCGTGCCGCCGATTTCGTGATCGACATGGGCCCCGGCGCCGGCAAGCACGGTGGCGAGATCATCGCGTCGGGAACGGTGGACGAGATCATTCGCAATCCGCGGTCGATCACCGGCAAGTACCTCAGCGGCGAGAGCGAAATCGCCGTGCCGACGCAGCGCCGGCAGCCGGACGCGAAGCGCACGATCAGGATCCAGAACGCGCGCGAGCACAACCTGCAGCATGTGAACGCCGATATCCCGTTGGGGCTGTTCGTCGCCGTCACGGGCGTGTCCGGCTCGGGCAAGTCGACGCTGATCGAGGACATCCTGCACCAGTCGCTCGCGCGACACTTCTATCGCGCGCGGGTCATTCCCGGCGCGCACGATCGCATCACCGGACTCGAGCACATCGACAAGGTGATCGACATCGACCAGAGTCCCATCGGCCGCACGCCGCGATCCAATCCGGCCACGTACACCGGGCTGTTCACGCCCATCCGGGAGCTGTTCGCCGAGTTGCCCGAAGCGAAGATTCGCGGGTACGGGCCAGGTCGCTTCTCGTTCAACGTCAAGGGCGGGCGCTGCGAGGCGTGCCAGGGCGACGGGCTCGTCAAGATCGAGATGCACTTCCTGCCCGACGTGTACGTGCCGTGCGAGGTGTGCAAGGGCAAGCGCTACAACCGCGAGACACTCGAGGTGCGGTTCCGCGGGGAAAGCATCGCCGAGGTGCTCGACATGACCGTCGAAGACGCGCTGGCGTTCTTCGAGAACCAGCCGCGGGTACGGCAGAAGCTCGAGACGCTGAACGACGTGGGACTGGGTTACATCCATCTCGGGCAGAGCGCGACGACGCTGTCGGGCGGCGAGGCGCAGCGCATCAAGCTCGCGACCGAGCTGTCCAAGCGCGACACCGGCCGCACGTTCTACATCCTCGACGAGCCCACCACCGGTCTGCACTTCGAGGATGTGCGCGTGCTGCTGCACGTACTGCACCGCCTCGTGGATCGCGGCAACACGGTGCTCGTGATTGAGCACAATCTGGATGTCATCAAGACTGCCGACTGGATCATCGACCTGGGTCCTGAGGGAGGCACGCGCGGCGGCACGATCGTCGCCGCGGGTACTCCGGAAGACGTCGTTCGCGTCGAGGCGAGCCACACAGGTCGCTACCTGAAGCCGATGCTGCGGCGCCCGGAACAGCGCAGAAAAGCCGGCTGACCGCACGCGTCGTTCACGATTCACGATTCACGATTCACGATTTACCGTTCACTGTTTACCGTTCACCGTTCACGGTCTGGCCGCCATGGTCTCCCTGCTCGACATCATTGGTCCGGTCATGGTCGGACCGTCGTCGTCACACACGGCGGGCGCCTGCCGCATCGGACTGCTCGCCCGCTGCCTCGTGGGAGGAACACCGCAGCGCGCGCGTATCGAGCTGCACGGCTCGTTCGCGCGCACTGGTGAAGGACACGGCACCGACAAGGCCATCGTCGGCGGGCTGATGGGCTTTCGACCGGACGACGAGCGGCTGCGCACCGCGCTGGAGATCGCCGAACGCGACGGCCTCGAATTCCGATTCGAAAAGACGACGCTCTCCGACGACGCGCACCCGAATACCGTCCGCCTCACCGTCGAGCGCGGCGACCGCCTCGCCGTCATGACCGGATCGTCACTCGGCGCAGGTCGCGTGCTCGTCACCGAGATCGATGGATATCCCGTGGAAGTCACGGGGAACTATCACACCATCGTGCTCGTCGCGGAGGACGTGAAAGGGTCGGTCGCCCGCATCGCGACGACGCTGTCGGAGCACAACCTCAACATCGCGACGCTGCGACTCACGCGAAAAGCGCGGGGCGGCGACGCCTTCATGGTGATCGAGATCGACGACATGCCCACCGAGGAGGTGCGCGACGAAATCCGCGCACTTCCCTGGGTGCGATGGGCATTCCGCCTCGACAAGGTGAGTGCCTGATGTACAAGTCGCTCGGCGAGGCGATCAGCGATGCGGAGGCACGGGCGATAACGCTCGGCGAGCTTGCCCTCGAGACCGAGAGCGCCGATCAGGGTCGTACCGTCGCGGACATTCGGTCAGCGCTCAAGCGCGCGCTCGACGTGATGCGAAGCGCGGTGGCGCAGGGAATGGTCGGTGATCTCTACTCCGCGTCGGGTCTCGTCGGTGGCGACGCTGCCAAGCTGCGCCTCGGCCCGCCGGGTCCGCTCGCCGGTACACCCTTCCGCGACATCCTCGCGCGCGCCCTCGCCGTGCAGGAGGTCAATGCGGCCATGGGGGTCATTGTCGCCGCACCCACCGCGGGAGGGGCCGGCGTGCTGCCC
This sequence comes from Gemmatimonadaceae bacterium, assembly GCA_031362845.1. Lineage (GTDB taxonomy): Bacteria > Gemmatimonadota > Gemmatimonadetes > Gemmatimonadales > Gemmatimonadaceae > AG11. The sequence goes on along the minus strand of JANLTI010000084.1, from coordinate 8,477 downwards.
GCCGTGCTCACCGGAATCGCGCACGCCCGCGGTATCGACGACGACGCCCTCGTGAGCGCACTCGCGGTGGCGGGTCTGATCGGCGCGGTGATCGCCGAGCGCGCGTCGCTGTCCGGTGCCGAGGGAGGATGTCAGGCGGAAACCGGCTCTGCCGCGGCCATGGCGGCCGGGGCCGCGACCGAAATGCTGGGTGGCTCGCCGGCGCAGGTCGGCCACGCGACGGCGCTCGCCATGCAAGGTACGCTCGGACTCGTCTGTGATCCGCTGGGCGGCCTCGTCGAGCTGCCCTGTGTCTTTCGCAACGCGACCGGATCGGCCATCGCGCTCACCGGAATCGAGCTCGCGATGGCGGGCGTGGAGTTCAAGATCCCCGTCGACGAAGTGATCGACGTGATGGGACAGATCGGCAAGGAGATGGACGTGCGCTACCGCGAGACGGCGGGCGGCGGACTCGCCGCCACGCCCACCGGTCGGCGGCTCGCGAAGGAGCGGCTGATACAGATCAGGCGAGCGTGACGTCCTCGGTGGGAACGACCGCCTACTTCGCGCACGCCCAGCCGCGCGGTCGGGACGGATCGGGCTTCGCGTAGCCGATTCGAGGCAGCACTTCCATGCCGATCATGCCCGCTCCCGCGAGTGCGAGCACGAAGGCGACCGCGTGCGACCGTGCCGCGCGGCGCCGCCACGAGTAGGCCGCCACCCACAGACCGCCCACCACGACCAGCGCCTCGGCGCCCATCAGGCCAAGAAGACCCGGCCCGCAGCCGCGTCCATAGGGCCAATAGTAGAGGGAACCGGCCAGCGTCCCGACAAGGCAGAGCCGCGTCCAGGCGCCAACCGCGCCATTGACCTCGTCGCGGTGCCGCTGGTCCCGTTCCGCGGCCAGACGCCATGCGCGGAGTTCCTCAGCGGTGGGCTCGGGGGGCAGCCCATCGAACTCCCGCTCTACCTTGCGGAGCTCCGACTTCCAGTCGATCTCGGTCATGCGCGCGGCGGGAATGGGGGCGATCGGGGGCATGCCAAGGACTGTTCAGCGACTGTCCCGGCAACGCCGCAGGGTTCGCGCTTCCCTGCCACCCACCACACCCATACTTTGCGCCCATCCGTCGCGCATCGGTGAAACGCCAGGTGTGCCGCATCCGTAGTTGATGGCAACCCGTCTGCCAGGTGTGCCGATGCTCACGAAAGACGACATCGAGAGCTTTCTCGTCCGACTCGCCGCGACCGGCGCGACCTATTCCGAGGTCGAGTCCGGGTTCTGGATCGTGCGACCGAGCCCGGACAGCGATCTCTCCGTCGCGGTGAACTTCTCCCCGCCGGTGCTTCTGCTCCGGGTCGACGTCATGAGTCTGCCCAAGAACGACACTCAGACCGCCACGCTCACGCGGCGGCTGCTGGAGCTGAATGCGACCGATCTGCTGCATGGCTCGTACGGACTCCAGGACGAGCAAATTGTCCTGACTGAGGCGCTCGAGCTGTCGGCGCTCGACTTCGAGGAATTTCTCGCGAGCTACGAGAGCATGACGCTCGCGCTCGCGTCTCACCTGCGCGAGTTCGGCTCGTACCGCGAGGCACGCTGACCCCATGGGCATCTTCGATCGTCTGTCGCAGCTGATGCGATCCAATATCAATGACCTGATCTCGAAGTCCGAGGATCCGGAGAAGATGTTGACGCAGATCCTCGTGGACATGCGCGGGCAGCTCGTGAAAGCCAAGCAGCAGGTCGCCTCCGCGATCGCCGACGAGAAGCGCCTGCGCGACCAGGCCGATGCCGAGTTCAAGCAGGCGCAGGACTGGGAGCGACGCGCCATGCTGGCCGTACAGGAAGGGCGCGACGACATGGCGAAGCAGGCGCTCGTGCGGCACGGCGAGCACCTGAACAACGGCTCGCAGCTCGAGCAGACGTGGGAGTCGCACCGGATGGAAACGGAGAAGCTCAAGGGTTCGCTCCGTGACCTCAACGACAAGATCGAGGAGGCGAAGCGCAAGAAGAACCTCCTCGTCGCACGCCAGCGTCGCGCGCAGGCGCAGCAACGCATCGCCGATACGATGTCGTCGTTGTCCGAGAAGAGCGCGTTCGAGGCGTTCGCCCGGATGGAGGAGCGCATCGAGACCAACGAGCGCCAGATCAAGGCGTCGGCGGAAATCGAGGAAGAGTTCACTGGCGACACGCTCCACCGCGATTTCAAGCAGCTCGAAAAAGGCGCCAACTCCGTGTCGGTCGATACGCAGCTCCTCGCGCTCAAGCAGAAGATGGGCATGCTGTCCGCTGGCGGAACGACGACGAACAAGGCATTGGGTGCCGGTGCGCGGAATGAAGAGATCGTCGGAGCGCAGATCGACAGTCCCAGCGACGAGAAGAAGCGGTGAGCGCCCAGGCCACGTCACGGTTCAAGTTCGCCCCGCTCCTCACCGGTACCGTCTTCACCTTCCTGCTGCTCTGGCTCACGGGCCGAGTGGCGGAAGTGTTCATCCTGCTTTTCCTCGGTATCCTGATCTCGCTCTACCTGGGTGCGCTGGCGGATGCACTGCATCGCCATGCGCGCATCCCCGAGCGGCTGTCATTCATTCTCGCCATTGCCATCACGTTCGGTGGGGTGGCACTCCTGTTCTGGGTACTCGTTCCACCGCTCATCGCGCAGACGCAGGAGCTCGTCAAGGTCCTCCCCGCGTACATCGGAGGATGGGAGTCGGCCATCGACCGCATGGCTGCCAAGGTGCCGGCGCTCCGGTCGGTCTACACACCGGGTGAGCATCGCATTCTCCTCGCGGTGTACACGCAGGTGTCGGGACAATTCGGTAACGTCGTGCCGAAGGTGCTCAGTCTCGTCAATGTGCTCGTGAGCCTGTTCTCGGTCGTCGTGATGGCGCTGTATCTCGCGCTGCACCCGGCCATGTATCGCGAATGGCTCATCGCGTTGTTCCCGCCGATCCACCGCGAACTCGTGCGCGACGTGCTGTCGGATTGCGCCAGCTCGCTCCGGGCCTACATCGTGGGCCTGCTGCTCACGATGACGTTCCTCGGGACGCTCACGGCGATCGGCCTCTACCTGCTGGGCGTGCCGTACTACGTCACGTTCGGCGTGTTCACGGGTCTGGCGACCATCGTTCCGTTCTTCGGGACGCTGCTGGCCACCACGCTCCCCGCGCTGTTCGTGCTCACCGGTCCGAATGGCGGCCAGGCGGCGCTGTGGGTCATCGGACTCGGTATCGTCGTGCACCTGATCGAGGGGAATGTGGTGTCCCCGTACATCATGCAGCGGCAGGTCGACCTCCCGCCGGTGCTCACCATCGTGTTCGTGCTCATCATCGGGAAGCTGCTCGGTCCACTGGGCCTTCTCGTCGCGGTGCCGGGACTCGCCGTGCTCATGGTGATCGTGCGCCGGATTCTGCTCAATCGCATCTACGAGGGGCAGGGATTCCGGCGAACCACGCGCGAGCGACCAATGCTGCTGCGGGTCCCCGCACCCGAGGGCGGTGTGCTGGTGCCAAGGGGATTCCCCGACGTCATCTCCATCATCGAGCGTCGCGCGCTCGCCGCCTCTGCGTAAATTGCGCGTTCGCCGAGCGCCGATTGGCGCTCGGACGTTCGCCCATCGCCCGACCTCCGACTCCTCATGCCGAAGGCGCCGCGCTACCTGATCCTCGCGCACGACAATTTCGGGCCGGAGACCTCCAAGACCGCCAACGCCTGCATCAGGTACACACCTGACCGCGTCGTGGGCGTGCTCGATCGGGGACACGCCGGGCGAACGGCGCAGCAGGTCCTCGGGTTCGGCGGCGCCATTCCCGTCGTCGCCACGCTGGACGAAGGACTCGCGCTGGAACCCACCGCGCTGCTGATCGGCATCGCTCCGGCCGGCGGCCAGCTGCCCGCTGACTGGATCCAGCTCATCGCGCGCTCGATCGAGCGTCGGCTCGAAATCTGGAGCGGGTTGCACACATTCCTCGGCGACGTGCCGGAGCTCGCCGCGCTCGCCGTCACGCACGGCGTCGAGATACACGATCTGCGACGCCCGCCAGCGAGGCTCGATGTCGCCAACGGTCGCGTCCGAGACGTCGCTGCGACCGTGATCCTCACCGTGGGCACGGATTGCAACATCGGCAAGATGACGACGCAGCTTCAGCTGCTCGGTCACCTGCGAGATCGGGGCATCCGCACGAGCTTCGCCGCCACCGGGCAGACCGGCATCCTCATTGAAGGACGCGGCATTGGCGTCGACGCGGTCATCGCCGACTTCATCGCCGGCGCCGCCGAATCGCTCGTCCTCGAGTGCGCGACGGACTCGGACCTCGTCCTTGTGGAGGGCCAGGGCTCCATCATCCACCCCAGTTATTCCGGCGTGACCTACGGTCTGCTGCACGGCGCGCTTCCCCACGCGCAGATCCTGTGTGCGCAGCCAGGGCGAACGGCCATCAACCGATGCGAATGGGTGAAGATCCCGCCGCTCGTGGAGTTCATCAGGATGAGCGAGGCAGCGGCAACCCCGCTCCGTCCCGCCCCCGTCATTGGCGTGGCGCTCAACACGTACGACCTCGACGACGCGTCCGCTCGGCGCGTCGTGGACACGGTGCAGCGAGAAACGGGGCTGCCGACGACTGACGCCGTGCGGTTCAACCCCGCACCATTGGTCGAGGCGATCGCACACTTCCACCAGACGCGCCCGCGCTGATCGCGGCGCGCGGGTGCGTGCGTTTCGTCCGAGTCGAAGCGTGTCGGTGATGCGTCGCGCGCGCTCCGACGCGACTGTCCCGCATGACCCCCGCGCTCGAGGTTCGCGGTCTTTGGAAAAGCTACGTCGCAGGCGTGCGTGGCTGTTCGGCACGCGTGTCCGTGCTGCGCGGTGTGAGCTTCGCCGTGGTGCACGGCGAGCGGGTCGGCATCCTCGGCGCCCCGGGTTCGGGCAAGACCACGTTGCTGCACTGCATCAGCGGCCTGCGTCGCCCGGATACCGGGTTCGTGCGTGTGCTCCACCGTCCTGGCGCGCCATTGCTGCTGCTCGACGACGGCTGGGTCGCGCACAGCGCGAATCCGCCGTCGTCGCCGCGCACGGCTCTCCTGTTCGCGCGCGAGCTGGAGGCGCTTACCACGCATGTCGATCGCGTGCTGCTGTTGGATGGCGGGCGCCTCGTCGCGCTCGAGTCACCAGGAGCCACGCCGCACCGGCGCGTCGCGGAAGCGGGCGTGCGCGACGACGCGTCGGTCTTCGCGCTCCGTTGACCATGCGACCCGCGTGAGCCTAGCTTGCCGCGATGCTCGTCATCGCACAACTGAACAGGACGTCCGCCACGCCGCTGGAACTCGGCCGGCCGCGCAGTGCCGCCGAATGGCGGGAGCACGGCGTCGATTACGCACTCGACAAGGGAATCGACGTGGGGGGCGTGCTGCTGTCGCTCGTCGCGGCGTGGCTGATCATCCGGTTGGTCGCTCGGCGAATCGAGCGGTGGGGCGACGATGGCCACGACGGACTGCACACGGCGCGCGAGCAACGGGCGCGAACGGCGGCCAAGCTGGTGCGCAGCTCCGGACGAGCCTTGCTCACCGTCGTCGGTGTGCTCATGCTGCTCGACCAGCTCGACTTCAACATCTCGCCCCTGCTGGCCAGCGCGGGCGTCGTCGGGCTTGCGGTCTCATTCGGATCCCAAAGCCTGGTCCGCGATTTTGTGACCGGGTTTTTCCTCCAGCTCGAGCACCAGTTCGCGCTCGGTGACGTGATTCGGATCGGAGCCGTGGAGGGCACGGTCGAGAACATCACCCTTCGACTGGTCTACCTCCGCGATGCGACGGGCGCGCTGCACATCATTCCCAATGGACAGATCGCGCAGGTCACCAACCTCACGAGATCATGGGGTCGGGTTGCGGTGGATTCCGAGGTCTCGTGGCGCGATAGCGATCGGGCGCTCGTCGCCCTGAAGCGCGCCGCCGACGCGCTCGGGGCCGACCTCGCATGGGCCGACGCGCTGCTCGATCCACCCATGGTGATGGGCCTCGAGAAGCTCGGCACCGGCACCGTCACGCTGCGCACCGTCGTCCGCGTCGATCCGTATCGCCGAGACGAAGTCGCGCGCGACCTGCGGAGGCGCATCAAGGAATCGCTGGATGCCGCCGAGGTCGTACCGCTCGCCGCACCAGCGGTCACGCCCGTCGTGCCCGTCGCACCATCCATCGCGTAGCTTCCCACCGTCGCCGCATTCGTCCGCGACTCGTTCCCCCGCGTCCCGCTTCCGGTTCCCGATGTCCGATTTCCGGCTCTACAACACCCTCACGCGGCAGGTCGAGCCCTTCGCCCCCGCCGACGGACGCGTCGTGCGCATGTACACGTGCGGACCGACGGTGTACAACCCCGCCCATCTGGGGAATTTTCGAACATTCCTGTTCGAGGATCTCATGCGTCGCGCGCTCACGTTGCGCGGATGGTCCGTGCATCAGGTGATGAACCTGACCGACGTGGATGACAAGATCATCAAGCGCGCGCAGGAGCAGGGTCGCACCATCACCGAAGTGACGGAACCGGTGATCGAGATCTTTCACCGCGATCGCGAGTTCCTGCGCATCCAGCCGGCCGAGGCGTACCCGAAGGCCACCGCATTCATTCCGGAGATGCTCGCGCTCGTGAGCACCCTCGTCGAACGCGGCGTCGCGTATCAGGCCGACGACGGCTCCGTGTACTTCGCCATCGCCCGGTTCCCCACGTACGGCAAGCTGTCTCGCCTCGACACGCGCGAAATACGGAGCGGCGCGCGGGTGCTGCAGGACGAATACTCGAAGGAGAACGCCCAGGACTTCGCGCTCTGGAAGGCGGCGAAGCCGGAAGATGAAGCAACCGGCGCGGCATGGGAATCACCATGGGGACGCGGCCGTCCCGGCTGGCATCTCGAGTGCTCGGCCATGGCAATGAAGCTGCTCGGAGAGACGCTCGATCTCCATTGCGGCGGTATCGACCTCATCTTTCCCCATCACGAGGACGAGATCGCGCAGAGTGAGGCGGCGACGGGCAAGACGTTCTCGCGGGTGTGGTCACACGGCGCCTTTCTACTGACCGATGGGGCGAAGATGGCCAAGCGGGTCGGGAACGTGTTCTCCGTGTCGGGACTGCGAGAGGCCGGTATCTCGGCGGCGGCGGTGCGGCACTTCGTCTTCAACACGCATTACCGCAAGGAACTCAACCTGTCGGATCAGGCGCTCGAGGCCTCGACGGAAGCGGTGCGCCGGGTCGGCGACTTCGCGCGACGGTTGCGTGATCCGGGGACGCTCGAATCGGGCGGGACGGCGGGACTCGCGCACGCGGCGGACGAGGCGCTGGGTCTGGTGCAGGACGCCGTGTTTGACGACCTGAACGCCCCGGAAGCCTTGGCAGCCCTGTTCGACTTCATCCGGAAGGCGAATGCCGAACTGGATCGGAAGGGTGGGGATCGGGCGGCGGTGGAGCGGGCGAAAGAGGTGTTCGAGCGAATCGATGCGGTGCTCGACATCGTTCCGGCGGCCGTGGAAGCGGATGCCGAGCTGGTGCGGTGGATCGAGGAGCGGCTGGATTCGCGGCGAGAGGCTCGGATCCGGCGCGATTTCGTGGAGTCCGATCGTATTCGGGACGAGCTCGCTGCGCGCGGTGTCGTACTGGAAGACGGCGGCGGGTCGACTCGCTGGAAGCTGGGCTGATCGAGTCCGTGGCGACGCGCGCTCGGTACGCTCTAAGTCGCGTCTGGCCCGCGCCTTGACCTTGCCGCGAGGCCTGACTATCCTAAGAGTCTCGCGCAAAAAACGGCCGTCTGCTGACGTAGCTCAATTGGCAGAGCACCTGATTTGTAATCAGGCGGTTGCGAGTTCGATTCTCGCCGTCAGCTCTGCTGGTGACAACGAGCGCTCGCGCAGTGCGGCCGTGCGGGAGAATGGGGTGGGGTTCCCGAGTGGCCAAAGGGATCAGACTGTAAATCTGACGGCTCACGCCTTCGAAGGTTCGAATCCTTCCCCCACCATGTGCCGTGTCCGCACCTCGGTGGCACACGAGGGGCGGTGATTCGCGGGAGTAGCTCAGCTGGTAGAGCGCAAGCCTTCCAAGCTTGATGTCGCGGGTTCGAGCCCCGTCTCCCGCTCTGGGACGCAGGACAAGGCAGGTCGGTAACGGATGGTGGTGTCGCTCACGTAGCTCAGTTGGTAGAGCACACCCTTGGTAAGGGTGAGGTCATCGGTTCAATCCCGATCGTGAGCTCTGCGTCGTCGGTGTTTGCGGTGAAGAACGTGGTGGAGTTTCTGTAGTGGTGTCGAGTCACAGAGGCCGCTGGGAGCCGATGCGCTCCTGGGGGCTCCTGGTTGTCCAACCCTTTTGCGTTTCGGATCTGGATCATGGGCAAGGCAAAGTTTGAGCGGACGAAGCCGCATGTGAACGTGGGGACGATTGGGCACGTCGATCATGGGAAGACGACGTTGACCGCGGCGATCACGTCGATTCAGGCGGCGAAGGGGTTGGCGCAGTCGGTGG
>JANLTI010000031.1:0-2173 GCA_031362845.1 Gemmatimonadaceae bacterium | reverse complement strand
TCGCACGATGGTTGATCAGTCCTACACGATAACGGAGGACGGTGTCAAGAAGACCATCAAGCTGGAGGACGCGTTAGACATTAGTGGTCGGAATCCTCGGGTACGGAGACAGAAGGCGATCAACAAGCTGCGCCGAGACGTTATAGGCGCGATTTTCGACCAGCGAACCGGTGTGACGAGCTTCTCGGTATCGACCGAATCACCAGAGCTTTCAGTCGCCATCGCCCAAGTTTTGATCGAGGAGATTAACAAATTCAACACAGAGCGGCATCGGTCGCGTGCCTCAATCGAACGTCGCTTCGTTGAGGACCGCCGAATCGTCGTCGCAGCTGAGTTGCGGACCGCCGAGCAGCGACTGGAAGTCTTTCTGACCCAGAACCGCCTCATCTCCGGATCGCCCCAGCGAACCATCGAGTTGGAGCGCCTGAAGCGCAGAGCAACGGAACTGGAACAGGTTGTTGAGGCGCTTTCTCGTTCGTACGAGCGCGCGCGCATCGAAGAAGTGCGAGATACGCCGGTTTTGACCCTTGTAGCGCCGCCTGAACTGCCGGCCATCCCGGACTCTCGCTCGCTGGGCGAATGGCTCGTCGCGGTCGCCTTGCTTTCGACGCTTTTCTCGATTGGACTCATTCTGGCGCTGCAGATGCACGGCGTGCTCCCTCAGTGGAAATCGGGTGCTCCGTCCCGCCTCGGTGAGTACGCAGGGGTTCTTGGAAGCGAGTTGCGTCGCCCGTGGCGGCTCGTATTCTGAGCATGCGCTGGAACGAACGGCGAGCATAGCCGGCGTCGCGGTCCCGCTTCGTTCTTACCATCCCGGGCGAAAAGACTTGATCAGTCTCGCCTTTCCGAGAATCACAGAGTGTGCTTCCATCATCCCGCTCGAGTCTCAACGTGTTGCTGAGAGCAGTCGCCCGAACAACTGTAGGGAGTCAGCAAAACGATGTCATTGCGGATGACGGACCGATAAATCGCCAAAGGGCACACCAGATCAAGTCCGGTGTGCCCTTCGCCGACCAACCCACCAACCCACCTACTTCTTCGGATCCAGAATATCGTCGATCCGCTTGATGCTCCCCTGCACGTGCAACTGCGTCGCCCGGTCGCCGCTCCGACCGCCCGCCGAACGCAGGTCGTTCCTCAGCGCCACCAACGTCCCCCGCAACTGGGACTTCGCGTCGTCGCTCAGCGGCGTCAGACGAATCCCGAACTGCGCGAGCTGCGCCACGAGCTGCGGACTCGGCGGCGTGGGGTTCAGCTTGCTGTTGATCGTCGAGAGATAGTCGTTCTGCAGCTCGCGACGGAACGCATCCACCGCCCGGCCGGCGTAGATCTCGCTCCACACGCCGCGGCGCACATCGTCCAGCATCGCCGTCAGTGAGTAGACGTCGCCGCGATTGGTCGCCAGCGCCTCGCCCTCGAGCAACCGGTTCAGTCGCCCGTCGTCGAACAGGTTGGTGAGGATGCGCGTCTGCGCACCGTTGATGCGCGCGATCATCCCGCCGGCCTCGATCCGGTTCGCCAGCTCGGGACGGATGAGGTACGTGGGAGTCGCGAACACCTGCTCGTTGAGAAACCGCACCGCCTCGGCCTGCCGCGCCCTCGACACACCGGCGTACACGGCGCCGGGCTGGCTCCCCGACTTGTACTGCACGGTGCCGCCGCCCACGAGCGTGGCGACGTGGTTGCCCTCGGTGCCCCACTGCTGCACGGTGCGATCGTACAGCTCCTTGAGATCCGTGTTGTCCTCACCGGCCGTCGTCGCGGCCGTGCCGACGTAGCCGATGACGCGCTGGATGTTGCGGAAGCCCAGTGCCGTGGACTTCACCGGATCGGCGTCACCCACCGCCTCGCTCTGCGTGCCGAAGGCGCCGAACTCGTTGTTGGCCGAGAAGCGGTACCACGGAATGGTGTCCTGCATGCGCGACCAGCGCTCGAGCGTCGGACGCTCCTCCTCCGGTGTGCGCGCGCCAGGAATGGGCTTGTACCCCCACATGATGGCGTACTTGTCGTACGGACCAACACGCGGAATCAGGTCGCCCACGGCAATGCTGTCCTCGGGCTGCGCGACGTAGTTGAAGCGCGAGTAGTCCATGATGCTCGGACTGTGTCCCATCCGCGCGACCCAGGTGCGGCTGCGCACGCTGTCGGCGGGATAGGTGGAGCTGCCGATCTG
>JANLTI010000266.1:0-7712 GCA_031362845.1 Gemmatimonadaceae bacterium | reverse complement strand
AAGATGCGCACGAAGGAATGCGCGGAGCGCGCCACGCGGAGGAGGGCGCAGGTCGAGGTCGATCATCCGATCGACGTGCATGCGGGGCGTCGCTTTGGCGTGTTGCTTCGCCGCTGGTTCCGGGCGAATGGACGAGACCTTCCCTGGCGGAACACGCGAGACCCGTATCACGTGCTCGTCTCCGAGCTCATGCTGCAGCAGACGCAGGTGTCGCGGGTGGTCCCGAAGTACGCGGCATTTCTCGCCACCTTTCCGACGCTGCGCGACGTCGCACGCGCGCGGCCGGCGCGCGTGACGGAGGCGTGGTCGGGCCTGGGCTACTACGCCCGGGCGCGCAATCTCCATGCGCTGGCCATGCTCGTGACCGACCGCGGTCGCGATGCGACGAGCGTACTTCCACCTGATGCAGGTGCGCTTCGCACTCTGCCCGGCGTCGGTGCGTACACGGCCGGAGCAGTGAGTTCGTTTGCGTACGAGCGCCGTGCCGAGCTGGTGGACACGAACGTCGCGCGAGTGCTGACCCGCGTGTTCGCGCCAGACGTGGATCGCAAGTCAGGACGCGGACAGAAGCGTCTCTGGTCGATCGCGCGGGCCCTGCTTCCGCGAACCGGCGCGGCAACATGGACGCACAACCAGGCGCTGATGGAGCTGGGCGCTCTCATCTGCACCGCGAAGGTGGCGCGATGCGGGGAGTGTCCGGTTCGCGCGGTATGTGAGACCTATGTGCACGGCAGGCCCATTCGCTGACCGCCGTACGGCGAAAGGCGTGCGGCGCGTCGTGGGGCGATGGGCGTACGGCGAGAGGCGGGAATTTGGATGGGGCGGTTGGATGAAAACCCTCGTTCGTGCAGGGTCGCTCAGCGGCGGCACGCGGTCTTATCCAATCGCTCTTCTCCGAATTCTCGCCGCCCGCCGCACGCGCCCCGCCACACGACGCGCCGTACGCCTTTCGCCGTACGACGTACGACGTGCGGCGTGCGGCGGCGGCGGCGGCGGCGCTCGTCCCGCCACCAAAGCCCCTACTTCCGCACGGCATCCTTCCGCGTTGCGCCAGCCGCGTGGTCCAGCTCGGACTTGTACGCCCGCTCGGCGTAGCCCGTGTAGATCTGCCGAGGACGCGCGATCTTCTGCTCCTTGTCGTTCAGCATCTCCTCCCACTGCGAGAGCCAGCCGGCGGTGCGGGCCACGGCGAACAGCACCGTGAAGAAGTCCGTCGGAAACGCCATCGAGCGGTAGATGAGGCCCGTGTAGAAATCGACGTTCGGGTAGAGCTTGCGCGACACGAAATAGTCATCGGACAGCGCGATGCGTTCCAGTTCGAGGGCGATCTCGAGATCCTTGTCCACGCCGACCACCTTGAACACGTCGTCGGCGAGCTTCTTCACGATGCGCGCGCGCGGATCGTAGCTCTTGTAGACACGATGGCCGAATCCCATCAGCTTCTGCCCTTTCCCGCCCTTTACCCCTTCGATGAAAGCGGGGATGTTCTTCTTGTCCCCGATCTCCTTGATCATGTGCAGGACGGCCTCGTTCGCACCGCCGTGCAGCGGTCCGTAGAGCGCCGCGATACCGGCGGCGACGGCAGAGAACGGATCGACATGCGAGCTGCCGACCGCGCGCACCGCATTCGTCGAGCAGTTCTGCTCGTGATCGGCGTGGAGAATGAACAGCACTTCCAGCGCCTTGACGAACACCGGATTGCCCTGGTACTTCGGCTCCGTCATGCGAGCGACCATCGAGAGGAAGTTCTCGACGTACCCCAGATCGTTGTCCGGGTAGATGAACGGCAGGCCCTTCACATGACGGAAGCAGAACGCCGCGAGCGTGGGCAGCTTGGCGAGGAGCCGCACGATGCTGATGTGACGCTCCTCGGGATCCTGGATGTTCTTCGCCGTCGGGTAGAAGCTCGACATCGCCGCCACGGAGCTGCACAGCATCGACATGGGATGCGCGTCGTAGCGGAAACCCTGGAGAAAAGTCTTGATGTTCTCGTGCACGTACGTGTGGTACGTGATCTGGTGCGTCCAGTCACTGTACTCGGACTGGGTGGGCAGCTCGCCGTTCCGGAGCAACCATGCGACCTCGAGAAAGCTCGCCTTCTCGGCGAGCTGTTCGATCGGATATCCTCAATAGCGAAGGATGCCCATGTCGCCATCGATGAAGGTGATCGCGCTCTTGCACGACGCCGTGTTCATGAACGCGGGGTCGTAGGTCATCAGTCCGAATTCGTCGGTGTGCTCCTTGATCGGGCGCAGGTCCATCGCGCGGATCGCCGTGTCGCCTTCCGTGCCCGGCGAGAGGATCGGGACGGTATAGCTCGTCCCGGTACGCGTGTCCTTGATCTCGAGCGTCCCGGAGGACGCGTTCGCCGCGCTCGACTCGGTCTTGCCCATGTCGCCGTTCTCCCTGAAGTCCCCTGCCTGCCGCCGGAGCCCGTGCTCGGCGTCGACGAAATGTATTGGCCTGCGAACCGCGGCGACATTGGCGCACCTCCGTGTTCGTGTGCCGGCGAGCCCGCTATGATTCCGCGGTGCGGTGCCATCTGCGCCCGCCTGTCCACGCGACCCGCACCCCGCCACCCCTCGCACCCGTGATCCTGGCCGACCTCACCGCGATGCCCGTCGCCCCGCTGGTCGTGGCCGCCCTGGCCGCGGTGGTGGCGGGGGTGATGAACTCGATCGCCGGTGGAGGAACGCTGCTCACCTTTCCGGCGCTCATCGCGGCCGGGTTGTCGCCACTGGCCGCCAACGCCACGAGCACGGTCGCACTCCTGCCCGCTGCGCTGAGCTCGATGCTGGGCTATCGCGGCGAATTGACGGGCGCGCGACGGTGGGCCGTCGCGCTCGCGGTGCCCAGCCTGGCAGGTGGTGGGTTTGGCGCATTCCTGCTGCTGCACACCTCGAACGCGACTTTTGAGCGCGTGGTGCCTTGGCTGGTGCTGGGGGCGACGACCCTCTTTCTCGTTCAGCGGCCACTGCTGCGGCGTCTTCGGTCGCGCGCTGCGCCGTCGAGGATTTCACGGGACGTGGAATCGGGCGGACCATCGCCTGCGCTGTTGACCGTGCAGTTCGTTGTGGGCGTCTACGGCGGGTACTTCGGCGCAGGGGTGGGTATCCTCATGCTCGCTGCGCTGGGCTTCATGGGGTTGACCAACATCCATCGGATGAACGGCCTGAAGAACTGGGGCGGGTTCTGCATGAATCTCGTCGCGGCGGCGACGTTCGCGCGCAGCGGCATCGTCGAGTGGCCCATCGCCCTCAGCATGGCGGGCGGCTCCATCGCCGGCGGCTACCTGGGCGCGCGAGGTGCGCAGCGACTGCCCCCGTCGCTGATCCGCGCGGTGGTCGGCGTGGTCGGCATCGGCAGTGGCGTCTGGCTGTTGTTGCGCTGAGGTCAGCGCGGCTTCATTCCCATCCGGTAGACGATCGCCCATTCCTTCGCCGTCACCGGCTGCACGCTGAGCCGGCTGCCGCGTTGGAGCAGGACCATCGCGTCCAGTCCCTTCACGCCGCGGAGTTCCGCCAGCGTGAGTGGGTGCACCAGCGGTTCGACCGCGCGCAGGTCCACCATCATCCAGGTGGGCGAGTCGGCCTTGCTCTTCGGGTCGTAGTGCGGGTCGCGCGGATCAAGCGCCGTATGGTCGGCATAGGCCTCCCGCACGACCTCCGCGACGCCGACGATCGCCGCCGGCTCGGTACTGGAGTGGTAGAACAGCACGAGGTCGCCGCGCTGCATTCCGTCGCGCATGAAGTTGCGCGCCTGGTAGTTCCGCACACCGTCCCAGCAGGTCGTCTGCTGCTCGGACGCGCAGAGGTCGGCGAACGAGAAGGCGTCGGGTTCGGATTTCACCAGCCAGTAACGGCGCGTGGCAGCAGCGGACATCGGTTGCTCGGGTCGCAGGTCGTGGAAAGATACGCGCAGGTCGACACCTCCTTGTAGAGGCAAGACCCACCGAACAGCTTACGCGCATGAACGAATCGCTGCTCGTGTTCGCGATGGTGACCGACGTCCTGCGCCCGCTCCTGCTCGCCGGCGGCATCGTGTTCTCCGTCGTCGCCACAGTCGACTGGGCGGTCCGCACCCGACGCATCAATCCGTTCAGCGGCACCGCGCGCTTCATGCGTGCGCGAGTGGATCCTCGTATTGCCGGTGTCGAACGGCAGGTGACGCGTGTCGGAGGCCAGGCGGCCGCGACACCATTGTGGGCTCTCGTCGCGTACGTGGTGTGCGCGGCGCTGCTCCTCGCGGCGGTCGACATGCTCGCGTCGCTGGTTCGCGACGTGATCGTCGCGACGTCTCTCGGGAGCGCCGGGCTTGTCGTGCTCGTCGTCCGGTGGACGTTCGGCGTGCTGCGACTCGCGCTGCTCGTGCGCGTCATCGCGTCATGGTTTCCCGCACTCGCGAGACGGCGGTGGATCTCGTGGAGCGCTGGCGCGACCGAGTGGATGTTGCGTCCGCTACGGCGCGTGATTCCATCATTTGGTGTGATGGACATCACACCCATCGTGGCATACTTCGCGCTTCAGTTGGTGCAGTGGCTCGTCGAGACGGTACTGCTCGCCGGATTGCGTTGAAACACGTATTGCGCGTGGAGCATCGCGAGGTTTGCGTAATGCGTGCGCATGTACGTGCAGCTGCGCGCGCCTCGCGTTACGCGATCGTCGGCAGGCACGGCGAGGCGCAATGTGCCTCTGCACGATCCTCGTGCACTCGCGGGCGACGACACGACCTCACGGAGCGGAACCACTGATGACGCATGTGATGCTTGTCGGCGCCGACGTTGCGCTCCTGGAAGGTCTCGCGCAGTCCCTCGCTGCGCTCGGACATGTGCCTCTCGTCGCACACAGCCTGGCCGAAGCGCGCGAGCTGTCCAGTGCGCAGCTTCCGCTCGTGCTGGTGGTGGATCGCGCCCTGGCCAGCGACGCGGGTGCGGAACTGCTGTTGGCTCCACTGGCGTCCGGCGGTGCCCGCCTGCTCTATCGCACCGCGTCGACCCCGCTCGCACCCCTGCTCCCTTCCCTGCAGCGCGCCGTGCTCGCTGATCTCACGCTGCCACTGGAGCGGCATCGTCTCGCCGCGCTCGTGCAGTCGGTGGGCGAGCGTGCGCGGCTCAGCGGCCGCACCCCCAGGAACACGCCGCCGGAATCGCGGATGCTGTAGTCGCGCGAACCGCCTGCTCCGGCGCATTGCACGCGCCGTATCGCCTCGTTATCTATAGAGGGCAGCCCAGACAACCGTTCCTCGTGGCGATTTCAAGCAAATTGCGGCCACGTTAATCCCCTGCTAAAGCGCGAGCCCCCACGCCGATCGCGTCAGGGCTCGTTTTTTTCGTTGGTGCTTCGCATGCCAGATTCGCTCGCCCGCTCGCCCCACCCCTACCTTCGCGCCCTGGCCGACCGCGTGCTCGTCTACGACGGCGCGATGGGCACGAACATCCAGCTTCACAATCCCACGCCGGATGACTTCGGCGGCAAGGCGCTCGAGGGGTGCAACGACAACCTCGTGCTCACCCGTCCCGACATCATCCAGTCCATCCACGAGTCCTTCCTCGCGGTCGGCTGTGATGTCGTGGAGACCTGCACCTTCCAGAGCACGCCCCATCGGCTGAAGGAGTGGGGGCTCTACGAGAAGACGCGTGAGCTGAACGTGCAGGCGGCGCGCCTCGCGCGCGCGGCGTGCGACAAGTACGCCACGCCGGCGAGGCCGCGGTTCGTGGCGGGCTCCATCGGCCCCACCGGAATGCTGCCCTCGAGCAGCGACCCCGCACTCTCCGACATCACGTTCGGGGCGCTGGCCGAGACGTACTACCTCCAGGCGAAGTACCTAATCGAAGGGGGCGTGGACGTCCTGCTCGTCGAGACGGCACAGGACATCCTCGAGGTGAAGGCCGCACTCACCGGTTTCGAGCGACTGTTCGCGGAGCTGGGCCATCGCATTCCGGTGCAGACCCAGATCACGCTCGACGTGAGCGGGCGCATGCTGCTCGGCACCGACATCGCCAGCGCGCTCACGACGCTGCAGGCCATGCGCGTGGACGTGATCGGACTGAACTGTTCCACAGGTCCGGAGCACATGCGCGAGCCAGTGCGCTTCCTCACCGAGCATGCGTCGCTGCCGATCTCGGTCATTCCCAACGCTGGCCTTCCCCTCAACACCGGCACCGGCGAGGCGATCTATCCGCTGGAGCCGCTGCCGATGGCGAAGATGCTGCGGGAGTTCGTGGAGGAGTTCGGTGTGCGTATCGTCGGTGGGTGTTGCGGGACGACGCCCGCACACCTGTCGTCCATCGTCACCGCGGTGCATGAGGCGACGCCGGCGACGCTCGCGCCGCACGGCCGCGAAGCGCTGGTCTCGTCGGCGATGCGCGCCACGGCTCTCCGCCAGGAGCCCGCGCCGCTGCTCGTCGGCGAGCGCGTCAACTCGCAGGGCTCGCGCAAGGTGAAGCGCCTGCTGCTCGCCGACGACTACGAGGGGATCCTCGAGGTCGCACGCGAGCAGCAGGATTCCGGCGCGCACGTCCTCGACGTCTGCGTAGCGCTCACCGAGCGTGGTGACGAAGCGGAACAGATGTCGAAACTGGTGAAGCTCATCTCGATGAGTGTGGAGACGCCGATCATGGTGGACTCCACCGAGGCCGCGGTGATCGAGGCCGCGCTCCAGCACATCCCCGGCCGCGCGATCATCAACTCCATTAACATGGAGAACGGTCGCAAGCGGATCGACGACGTCGTGCCGATCGCGAAGCGGCACGGAGCTGCGCTGGTCGCGCTCACGATCGACCCGGTGGGGATGGCCAAGACCCGCGAGCGAAAGCTCGAGGTGGCGCGTGCCATCTACGAGATCGTCGTCGGTGAATATGGACTGCGGGCGGAAGACCTCATCTACGATGCGCTGACCTTTACGCTCGCCACGGGCGACCCGGAGTGGATCGACAGCGCCCACGAGACGATCGAGGGCATCCGCCTCATCAAGCGCGAGCTGCCGGGCGTTTTCACGATCCTCGGCGTGTCCAACGTGAGCTTCGGTCTCGATCCCGCGGCGCGCTACGTCCTGAACTCCGTCTTCCTGCATCATTGCGTTGAGGCAGGGCTGGACGCGGCGATCGTGAACCCGGCGCACATCACGCCGTACGCCGAGATCAGCACGGAGCAGCGCGCGTTGGCCGATGATCTCGTCTTCAACCGTCGACCAGACGCGCTCCAGCGGTTCATCGACGGCTTTTCGTCCGCGACCGAGTTGGCTGCGCGGTCGGAGAAGGAAGACCCCACCGCCGGCATGTCGCCGGAGCAGAAGGTCCACTGGATGGTGCTGCACCGGAAAAAGGAAGGCATCGAGGACGCACTCGATGCGGCCGGCGTGCGCGAGCAACCCGTGCAGGTGCTGAACAGCGTGCTCCTGCCGGCAATGAAGGAAGTGGGGGACAAGTTCGGCGCCGGCGAGCTCATTCTCCCCTTCGTGCTTCAGAGCGCGGAGGTGATGAAGAAGGCGGTGAAGCATCTCGAGACCTTTCTCGAGAAGGCCGAGGGCTACACGAAGGGCAAGGTGGTGCTCGCGACGGTGTACGGCGATGTGCACGACATCGGCAAGTCGCTCGTGAACACGATCCTCAGCAACAATGGCTACACCGTGTTCGACCTCGGCAAGCAGGTGCCGGTGAACACGATCATCGAGAAGGCGCTCGAGGTGGGTGCCGATGCGATCGGCCTCTCCGC